>NZ_QSFE01000006.1:0-159280 GCF_003467145.1 Collinsella sp. AM44-11
ATGAATGTGGGAGGTGTTCGGATAAAGTCGATAATCAAGGTTTGACTAGTCATTTAAGAACGTCCCCAATGACTAGTTCCGTTTGCGGGGGAGGCGTGGGACAATACCGAGCGAACGTGATGGGGCATCTGGAAAAGGGGTCGCGATGAACAAGTTGAGGACGCTTGCCGACGTGTTGCGCCAGGCTGGCTTTGCGCGCATCACCGGCCTGTTCCTTATCTTCTACCTGCTGTGCTCGACGGCCGTCTGGCTGTCCGACCCTGCGACCCTTACGTTTGGCGATGGCCTCTGGTTTAGCTTTGAGACGGTCTCGACGATCGGCTTTGGCGATATCCCTGCCGAAACGCCGGTCGCCCGCGCTATCACCGTCGTTTTGAGCGTCATCAGCATCTTCTACATCGCCATGCTCACGGGCGTGGCGGTGAATTACTGCAATACGCTCATCAAGATGCGTCAAAAGGACACCATGGCGCGCTTTATGGACGATCTTGAGCACCTGGAAGAGCTCGACCGCGATGAGCTCGCCGACTTGTCGCGCCGCGTGCGCGAATATCGCCGACGCCAACGCTAGAACGGGCGCCGCGCGTCACGACGAGGGGGACCGAATATGAATATCACCGTGTATCTGGGCGCCAGCGTCGGTAACGACCCGGCGTTTCTGCCTGCGGTGTGCCAGCTCGGCGCATGGATTGGCTCCAACGGCCACGCGCTGGTATACGGCGGATCCAAGTTGGGGCTGATGGGCGCGCTTGCCGATAGCGTGCTCGATGCCGGTGGACGCGTGACCGGCGTGGAGCCAAGCTTTTTTATCGAGGCGGAGTATCAGCACGACGGTATCAATGACCTTATCGTGACGAGCGACATGGCCGAGCGTAAGGCCAAGATGATCGAGCTCGGTGATGCGTTTATCGCCTTTCCGGGCGGCACGGGCACGCTCGAGGAGATTGCCGAGGTCATGTCGGCCGTGTCGTTGGGACATCTGAGCGCGCCGTGCATTCTGTACAACCTGAACGGTTACTACAACGACCTCAAGGCGCTGCTCGAGCACATGATCGATAAAGGCCTATCGAGCTCGCAACGTCAGGCCGGCATCTACTTTGCCGACGACCTGCACCAAATTGTATCGATTATCGACAACTAGGCCTTGGGGCCATCGCGTGTGCGGCGCCCAACGGTGCCGTTTGAGGCGTAGATGGCTGGCCCGTCCGCGCTGTGCCCGTCCTACAATAAAACGTATCTTTGTCGATTTAGACCACGGGAGGCCCCGATGGATAACCTTGCAAAACCCAAAAACCGTGCGCTGTTTTTAGTGAGCGTAGCCGTGACCGGTGCGTTTGCAGGCGCCGCGGTCTGGCTGTTTTTCTTTGCGATGGAGCACGGCATCGACTATCTATGGACCGAGATCCCGCATATGCTGGGCGTCGCTTCGCCCGAGCTCGCGAGCGGTCCGTTCGGTTTTTTGCCCTACCCGTTTTTCGTCTGCCTCCTGGGCGGCCTGCTGATCGGTCTGTACGAAAAGATGACAGGCACCAAGACCGATGACCTCAACCAGGTGATGGCTAAGGTTAAGCAAGACGGACGCTACCCGTACGACAACCTCGGCAAGCTTTCGCTCGCGGCGTTGCTGCCCCTGCTGTTTGGCGGAAGTATTGGACCGGAGGCCGGCCTGACCGGCGTTATCGCGGGCCTGTGCAGCTGGGTCGGCGACCGCATGCGTCGCTTTGGCGCCGAGTTCAGGCAGCTCACGCTGCTGGGTACCCAGGCAGCGCTGGCGGCGCTCTTTACCGCGCCCGTGTTTGGCTTTGTGGCGCCGCTCGCCGGTAGCGCCGACGGCCAGGGCGCTGGCGAGGACTCCGCGTCCGATGAGATCACCATCAAGCTGCCCAAGGCGCAAAAGACCGTGGTCTACGGCATCGCGATTGCCGGCGGTCTGGGCACCTATCTGCTGCTCGGCCAGCTTATGGGCGGCGGCATGGGCATGCCCAGGTTCGAGGCCGCCCAGGTGGGTAACCTGGAACTTGTCTGGCTCATTCCGCTGGCGTTGGTCGGCACCGTATGCGGTTGGCTGTACTTTGTCTCTGAGCATGCAAGCGAGGCACTGTCCCATGCAATAGGGGAGCGCCCGGTCGTCAAGGCCATGCTGGCCGGCCTGGCGCTCGCCATCTGTGGCACGGTCCTGCCCTACACCATGTTTGCCGGCGAGACCCAGGCCGATGTGCTCATGGAAACCTATCTGACCATTCCCGCTGGCGTGCTTATCGCGACCGGTCTTGTTAAGGCCATGCTGACGCCCGCCCTCATCAACCTTGGTTGGCGCGGCGGCCACTTCTTCCCGGTTATCTTCTCGGGTGTGAGCCTGGGCTATGGCCTTGCCATCCTCACCGGCGCAGATCCGGTCTTTTGCGTCGCCGTCTGCACCGCCTCGACGATGGGCGCCGTCATGCGTCAGCCCGTCATGGTCGTGGGCCTGCTGCTCATGTGCTTCCCGCTCAAGGGCATCGTCTGCATGATCATCGCCGCTGTTATCGCCGCCGGCATTCCGCTTCCCAAGCCGCTGCGCAAGTAGTACGGTGGCGCACGCCGGGGACATGCCGTTTGCCATGGATTTGCGGATGGGCGATTGCGACCGATTGCGGCCCGCGTGGGTCGAGATTTGCTTGCCTACAGGTCGCGTGCCCGATAGACCTTGGTGCTGACGGTGCAGCTGATTGCACATAGCGTGAGGGCCAGTACGGCAATTCCTGCGCACAGGCAGCCGAGGACGGCGGGATCGGGATTCGCCCCAGCAATCGACATGAGCCAGTTGCTGATGGGGTTGGAGGAGCTCAGCGTGGCCATGGCAAGGCATCCGAGCAGGGCAAACAGGCCGACGGAAAGGCGCAGCGCCTCCATGTGTCCAAATCGAAAGAACAGCGGCTGTGCCAGAAACACCATCATGAGGGAGATGAGCATCGATGCGGCGGAGGCTATTGTGGTCTCAAAGACGATCTGTCCCGTCGAGGGCATGCCCGTGTGATCGAAGAACGGAAGAGTGATGGTGCTCAAAAGCACGGTCGCGCACGCCATGATGGCCGAGAAGGCAACAATGCAGAGGTAACGTGCGCAGATGATGTCTTTGCGCGAGAGGGGCAGCGTTGCCCGATAGCGCTCCCATCCGTTTTGATTGTCGTAGCCGGCCAGCGAGCTCATGACCATGATGGGCGACATGGCACTGACCGCGCAGGCGCCGGCACTCATGCCAGAGTCACCGTCCGATGCGTTGGCGAGGGTCAGTACGACGAAGATGAACAGGCCGACGCCCGCGATGCTCGGGACAAGCGTGCGGACGATGGCAAGCTCAGACATAAAGGCGCGTTTCATTTCGAAACCCCTTTCAGTATGAGGCGAAGATAGTCATCAATGGTTGCCCGGTCGCAGGGAATCTCGGGGAAGGCCTCGAGCGCCTCGCGACGGTTGGGTACGAGCACGTCCACGCTATAGGCGTGGTGGGCGGCACGGGCACCTTCGACGCAAGCCATAAGCTCTGCGGCCTGTGCTTGGGTGCAGTGGGCGATGCCGGCTCGGTCGGTAATGTCCTCGCGCGGCAGGTCAAACACAATCGAGCCGTTATCGATGCAGATGACGCGGTCGGCAGTGCGATCGAGGTCGGATGTAATGTGGCTCGAGAGCAGCACGCTGTGCTGGCCGTCGGCGACAAAGGCAAGCAACTCGTCGAGCAGTTCCTCGCGCGCCATGGGATCGAGGCCCGCGGTGGCTTCGTCCAAAACGAGCAGCTTGGCATTGTGGCTGAGCGCACAGGCGAGCTGCAGCTTCATGCCCATGCCGCGGGAGAGGTCCTTGACCTTCGTCTTGGGATCGAGGCCAAATCGGTCGATGAATCCGGCGAACGTTTCGCAGCTCCACGTGGGGTATGCCGGGCCTACGAGCTTCTCGACCTGGCCCACCTTGAGCGTGGAGGGGAAGGGGCACGTGTCCAGGACAAGGCCGACGCGGGAGCGCAGGTGGCGCTGCGTCTCGTCGGGCGCGTTGGCGTCGCAGCGCTGTCCAAGCAGATGCACCTCGCCGGCATCGGGCTTTATAAGCCCAAGCGCGGCGCGAATGGTCGTCGTCTTGCCGGCGCCATTTGCGCCCACAAAGCCAACGATCTGGCCGGGCTCCACGGCAAGCGTGACGTCGCGCAGTGAAAAGCGGTCGCTCACGCGGCGCGATACACCTTTGAGTTCTAGCAACTTTTGCATGGTATAGCCTTTCTTGCAGATGGCTACTGCATGGTTTCGGGGGCTACGAGGTCGAGCATCTCGTGCAGCTTGTCGCGCGTGACGCCCAAGGCTTCGGCTTGGCTCGCCGCTTTCGCAAGCAGCTCTTCGATATGGCAGAGCTGATTTTCGCGCAAGAGTTCTTGGTTGCCCTCGGCGACAAAACAGCCCTTGCCCTGCACGGTGCAGATAAAGCCGAGTTGCTCCAGGTCGGCGTAGGCGCGCTTGGTGGTGATGACACTCACGCCAAGATCGCTCGCGAGTGCACGGATGCTGGGGAGTTTGGCTCCCGAAGCGAGCGCGCCCGAAAGGATCTGAGCTTTGACTTGCGAGGCTATTTGCTCGTAGATGGGCTTGTCGCTCGAATTGGATAGGATGATGTCCACAGCGGCTCCTTAGCTGTTGGGCTACACGTGTATATAACCGGTAAGCACAGTATATATACACTATGTACAGTTACGCAAGAGACAAATTCGGATTGGGCCGGCTACCCAGGCCCCAACTGATGAATTTGTCCTGATAGGCGCCCTAGAGCGGGATTTCGCGGCTACAATAGTGCGGTTACATCGACGTAATGCACTCAATGCAAGAAAGGATCCGCATGGCAAGCCTGTCGGATGAAATCTCGTCGCGCCGCACATTCGCGATCATCAGCCACCCGGACGCCGGTAAGACCACGCTTACCGAGAAGCTGCTGCTCTATACCGGCAGCATCCAGACTGCCGGTTCGGTCAAGGGCAAGAGCTCGGCCAAGCACGCCGTCTCGGACTGGATGGACATCGAGAAGGAGCGCGGCATTTCCGTTACCTCCTCGGTGCTGCAGTTCACCTATAATGGCGCCTGCGTCAACATCCTCGATACCCCCGGCCACCAGGACTTCTCGGAGGATACCTACCGTACCCTTATGGCCGCCGACGCCGCAGTCATGGTCATCGACGGCGCTAAGGGCGTCGAGGCCCAGACCAAAAAGCTCTTTAAGGTCTGTACGCTGCGCCACATTCCCATCTTCACCTTTGTGAATAAGCTCGACCACGAGGCTCGCGATCCGTTTGAGCTCATGGAAGAGATCGAGAACGTCCTGGGTATCAATACGTATCCCATGAACTGGCCGATTGGCAGCGGCCGCAACTTCCGCGGCGTGTTCGACCGTCAGACCCGTCGCGTCATTGCCTTTGAGGGCGACGGTCACGCCAATGCCACCAAGAAGGTCGCCGAGGTCGAGGCCGAGCTGGGCGATCCTTCCATGGATGAGCTTATTGGCGAGGAGAACCACAAGAACCTGATGGACGACATCGAGCTGCTCGATGGCGCCGGCGACGAGCTCGACTTGGATGCTGTGGCCTGCGGCAAGCTGAGCCCGGCGTTCTTTGGCTCGGCGCTCACCAACTTTGGTGTGGAGCCCTTCCTCAAGGAGTTCCTGCGCCTGGCCCCGACGCCGCGCGCCTATACCGATACGCTCACCAGTGAGCCGGTCGATCCCTGCCGCGACGACTTTAGCGGCTTTGTGTTTAAGATCCAGGCCAATATGGACAAGAACCACCGAGACCGTATCGCCTTTGTGCGCATTTGCTCGGGCAAGTTCGAGCGTGGCATGGACGCCTTCCACGTGCAGGGCAACCGTAAACTCAAGCTTGCTACGGGCACGTCGATGATGGCCGATGACCGCGCCATCGTGGACGAGGCGTACGCGGGCGATATCGTGGGCCTGTTCGATCCGGGTATCTTTAGCATCGGCGACACCGTGTGCTCCGGCAAGCGCCACGTGCAGTATCCGCAGATCCCGACGTTCGCCCCCGAGATGTTCGCTCGCATTACGCAGGTCGACACGCTCAAGCGCAAGCAGTTTGTGAAGGGTATGGAGGAGCTTGCCCAGGAGGGTGCCATCCAGATTTTCCGCGAGCTGGGTGCCGGCATGGAGAGCGTCATCGTGGGCGTGGTCGGCGTACTGCAGTTTGAGGTGCTCGAGCGCCGTCTTAAGGCCGAGTACCGTGTTGAGGTTCGTCGCCAGCCGCTGCCCTATACGGACATTCGCTGGATCCAGAACGACCCCGACACCATCGATATCCCGGGCCTTTCGCTTACGCGCGACACGCTGCGCGTCGAGGACATGCGCGGCGGTAAGCTGCTGCTGTTCACGAGCCCGTGGAACGTGGACTGGGCAACCGACCACAACCCCGACCTTATCCTGTCGGAGTTTGGCAACGTAGCCTTTTAACGCATCGGCGCGGTGGCCCTGCGGGGCTGCCGCGCCGGTTGCTTGCCTGCCGCCGCGTGAGCGGCTATCATACCCACCGTCGCCTCAAGACCGTGGCGGCCGAGCAGTTCGGGTCCGATATCCTGCTCGTTAAACCTAAAACCAAAGGAGTACATAATGATCAAGAAGGTCATGGAGGACTACAAGGTCCTGTTGCGGAGCATTCCCGCGGCAACGGTTTCGCTGTTTTTCGTGAGCGTCATCATGATGAACCTGCTGGCCAACAAAGAGCTTATCAGCCTGCCATATCTGGCGCTCGACTGCGGCTTTGTGGTGAGCTGGGTCTCGTTTTTGTGCCAGGACATGATCTGCAAGCGTTTTGGCGCCAAGGCATCCATCAAAATCTCTATCCTCGCGCTGGCGGTCAACCTGGCCGTAAGCCTGTGCTTTTGGCTGTGCTCGCTCACGCCCGGCATGTGGGGCGCCTACTATGACACGGGCATGATCGAGGTCAACACCGCCCTTAACGCCACCATCGGCGGCACCTGGTACGTGGTGTTGGGCTCTTCGCTGGCAATGCTCGTTTCTGCCGTGGTGAACTCCACGCTCAACCAGTCGCTCGGCCGTATGCTCAAAAAGAATAACTTTGCGAGCTTTGCCTTCCGTTCCTATGTGTCCACGGGTGTTGGCCAGTTTATCGACAACCTGGTCTTTGCCATTGTGGTGAGCCACACGTTCTTTGGCTGGACCTGGGTGCAGGTTCTTATGTGCTCGCTGACGGGTGCCGTCGCCGAGCTGCTGTGCGAGGTCTTCCTGAGCCCCGTGGGCTACAAGGTCGTGCGCGGCTGGGAGCGCGAGAACGTGGGCGCCGAGTACCTCGAGCGTCACGCGGCTGCCTAAGGAGCCAATATGCAGGTATTGATCACGGGCGCTTCGGGCGGCATCGGGGCCGCGTGCGTTCAGCGCTTTTTGGACGACGGCCACGAAGTCGTGGGCTTTGATCTGCTGCCGGCGGCGATCGAACACGAGCGCTACCGCCATCTGATCGTTGATGTCCGCGAGCCGGACTCGTTTCCAGTTAACCTTGAACCCCAGGTAATCGTAAACGTCGCCGGTACGCAGGATTCGGCCGACGACATTGCCGCCAACCTGCGTGGCACCATCAACGTGACCGAGCGCTATGCCTTTGTGGGGGAGGGGCTTGCCGCCAAGCCGGCGCCGGCCATTACATCCGTGGTCAATGTGGGGTCGGCGAGCGGGCATACGGGATCGGAGTTTCCCGCCTATGCCGCCAGCAAGGGCGGCGTTATCGCCTACACCAAGAACCTTGCAAACCGTCTGGCGCCGCAGGCTATCGCCAACAGTGTGGACCCGGGCGGCGTTATCACGCCGCTCAACCGTTGCGTGATGGAAGACGAGCGCCTGTGGAATCAGATTATGGAGCTCACACCGCTCAAGCGCTGGGCTACTGCCCAAGAGATCGCCGAGTGGATCTACTTTGTGGGCGTGACCAACCGGTTTATGACCGGGCAGAGCCTGCTGATCGATGGCGGCGAGGCCGGCCGCACCCAGTTTATCTGGCCTGAATAACAAAACGCGCCCGATGGCAAGGTTACCTCGGGCGCGTTTTGCATCATTAATTGCTAACTTTAGCTGGGTATTATCTCTGTAAAGTGCCTTTGAGCTGGTAGACTAAACCCCGAAATATGAAAAGGGGGCATATTGGGGCTGTTCGGTTCACACGAGAAGCGCGACGCGGACCGAGCGCGTCGACTGTTTGAAGAGGCGCTTGCGCAGCAAGGGCCCAACGTTGCGCTGGTCTTGCGTGCCAGCGACTGTCTTCCGCTCTATATCACCCCAAATTTTGAACGCGTCTTTGGCGTATCGCCCGAGCGTATTGGCGACGACATCGAGACGCTGTACCGTTTTATTCCCGATAGCGACCGTGTTCGCATACAGCGACAGGTGAGGGACTGGGACCACGCGACTCCGCTGAACCTTCTGTGCTCCTACCATGCGCCCCATGGAGAAAAAACGCAGCTCAGCATTAGGTTTACGATTGCGCTCATTCAAGACGGCACGCAGTACCTGGTTTCTGCAGTCGATGTGACGACCGAAAACGAGCGTATCGCCAAAGCGGAGTCCGAGCGCGATCGCGCCGTCGAGACCGCCAACGCGCGCACGGACTATATGAACCAGATGAGCCACGAGATCCGCACGCCGCTCAATGGCATCGAGGGCATGATTTCGCTTGCCCGCGAGCATCATGCAGATGAGCCTCGCCTGATGGACGACTTGTCTCGCGCCTCGCAGCTTTCGGCCTACTTGCTTTCGCTTATCAACGATATGCTCGATATGAGCCGCCTCAACAGCGGGCGCGTGCGCCTTGACGATGCGCCGTTTGACATGCGTCTGTTTGCCGATGAGATCGAGCGCATGTTTAGCTCGCAGGCAGCCGACAAAGGGCTTACGTACTCGGTCAATCTGGAGGACTGCGAAAACGTTTTTGTCGTGGGCGACCGCATGCGCCTGTCGCAGATCGTCATCAACTTTATATCCAACGCGGTCAAGTTTACCGAGCAGGGCGGCAGCGTTACCGTAACCCTGCGCGAGATGTACCAGGCAGACGGCGGCGTGAGCTATATGCTGCGCGTGCGCGACACGGGCAAGGGTATGGATCCTCGCTACGTCAGCAAAATCTTTAAGCCGTTTGAGCAGGAGGACCGCACCATCGCGCGCCGCTACGGCGGAACGGGCCTGGGCATGGCCATTACGAGCGCGCTCGTCGACCTGATGGGCGGCGAGATCGTCGTCGATACTGCACCCGGTCGCGGCTCAACGTTTTCGGCCTACATCCCGCTGCGCCTGGCCACGTCCGAGCAGGTTGAGGACCTTAAACTCAAAGGGCAGACGCTCGAGACGGCTCCCGATTCCCTTGGTTCGTCGTTTACCTATCAGTTTGAGGGCAAGCGATTCCTGTTGGCCGAGGATAACGAAATCAATGCCATGATCGTGATTGAGTTGCTGGCAAGACGAGGCGCGGCGGTCGAGCGTGCCGAGAACGGCCAAGCGGTCGTTGAGCGATTCCGGAGCATGCCCGCGGGTACGTACGATGCGATCCTTATGGATATTCAGATGCCCGTGCTCAACGGTTGGGAAGCGGCGGAGCAGATTCGAGGGCTTAATCATGAGGACGCCGGCGCCATTCCCATCATTGCGCTTTCCGCCAATGACTACACCGAGGACGTTGAGCGCTCGCGCAGCGTGGGCATGAACGGACATGTGGGCAAGCCCATTGATCTGAACGTTTTGAAAGCACAGCTGGCGGCCGCGACGGCCGAGGCAGCTTACCGAGGAAATGAGTAACCGTGATCGTCGAACAGTCAAGCAGCATCATCAACGAAGTGAGCCGCGCCCTGCTGGGCAAGCGCGATGTGATCGAGAAGGCCCTCATGGCTATCTACGCTGGCGGTCATATCCTGTTAGAGGATGTGCCCGGTACCGGCAAGACGACGCTGGCCCTGGCGCTTTCGCGCGCGCTGGGTCTGGACTTTAAGCGTGTGCAATTTACGCCCGATACGCTGCCCTCGGACATTACGGGCTTTACGATGTTCGACCGCGACTCCGGTACGTTTCGCTTTGTGTGGGGCGCCGTCAACTGCAACATGCTGCTGGGCGACGAGATTAACCGTACCAGCGCTAAGACGCAGTCGGCCCTGCTCGAGGTTATGGAAGAGCGCGCGGTGACTATCGACGGGCAGACGCATCAGGTCCCGCGTCCCTTTGTGTGTATCGCAACCGAGAACCCGGTGGGCTCGGCGGGCACGCAACCGCTGCCCGATAGCCAGCTCGATCGCTTTATGGTTCGTCTGTCCGTTGGCTATCCGTCGCGCCAGGACCAGATCGATATCCTCAAGGCCCGTCGCTATGTCAACCCGCTCGACGACATTAAGCCCATGGTTGCCTGCGATGATCTGCTCGATATCCAAAACTACCTGGGCGGCGTACAGGTTGCCGACACGGTGCTGGATTATATCGTCCGCCTGTGCGAGGAGACCCGTAATGACCAGCTCGTTGAGCTGGGCGTGAGCCCCCGCGGCATTATCGCGCTCACCCGCATGGCGCGCGCCTGCGCATTGATTCGTGAGCGCGACTATGTGGTGCCCGAGGACGTGCGCGAGGTATTTAAGGCTGTTTGCGCCCACCGTCTCGTTTTACGCCCCCAGGCGCGTATTGAATCGATTGGCGCCGCCGACGTCCTCGACCGCATCCTCGCTGCCGTTCCCGCCCCGTCTATGGGTCAGGTTCGCGGACGCTCGTAGCGGATCGTTTACCTTTTGCGTCCTACGTTACGCCCATGATTGCCAACAAGATTACCTATATCGTGTCCGTCGCGCTCCTGCTCGCCACGTTTGTGTTTACTGCCAATGCGGCCGCGCTCGCTGCTGCCGCGGCGTTGATCGCCATGCCCGTGATTACGGTGGCGGCGTGCCGTTCGAGCGTTGCCTTGCTCAAGCTCGGCTTTGAGCTTCCCCGGTCGTGTATTGTAAACGCGCCTCTTGCATTGCGCATCACGTTGGATCGCCCGCTTATGTTTCGCGGTCGCGTTGAGTTGTCGTTTTCGGTATACAACCAGCTGACGGGAACGCGGACGGTCTGTCCCGTAAGCCTTGCCCCTGCGATGGGTCGGCCCGCCACCTTTGAGCTCGAGCTCGATTCGACCGTCTGCGGTGCGCACACGATTACCCTTGACACCGCGCGCCTGGTCGATGAGATGGGCTTTATGTCGCTCGCTCTCGAGGACGCCGACTTCCACGGGTTGTTTACGGTCTATCCCGAGATACTCGATATTCAGGTTGATCCTCATCAGAGTTCTTCTGCCGGTTTAGAGGGTACGAGCTATGACCCCCATCGAAGCGGCCAAGACGCCTCCGAGGTCTTTGACGTGAGGCCCTATCACGAGGGCGATGCTGTTAAGTCGATCCACTGGAAGCTGTCGACACGCTTTGACGACGTGCTGGTGCGTGAGGCTTCGCGCCCCCAAGACCACGCTATTGGCGTCTTGTTTGGTGCGTTTGCGTGCCATTTTGAGCAGTCGAGCCGCTCAGAGGTTCTTTCTGCGGTGCTGGGTTTCACCGCGTCGATATCGCTGGCGCTTATGCGTCAGGGGTACCATCACGTGGTCGTGGCCGCCCCCGAAGGCCCCCTGTCCGCCTATCCCGTCGATGATCGACGTAGTTTTAATAAGATGCTTGACGCCTTGACGGCAACGCCGCTTGGCCCTGCCCATCCAACATCAAATGAGCAGTATGCCAGGCTTATGGCGGCAAAGGGCATTAGTAAAACGGTGCTGGTGACGGCGGGCGTCGATGAGCAGGTCTATATCGATTTGGGCCGTCTGACCGATCTGTCGGTGCTCCATGTGTCGGATTCGGTCGAGTCGTATAGCATCGAGCGCGGCGCCAACTACATCATCACCCATTGCCCGGTATCGAGCGACTCGGCCCGTATGAAGAGTCTGGAGCTCTAACATGGACTTTGTGACTCTTACCTCGACGGAGCGCGTCGCTTCGAATAGCCGCGTTGTTGCCGTGTTCCTGTCGGTGGCTCCCGCGGTTTTACTGTCTGCGGGCTTCTGCTGCACAATTGCTCGGTGTCTGAGTGCAACGTGCATGGGGGTAATGTTTGCCGTTGCCGTTGGCGTGGCTGTTGCGCTGAGCGTTTTGGATGTTTCGCTGGCGTCGAAAAAGACCTCCTTCTGGATTGTCTTGGCTGCGGCGTCCGTAGCGCTTTTATGCGCGCTCTTGATTCCTTCGGCACGCTGGGGCTTCTATGCGTGCGTCAATACCGTTATCGCTCGCATCAACTCAATCTGTGAGCTGTATATTCCATTGGTGGCAGACGCCGGTCTGCTGTGCGAAGCCGTGTCGCTGGCGGTGCTCGCCGGCATATTTGCCGGCTCACTCGCCTGGCTTTTTTCCAACTTGAGCGTTTCGTGGCCCACGCTCTTAATCGTCGCTATCTGCGGTGCAGGTTCCATGACGCTGCAGCTCGGTGATTCTGCGATGCCTATGGCGCTGGGCGTTGCGGGCTGGCTTGTCCAGCGCCGTGCTCGCGAGTTGCGGGGCTCTACGGTGGGTTTACCCCAGGTTCTCATTGGTCTTGGCGGCCTGTGTGCCGCATGCGGCGCTCTCTTTGCACTGACGGTCGCCCTTGTGCAGCCTCTTCCTGCGCTGTCCGACATGTCGGCGTCTGCCGTCAAGGCGGTTCAGAGCGTTCGATTTGGGGACGACACGCTGCCCGAGGGCGACCTTTTGCAGGCGACGCACATGAACGAGGGCGAGTCCACGACGCTGTCGCTTACTGCCAGCAAGACGCTCGCTGACGATCTGCTCATGAAAGGTTTTGTGGGCACGACCTTTAATGGCATGTCTTGGGGGCGCGGCGACTGGATGTCCTACGAGGGCGAATGGTCCGGCATGCGTGAGTGGCTGCGTCAGAACGGTTTGACGGTAGCCGAGCAACGCGCCGCGTTTGACACCGAGGCCGAGCGCGAGGGTGGCGAGCCTGTCGAGGCGGTTGAGATTTCGGTCGATGCGTCGGGCGCCAACCGCAGATACACCTATGCTCCCTATACGCTGCGCTCGCTGGGCGGTACCGGTGCAATGTTGACCGCCTCGACGATTCTAAGCATGGACTTTTTGCCGTCTAAGGCGTATCGCATGACCGTCGATAACGTGCCGGTGGATGACGTCATCGCAGATTCGAGCTGGCTGGCGTCCTCCAAGAGCGACTATGCAAAAAGCGAGCGGGTGTACGCCGCTTTTGTTCGCGATAATTACTTGGACGTTCGCGAAGAGGAGCGGGATGCCATCGATGCATACCTGTTCTCGAGCGACAGCTGGGATGCTGGGGCGACTGTTTCGGATACAGCCGTGATCAGTCGCGTGCGCACGATGTTGGCTTCGCTTGCGGGACAGACGGATAACCCGCCAGCCTATACCGGGGCGACGTCGTTTGTCGCGTGGTTCTTGGGCACGGCGCACGAGGGCAACTCTGCTTACTTTGCCACGGCGGCGACGCTCGCGTTTCGATCTCAGGGAATTCCCGCGCGCTATGTCGAAGGCTATCGGGCAGCAGATGATCAGCTGGCCGCTGCTGTTGGGGCAGGCGTGGCGCTCAACTTGACGGCTGCCGATGCGCACGCGTGGACCGAGATCTACCTTGACGGTCAGGGATGGACGCCCGTGGAGGTCACCCCTGGATACTATAGCCAGACGCTCGATGCCGATAAGATTATCGATGTGGGCGAGGCATGGAGCAACGGCGCCAACGATAAGACGCTCGATGCGGGCTCGGTCGCAGGACAGGCCGAGGATAAGCATCGCGAGGATGTGCCGGTAATGCATAACATTCCCGATGTGGCCAAAGTTGGGGTCGGTTTGATCGGCACGGCGATTGCCGCCCTGCTCGCTCTGTTTGTTCGCAGGTTTGTCTTGCGCGTTCGGCGCACGCGGGCTATCGAGAGCGATGAGCAGGATATATGCGTGCCGGCACTCTACGGCTATCTTGCCCTTGTGATGAACCAAAGCGGTCTCGACGCCTTTGACGAGACCAAGCCGCTCGATTGCCTGGACACCTTTGCCGCGGTGTTCCCCCAGATCGACCCGTGGGAATACCGCCGAGCGATTCAACTCCATCAAGCCTATGCGTTTGGTGGGCGCCAGCTTAAGCCAAACGAGTTGCGCACGCTCCGACGTTTTACCGAACGCCTGCATCGGAGCATGCCGGCTCCGCAAACTGTTATTGAACGCTTCCGCCGCTACATGCTGCACGCGTTGTAGAGGGAGTAGGTCTACGTGTTTTCTAAGTATCCTCAACATATGGCTTCGCACAAGAACGCGGCGTCGGCCAAACTAAAAGGCCCGCGGAATGCGCCCGCGCGCGTTCAGCATGCCGCCAAAAATATGTATCGCGCCAAGCCTTTGGCTGCAACGCGCGTTGTGGCGGCGGCGGTTTCGGTTGCTGCGGTCGGCGTATTTGGCGCGGTCGCCTTTGAGTTGGCTCAGAGTAATCTGAGCTTCGATCCTTCGGGGTATATCGCTGCATACAGTCACGGTGACGCGGAGTCCGGCGAGGCGTATCGGATCAGTCCGCTCTCGACGGATGCCGAGGCAAATCGTCATGACGAGGATAGCGACAGCCGGGATACGAGCGCACGTGAGCAGCAGGCGCGGCTCGATAATGCGCAGGGACAGGTAAATCTGACGGGGCAAAGCGGCACGACCGCCTACAACGTTACCGGCAGCGCCGATGGAACGGGCGTAGGAGTTGCGGGTGGTTCGGGCAGCGGCGCGGGCGGCGCTGGCGGCTCGGGAGGCGGGCAAAACGTTCCCGTTATCAATGCGGGCGGAGCATCTGGCGGCAATGCCGGCGGCGGTGCGGGCGGAAACGGTTCGGGCGGTAACGGCGGTAGTGGCGGCTCGGCCACCTCGACGGCCAATTCCTACAAGTATCTTCTTGCGGACCCCGCGCCCCAAAAGGGTGCCCCCATGGGAGATACAACGTTCTTTACGCAGTTTAACGGTGCGGCCGGATTCATCGATCCCGTTAACGTGCAGATTTCACCCATGGAGGATGCAATCTACGATGGGCAGATGCTCGACGCCTGGACGCTGTTCTGCGCCATGGATGTCCACTGGAGTGACGACAAGGGCCTCTACTATCTTGCCTGCACCAAGGACGAGTTCGCCACGTTTCCGTATCTCCGCATCGACTCGTGGACCAATGCAGCGGGCGAGCAGAATCCGGCGCTGTGCTCGAGCCAGCCGCTCACGGTAAGCGTCTCGCTGCGCTTGTCGCAGGATACGGCGTGGACGACACGAACCGTTACCATCCAGCCGGCGCAGTCGCGCCTGTTTGTGGTCGGCCAGCCCGATTCGATGGGCCAGCGTAGTGTGATTTGGAGCACGCTGAGCTCCAAGGAGAACCTGCTGGGTGTCAACACACAAGAAGCCTTTATGAAGCAGGCGGGCCATGTCGATTCGGAGGGCTACCTTAATGCCTTGTTGCTGGGGTGGCGCGAGAACGAGGCGGCCGTCCCGTATTTCTACACGCTGACACCCGGTCGCCATGTGGTGGTTCCCGGCGACGTCGTGTCCATCGGCCCCGCCTACAAGGTGCGTTTTCAGGGTTATGCCCTCGACGAGGACTATCGCTTTGACGACGACCCTACCAGCCTCAATAACTCACGCCTGCAGACGCTTGTCGATGTGGATGAGTCGGTCGTGTCGGTCGATGGCGGGGGCGAGACGCTCAGCGTTCCGCAGGGTGTGCAGGCGGTCGACGCCTATACCGACAGTCGTCAGCGTGAAGTCTTTACGTGGCAGATCAACAATCTAGAGCTACCGTCCTCGGTGTACTACGTCAACGTCAATGCGGGCTTTCAAGTGCTCGATGCCTACCGTGTTGCGTCGGATAACCCCGTCTATGCCGCAACGGATGAGGGTATCTTGACCTCTCGCGATGGCAAGGAGTATCTGGGCGTTCCCTACCATACGCGCGAGCTCGATGTTCCCGCCGATATTACCCATGTCGTCATTCCCAATCGCAATAAGCTCGATCGTATTGTTCTGCACGCATCCAAAGAGGGCGAGTTGCCCCAGATTGACGTGAGTAAGCTGCAGGACTGTACCCTGGTCGTTGACGATGCCGCACTGCTCGATTTTATTACCGAGCACGCGGACGAACTAGAGAATGCCTACGGCGTATACGTGTCGCCCGCGACCAACCCCAGTGTCCAGCTCACGTACTCACAGGGGCTGGTGTACAACATTAATTCGCAGCTCGAAAGCGACCTGTGCTATGTGCTCGATACGGGTTCCAATATTGCCCTGGTGCAGATTTCCAACACCATCAAGAAGGGTGCCTTTGCGGGCAACACGTCGGTTGACACGCTGGTACTCATGCCGTGGTTTGACGATAAGGTGACGCTCGAGGACGGTAGCCTTGCGGGCGGTTCCGT
Organism: Collinsella sp. AM44-11; assembly: GCF_003467145.1. NCBI lineage: Bacteria > Bacillati > Actinomycetota > Coriobacteriia > Coriobacteriales > Coriobacteriaceae > Collinsella > Collinsella sp. AM44-11. The sequence continues at coordinate 16,475 of NZ_QSFE01000006.1, forward strand.
GCGGACCATCGTGTGCGCAACCGACGAGCAGGTCGCGTATGTCGAGCAGCATAAGGCTGCTGCCGGTGCACCCGATGCGCGCGTGATTAAGATGAGCCTGTCTCAAGATGGGTACTTGTATTATGCCAACGCTGGCAAGACGATTTTGCTGTCCGCTGCAGGCGATGAGGATGGCAACCTGTCCGCGACCTTTGACGGCACCTTGCTTACGGATGGCGGCAAGCAGCTCCAAGTAGATTCCATCGCACCGTATGCTTTCTCGGGCGATGCGGAGCTCAGGTTTGTCAATCTGGGCGAGAAGACGAGTGCCATCGGCCGTAACGCGTTTGAGAACTGCCAAAACCTTCAAGGTGTGTTTATCGGCACGCCTGATAGCATCGAGGTGGGGGCCGATGCCTTTAAGGGCTGTACGGGCCTGGGCTTTGTGGCGTCGCGTGCTAAAAAGGCTGTCTTTGCCACGACCGAGAATCCCAATCCGGCCGGCTGCACCTGGTATGCGCCCGATGGCGAGCTGCAGGGCTACGACAGCCGCTTTGTCACTGTCGACGGCATTTACGATTTTGCTTGCGATGCCCAAAGCGACGACGCGCCCCTTCTCTACGGCTATTACGATGGCGACGAGGAAGGCAAGCCAAGCATCCTGCTCGGTGCGCCCTCGATGCTCAACGGTACGATTGAGCTGCTGCCGAGTACGATTGAGATCTTTGGCGGCTATTCCTTGTCTGGCGCCAAGGACCTGCCTGGTGCCTTTGAGGGGACCGGAGGCGCGTGGGATGTCGATTGGGCTTCGGCTCCCAAGCTGGCATATATCGATCGCTATGCCTTCAGGAATTCCGGCATCTCCGGCGACCTGAACATCGATCTTCCCGATAACGATATCTACGTCGGCGTGTCGGCGTTCGAAGGCTGTACGAATCTTGTCTCGGCGTCTGTGCACGCGGCAACGATCGAAATCAGCGATCAGGCATTCATGGACTGCCCGAGGCTCGCGAGTGCATCGTTTGTGGCGGATACCAATGGCGACTACGACGCAGCTACGGGTTCGGGCTCTCGAAACTACCTGGCGTCATCGGTGTTTGGCAATGATGCCGCCTTTACGAACTTGACCGTCGGTACCGGTATCGCGACGCTGGGCTATCCATCGCCGGGTGTGGGTTTCTTCTTGGACGGCGCAACCGATGTCCAAGAGGAGGCCAGCCGCATTCACCTGTCGTTGCCCAGCGGCATGGAGCAGGACTACCTCAATGCATGGGTCTACGGACTCATTGGCTACGACGACTACGACACGTATTATGGCGTTGTGGAATTTGGCATGCTTTCCGATTGGTTCATGGGGGAGGGTCCGGAGCCGACGGCCGATGCGGTTAGGGCGCAGATGGCTCAGAACCTATTGGAGCCCGAGAATCGCCTGCGAACCATGATGGGGCTGCCGTTGGTCGAGGCTTCTACGGTTATCCAGGCGGACGGCGATGCGTTCGAGAGCGATGAATGGAAGATCGAGGACAACGGTGACGGTACTGCCACGCTGGTCTCGGCGCCGTCCGATATCGAGCGTACCGATCTGGCGAGCGTGTTGACGGGGCCGACCGTAATCGACTCGAATGCCTTCTCGCACTGCTCGAACCTCATCGAGATTGAGCTGTGCGATAAGGTGGTCGGCATCCAGAGCGGTGCGTTTGCGGGCTGCAGCGGCGTGACGGTGACGCTGCCTACTGGCTGTCTGCTGCCGGAGTTGCTGGGCGGGATGGAGAGCATGCCGTTCTCGTTTGGCGGCAACGTGGCGCTCAATATTGCCGAGGCCGATCGCGAGCCGCTGCTCAAGACGTGGCCTCGTCAGATGGTGGGAGTTGCCACGGATGACGAGGAAGCCGACTACGTTGAGAGCAAGTGGTTCGGCAACGTCAACATGGATACGTTTGAGTCGCCGACGTTCGATGTGCTCAATAAGGCTGTAAATGAGCCCATCATGGAGTGTGAGAATTGCCTGCGCTCGCTGATGGGCATGGAGGCCATAAGCGATATCGGCGAGCTCGGCGACCCCATTGATATCAATAAGTATCCGCAATATTGGATCGCCGGCTAGGCAGGTTATGAAGCGAGGCAGCCCCAGTCGATGGGGCTGCTGCCGTTTTGCTCGAGCAATTCATTGGCTGTCGAGAAGGGACGCGACCCCATAAAAGCGGGGAGTTCTGCCGTGGCACGGTTGGCCGAAAGCGGCGAGGGGTGCGTGGAGGCCAGGCAGAACTTGCCGGTTGCCTCGCCTGCGCCGGTTGCGGCGAGCTTGTCCTCAACCATCTGCTGGGCAAAGCGACCCCATGCCAAAAAGACGACCGGCTGGGGCAGCTGGCAGCAGCGTTCGATAACGTAGTCGGTGAGCGTGCTCCAGCCCAGCTTGGCGTGCGAGTTCGCGGCATGTTCGCGCACGGTGAGCGTCGTGTTGAGAAGCAGGACGCCCTGTTGTGCCCAGGGGGTTAGGTCTCCCGTGGCGGGAATGGGGCAGCCCAGATCGGCGTTGAGTTCCTTATAGATGTTGCGCAGGCTCGGCGGCAACTTGGTTTGCGTCGCAGGCACCGAGAACGACAGCCCCATGGCCTGGTTGGGCCCGTGATAGGGGTCTTGGCCCAGGATGACGGCCTTGACCTGGTCGGCCGGCGTGTAGGCGAGGGCATTGAGGATGTCGTCTTGTGCCGGGTAGATGGTCTGCTCGGCACGCAGAAGGGCGATGCACTCGAGCAGCTGGTTCGTAGCGTTACGTACCGGCTGCGGTGCATCGCCCAACCAAGTTGCTATGTTGCGGTCGCGAGTTGCAGCGTCCATGGAACTCCTTTAGGGCAGATGCTTTGTCGGCATCTATTGTAAAGGCGTCAGAGACCTTTATGCCGCGGCTGTATGAGGAGTGGGGTCTACGAGACGTGCTCGGGCGCTGCCGCCATATGAGCATGCCCATGTGCGCGAAGGCGCGGAAGCTCGGCAGTTGCCACCATGACGCCGGTGAGGATGAGGGCAGCGCCAAGGAAGGCGATGGGGCTCAGGACCTCGCCGACCAGGAAAAACGAGAAGACGGCGGAGCAGACCGGCTCGAGCGAGAAGGCGAAGCCAGTGGTTTCGGCGGGTACGTGGGGCTGCACGAGCGTCTGGGTGATAAAGCCGTAGGCAGAGCAGATGAGTGCGAGCGCAACGATAACGACGATCTCGCTCGGCGTGCTGGGAAGCGTGAAGCCGCCAAAGGTAAATGCGGCGATACCCGAGAACAAGCCGCCGAAGCCCAGCTGCCAAACGCCCAGAGCCAGCGGATCGACTTCTTCGACAAAGCGCTTGGCGATGATAATGTGGCCGGCATAGATAAAGGCCGAGAGCAGCATGATGATCGCGCCGGGATTCAGGCTGGTAAAGTCGGCGCCCGAGAGCAGCAACATGCCGCAGGTGACGATGGCGGTGCCGATGAGCACCTTGCGCTCGGGGGCGCGACGCAGCAGGGCCGCGTTGGCAAACGGTACGATCACGACCGTCAGGCTCTGCAAAAAGCCAGCGGTGGAGGCGGAGGTGAGGCTGGAGCCCAGGCACATGCAGGTGATCTCGGTTGCCATGATGGCGCCGATGATGGCGGCGCGGACCATCAGGTCACGGTTGATGCGCACCGCGTGCTTGTGGAAGAGCAACAGGCAGGCCGCAAAGGCGATGATGCAGCGCAGCGCGACGATGCTCGTGGCGTTCATGCTGTCCATGCCGATCTTCATGAGGGGGTACGAAAAGCCCCATGCGACGGGAACGGAAAATGAGAGCGCGATTGCTTTTTTGCGATCCATGGGACTCCTTTTGTTACAGAACGGTTTCGCAAAAAGGATTCTGCTCCCAGATATGGATGTAGTAAAGCGAATGTATCTTCAGTATGATTAAGAAATACTAATGTTGGAAGAAAAAGCCCTGGCAAAACGTTTTACGGCTACATCGATGTGGAGGCACGATGGCATCGCGGTATCAGATTGTATGTATGGTGGTCGATTGCGGCAGCCTGAAACGTGCCGCCGACGAGCTGGGCTATACGCAAAGCGCGGTGAGCCAGGCCGTCAAGGCACTCGAGCGCGAGCTGGGCACCACGATTATCGAGCGTGGCAAGCAGGGCGTCTCACTGACGCGCGACGGCAAACAGTATCTGCCGTATCTGCGCCAGATCGTTACGGCCGAGGCCGAGCTTGAGGGCAAGCGCCAGGAGTTGCTGGGGCTTTCGTCGACCGACATTCGCATTGCGACGTTTACCAACGTGAGTCGTACTGTGTTGCCGCGTGTGATCCGCGACTTTGGGGCCCTGCATCCGGGCGTGCGCTTTACCCTCAAGCAGGGCGATTACACGCGCAATGCCCAGTGGGTGCACGATGGCATGGTCGACTTTTGCTTTACAGCGCGTGGATTTACCGAGGGGCTCGAGAAACGCGTGGTCTATCACGACGAGCTGGCGGCGCTGTTGCCAGCCGTCCATCCACTGGCGGCAAAGGAAAAGGTGACGCTTGCCGACCTGGCGTCCGAACCGTTTGTGCTGCTGGATGAGGGCGAACAGAGTCTGGTGCTCGATGCGTTTGCCGCGCACGGGCTATCGCCGCATGTGACGAGTGAGGTCACCGATGACTACACCATTATGGCGATGGTGGAGGAGGGCCTCGGTGTGAGCATGCTCTACCGCCGTACCGTCGAGGGCATGCGGGCCGATATTTGTGTGCGCCCCATCGTGCATGCTCCCTCGCGCGACGTCGTGGCGGCTTGGCGCAGCTGGGACACCATGCCTATCGCCACGAGGCGCTTTATCGACTATATGAGCTCGCATATTGTCAATTAATGACTGGCGTGGCGTTGAGTGTGGTGATTAGCGGGCTGTCGCTTTGGCTTGCGCCAGACGGTAGGTGCGTGCCGGATGGCAGAGCAATACCGCCACGACCATAAAGAACGCTGTGGTGCCCAGGCTGATGGGGTAGACTATCATGATGTTCGCAAAGGTGCGGAAGTGCGGGAACACGCAGAATACCCAGTAGAAGCGGATGCCGCAGACACAGATCATGGTGATGAGGGCGGGCATGAGCGAGATGCCAAAGCCGCGCAGGTAGCCGGACATATTCTCGTAGAACATGCTAAAGGCGTATGCCGGGAAGATCGAGCACACACGGATATAGCCGATCGAGACGATGTTGGGGTCGCTGTTGAACAGCGCCAGAATCTCGCGCCCCAGACCGACGATGATGACGATGGTGGTGAGTGCAACGATGCCGCCTTCGACCAGGCAGACCTTGAGCGTCTTGGTGCAGCGGTCGATCTGGCGCGCGCCGTGGTTTTGTCCCACAAAGGTAGTGCAAGCCTGACTAAAGCTGTTGAGCAGGTTGTAACACACATACTCCAGGCTCATGGCAGCGCTGGATGCCGCCATGACCTCGGTGCCCAAGCTGTTGATGGCGGACTGGATGATGATGTTAGCGACGGCAAAGACGGCGCTTTGGATGCCGGCGGGCAGGCCGATCTTAACGATGCGCTTGAGGGCGACGGGGTCTAAGCCTAAGTCGCGTGGGGTGACGCGGACGACGGAATCGGTCTTGAGCAGACGGATAAAGAGCGTGACTGCGCTGACGGTATAGGCGATGGCGGTGGCGATGGCGACACCCGCGACGCCCCAGTGGAGCACGGGGACAAAGATGAGGTCCAGGCCAATGTTGAGGACGGTGGACACGGCAAGCGCCTGCAGCGGCATGCGGGTGATGCCGACGGAGCGGAAGATTGCGGCCTCAAAGTTGTAGAGCAAGATCGAGGGCATGCTGAGCAAAAAGACGCGCAGGTAGAGCGATGCGAGCGGCATGGTTTCGTCAGGGACGTTGAGCGCGGCGAGCATGGGCTCGGCAAAGATCTCGCCCAGTGCGATGACGACAAAGCCCACGAGTGCCATCATAATCGAGGTATGGACGGCGCGTTTGACCATGTTCTGATCGTTGCGGCCGATAGCGTTGGCGATGACCACGTTGGAGCCAAGCGACATGCCAATAAAAAGGTTGAGCATAAGACTGGTAAGCGGAACATTGGAGCCGACCGCCGCCATGGCGAGGGTTCCCTGGTCGCCCGAGAAGTTACCGATGATGACCGTGGCGATGAGGTTCGACAGCTGCTCCAAGATGCTCGTGGCGGCCACGGGGAAGGCGAACAGGGGAATATTGCGCCATAGCGAGCCGGTGGTCATGTCAATGTGCTTAGATGCGGTGTCTGCCATACGCTCTCAATCTCTAATATGCTCATTCGTGCTTATTTGCGCAGACGATGATACTCCTAAGCGCGGGTAGTCTTTTTGGGACGGGGCTGTTTTAGCTATCCCGGCAGGCAATCGGCCAAAACGTCCCCAATGACTAGGTGGGGGAGGCGTGCGACAATGGTGGGCGTTGTGTTGTTCGCGCTAAGGAGTTGCCATGTTGTTGTGTCCTGTTTGCCATGAGCCTTTGGTGGACGACGAGCGCGGTGCTGCATGCGCGGGCGGACATCGGTTTGACCGTGCGCGCGAGGGCTATCTGTATCTGCTGCGCTCGTCCAAGAGCGGCGACTCCATGGGCGATCCCAAGTCGCAGGCACGCAGTCGTCGCGACTTTTTGAACCGCGGTTACTATGCGCCGTTGCGCGATGCGATGGTCGAGCTGGTGCGCGAGCAGGCGCCTGGGTGTGCGGCATCTACCGGCACCCCCATGACCTTGCTCGATATTTGCTGTGGCGAGGGCTACTACACCAGCGCCATGGGTGCGGTGCCGGGCGTGGATGCTTATGGGTTCGACCTGGGCAAAGAGATGGTGCGTCTGGCCGCCAAGCGCGGCGATGCGACCTACTTCGTGGCCAACATGAAGGACATCCCCGTGGCCGATGGCACCTTCGATATGGTGACCGAGCTCTTTGCCCCCTTTAACGAGCGCGAGTTTGCCCGCGTGCTGGCGCCCGAGGGCTCGCTCTACACCGTGGTGCCGGGCGCCCGTCATCTCTTTGGGCTCAAGGAGGTGCTCTACGACACGCCGTACCTTAACGACGAGAAGCTGCCGAAGACAACCGAGCTCGAGTTGGTGGGAACGCAGCGGGTGTCTGCGAACATTACGCTCCAGATGCAGGCCGACATCGAGGCGGTGTTCCAGATGACGCCGTACTACTACCGCACGCGCCCTGCCGACAAAGAGCGCCTGGCAAACCTGGACACCCTTCAGACCGATATCGACTTCATCATCGCCGAGTACCGCCACTAACCTACCAAAAAGGGACAGGTTTATTATGGCAGGTTTTATCTGGGCAAACGTAAAGGGCCGACCGCGTCGTTGCGCGATCGGCCCTTTGTTAGCTGCTTGGATGTAGGGGTCAGTGGAAGGCAAGTGCCTACAGGCGATCCTTGTTCTCGGCTTTAACGGTGTGCGCCTGCTGAACAAAGAACAGGTCGTAGACCACGATGACAAAGGCGCCAAAGTTGATGGCGTCGCCGCCAAACGCGGGAAGCGTGAGCACGGCCTGCGCAATCGTGGCGATTGCGGCGACGATGCCGAGCTTAAACGCGCCATCCACCTGCGAAGGCTTGTTGGCGCCCTTGATGCCCGCAACACCTGCGGCAAGATCGACAAGACCCTTGATGACAAGTACGGCCGCGGCGAGCATGGCGTTCGGCCCGTACGTGGAATCGAGACTGCCTCGGGCGATGCCGACGCCGGCGATGACGAGGCTGGCGATGCCCAAAACAAAGTAAATGAGGGCAAGGATTTTGAGTGTCTTGCGAGCGTAGCTCATGGCTGGATCCTTTCGATACGAGTACGGCCGATCTGGCGTACCCCCTGTGCTGCACATATGGTGAAGCACATTGTAGTTCAACGCGGCGGCGCATGCGTCTGAAAGCGCTTTAGGCCTGCGCACCTCAACCTTTCAAAAAGGAAAGCTGGACGTAAGTCAAATCGATGGCAGCTCATGTGCGGCGCTGCGATGATGAGGATGTAACAAGGAGTTGGTCTAAGGAGGAGCCATGATGTACGGAACAGGGCAGGCGCGCGAGCCGCAATCGTTGGGAAGGCGCATGAGCGATTCTGTGATCGCTGCCGTGTGCACGGGATTGATGGCGGTGCTTTGCATTGGGATGCTGTGGGCCATGTCGCATGTGGGACAATAGCGGACGATTGGGTGCCGACACATGCGGCGCTCACGTATCCGCTTTGCTTGCTAAGGAGTACCCATGGGCGTCGTCGATCCCTTTTCTGTTGCTCGGGCCGCGGGGCTTGAGCTGATCGGGAAGCCCGAGGGCCTCACGCTCACCGACGATGCGATGGAGCTGCGTGCCGATTTTGCCCGTATGCTCCCACGGCTCAAGCAGGGTCGTCTGCAGCAAGAGCTGTTGGTGAAGGCTGCACGCACAAAAGGTATCGAGAACCCCTGGGCGATTGACGCCACGGCAGGCTTTGGCGAGGATTCGCTGCTGTTGGCCGCTGTGGGCTTTACCGTCGATTTGTATGAACAGGATTGCGTGATCGCGGCGCTCCTTCAGGATGCCCTGGATCGCGCGGCAGATGATCCGGCGCTTGCGGCTGCCGTGGCGCGCATGCACTTACATGCGGGCGAGGACAGTGTTGCCGGCCTTCGCCATGCGGCTGAGCTGGTCGAGCGTGGTGAGCTCGCGGCTCCCGATGTGGTGTATCTGGATCCCATGTTTCCCGAGCGCACCAAGAGTGCGGCGGTCAAAAAGAAGTTCCAACTCCTGCACCATTTGGAGCAGCCGTGCGCCGATGAGGAGACGCTGGTTAAAGCTGCGCTTGCAGTGCGGCCGCGCAAGGTTGTTATCAAGCGGCCGGTGAAGGGGCCGCTGCTTGCCGGCGTTAAGCCGAGCTATCAGCTTGCGGGCAAGGCTGTCCGCTACGATGTCTTGGTGCCGCCGCGCCCGTAGCCTGCGTGCGATGGCCGGCGATGTGTCGGTGCCGTGCCGCTGCGTGAGCGTCGCGCCGATGCGGCGCCTATTTCCAAGGGTGCGACGTCAGGTGCCACCCGCCGCAGTATTCACATTTGTAGCAGGCCAAGCCACGTCGTCCACGGTTTTCGCAGTCGGCCATAACGGCCTCGGCCTCGGCGCGTGTGTCGTAACGGTTTTTGCGCTCGCACGACTTGTAGCGCCAGGCCTCATCGCGCTCGGCATCCAGGGCGTCGCGGCGCTCGTCCTCGCGCGCAAACAGGTCGCTTATTTCGCCGCCGGTGGCAGCGCCCAAAAACTCGCTTTTGGCCTTTGACCAGGCGGCTCGCTTTTTGCTTCCCATCTGCTTCGTGCCCTTTCCAAACGCTGGTATCATTGCTCAATCAAAGTGATACCAATAAACGTGAGGTCGCCGCGCGATGATCAGAAAAACCCTCGAGACCGACATTCCCGCCGTCATGGCTATCTATGACGCCGCCCGCGCCTTTATGCGCGCGCATGGCAACGCCACACAGTGGCCCGAGGGCACGCCTTCGGCCGAGCAGCTGGCTGCCGATATCGCCGCCGGTGGCAGCTATGTGTGCGAAGTCGACGGTCGCGCGGTGGCGACGTTTGCCTTTTTGCCGGGCCCGGACGAGTGCTATGACGTCATCGAGGACGGTCAGTGGCGTAGCGACACTCCGTACGCCGTACTGCACCGCGTGGCGTCCGACGGCACCGTGCACGGTATCGCGGCCGCGATGTTTGCCTTTGCCAAGGCGCGCGCTGACCACCTGCGTATCGACACGCACGCGGACAATCTGCCTATGCAGGGCGCGAGCATGAAAGCGGGGTTCGAGCGCGCCGGCGTTGTGTATGTGTCGGACGGCACGTTGCGTGTTGCGTTCGACTGGCTGCGCGAGGCATAAGAGCGAGGACGCGTATCAACAATCCATGTACATGAAAATGGCCCCGGGTGGGGCCATTTTTGGCCGCTGCGCTGTTAGGGGAGGTGCCGGCTTTCGTAAGGCGCGAACCTACGAAAATCGCCGCGCGGCAACGCGGGGCGATGAGCTCGGTCGGGGGATAGGGCCCGCTTCGCCCGCCGGCCCGTAAATTGTATCATCCAGTGTGGAACGAGAATGCCCGTCGCCGTGCGCGACGGGCTTGCAATAAGAGGAGAGCCATGTCGAAGCAAGCGGTCGTTGGAATCTTGGCGCATGTCGATGCCGGCAAGACTACGCTGGCCGAGGCTATGCTGTTCAACGCAGGTCGCATTCGCAAGCGCGGCCGTGTGGACGACGGCGACTCGCACCTGGATACCAACGCTATCGAACGCGAGCGCGGCATCACGATTTTCTCGTCGCAGGCCGTGCTCGACCACGGAGATGCCCACGTCATGCTTGTGGACGCCCCCGGTCACGTGGATTTTTCGGCTGAGGCAGAGCGCACATTGCGCGCGCTCGACTACGCGATTTTGGTTGTGGGCGCCAACGACGGCGTGCAGGGACACACCGAAACCCTGTGGCGCCTGCTCGCGCGCTATGACATCCCGACGTTCATCTTTATCAACAAAATCGATCTGGAGAATCCCGGCCGCGATGTTTTGCTGGCACAACTTGGGCAGCGTCTTTCCGAGGGCTGCCTCGATGCGAACGAACTGCTGGCGGGCGGCGCCGCTTGGGAGGACGCTGCCGCGTTGGACGAGGCAGCCCTCGAGGAGTTTCTTGAGACGGGTGAGCTTTCCATCGCAACGCTGTCGCGCATGGTTGTCGAGCGCAGGCTCTTTCCCTGCTTTGCCGGCTCGGCGCTCAAGGACCAGGGCGTGGGCGAGCTGCTGGATGGCATGTGCACGCTGATGCGTGAACAGGCGTGGGCCCCGGAGTTCGCCGCGCGCGTCTATCGCGTCAGCCGAGGTGTTCGTGGCGAGCGCTTGGCTTGGGTTAAAGTGACCGGTGGCACACTGCATGCCAAACAGATGATTGACGGACGTTCCGGCGCCGAGGCATGGGAGCAAAAGGTCGATCAGGTGCGCATCTATAACGGAGAGAAGTACGAGCTTGCCCAGGAAGTTGCCGCTGGCGGTATTTGTGCCGTGACGGGTCTTGCGCACGTTCGCCCGGGGGATGCCTTGGGTGCGGAGCCCGGGTGCGATGCGCCCGTCATTGCGCCGGTCCTCACCTATACGGTGCTACCGGGCGAACACGATGTCCACGCGGTGTTCAAAGCGCTGACCGAGTTGGCAGACGAAGACCCCATGCTCGGCGTAAGCTGGAATACGCATCTTGAGCAGATCCATTTGCAGTTGATGGGCGCCGTGCAGCTCGAGGTCGTGCAGCTGGTATTGGCCGATCGCTTTGGCCTTTCGATTGGGTTTGAGCCCGGCGGCATTCTCTATAAGGAGACTATCTCGCAGCCGGTCGAGGGTGTGGGCCATTTTGAACCGCTGCGTCATTACGCCGAGGTGCACCTGCGCCTGGAGCCGCTGCCGGCGGGCTCAGGCGTGCAATTTGGTACCGCTACCTCGACTGACGAGCTCGATCTGAACTGGCAGCGCCTGGTGCTCACCAACGCCATGGAGCGCGATCACCTGGGCGTGTTGACCGGCTCGCCCATCACCGATGTGCGCATTACGCTCACGGGCGGCCGTGCGCATGCCAAGCACACTGAGGGCGGTGACTTTCGTCAGGCCACGTACCGCGCGATTCGCCAGGGTTTGATGCGGGCACGCGAGGCGGGTGCGGCGGTACTGTTGGAGCCGTGGTACCACTTTGAGCTCGAGGTGCCGGGGGAGTGCGTGGGCAGGGCGCTCTCGGACGTCACGCGCATGGGCGCCGAGTACGAGCCGCCGGCGATGGCGGGTGACCGGGCGAAGCTCGTGGGTCGCGTACCGGCATCCGAGGTACAGGATTATGCGCTGGAGGTGGCTGCCTACACGAGCGGCCGCGGGCATTTGTACCTTGAGTTTGCCGGTTATGCGGCTTGCCATGATGCCGAGCGCGTCATCGAGGCGGCCGCCTATGAGCCCGAGGCCGATCTGCCCAACACGCCCGACTCGGTCTTTTGCGCCCACGGCGCCGGCTACACGGTCAAATGGTACGACGTACCCGCCGCGGCGCACGTAAAGATCGATCCCACCACCTTCCGCCCCTGGCGAGCAGCAGACGCCGAGTTTTTCGGCCATAGGTGATAGAAGGGCGGCCTCTTTGTCACCTGCTGTTGGTATAACTCGGTATAAGTTGGTATAACTATAGGCAGCGTTTGCCAATCCGAGGAGGCCGACATGAATCCAAATCCCTTTAAGCCAACGGCTGGTAAGCGGCCTCCGATACTCATCGGTCGCGAGTCGGTCATCGAAGATTTTGAGGAGGGGCTCGATAACGGTGCCGGAGCGCCGGGCATACTCATGCTCATTACAGGAAACCGCGGCTGTGGCAAAACAGTTCTCCTGCGGGAGCTGCAACGTCTGGCCAGTGAGCGCGGATGGGCGGTTGTCTCCGATTCCGCTTCGCTTGGTTTATGCGACCGCTTGGCCGACGCACTCCGCTCGAATAAGCCCGTTGTGACGTCAATGGAGTTTGGCCCATCGTTTGGACGGATGTCGGTTGAGGCGGCGCGGGCAAAAGGCGAGACGTTGCGAGGGCTGGTCAACGAACGTCTCAAGAAACTCGGCCCAAGCAAGGGTATTCTGTTTGCGATTGACGAGGCTCAATCGGCGTCTATTGAGGAGCTGGCGGCCCTCGCCGTTCTTTATCAGCAGGTGCTGGGAGATCAGGATGCTACGGGCTTGCCCGATGGCGACCAGCGTGGTCTTGCGCTGGTCTTTGCCGGCTTGCCCAGCATGGTTGACGATCTGCTCGAAGAGCCGAGCGTGACGTTTTTGCGGCGCGCCCAGCAGCGTACGTTGGGGGCGATTTCTTTGCCCCGGGTGCGCGATTCATATATCCAGACGGTCGAATGTGCTGGTCTTTGCATTGATGCGGGGACGGCGGACCTTGCGGCGCACAAGAGCATGGGACATCCCTATATGGTTCAGCTGGTGGGATATTACATGTGGCGGTCTGCTGTCCGGCGTGGCTCGCAGGTCATTGAAGGGTGCGATGTCGAGGTTGGTCATGCGGATGCCGTCTCTGAGTTCTACGAAGCGGTTGACGCGCCTCTGTATTACGGGCTGCGCACCCCACAGCGCCTCTTTATCGAGGCTATGGCGGTTGACGAGGGCAAGCTGACGCGCATGGCGGATATCATTGAGCGCTGCGACCGCACCCAGAGCTGGGCGAGTAAATATCGCGCAAGCTTAATTCGCGAGCGCGTCATCGAGGCCGCCGGATACGGTCTCGTCCGGTTTAGCGTGCCTATGCTGGGCAAGTACATTCGCGATCGTGTTTTATGGCACGAGTGATGTGACAAAGGGACTGTCCCTTTGTCACATTCCTTTGTCACATTCGATTAACAGGAAGGGGAGCGATGACGGTGTCGCAACAACCAAGTGCTATCGAGGTGCGCGGTGCGCGCGTCCATAACCTCAAAGACATCGATATCGATATTCCGCTGGGAAAGCTCGTGGGTATTGCCGGCGTCTCGGGCTCGGGCAAGAGCTCGCTGGCGTTGGGGGTGCTCTATGCCGAGGGCTCGCGTCGTTACCTGGAGGCGCTCAGCACCTATACCCGCCGTCGGCTGACGCAGGCAGAGCACGCTCAGGTGGACGAGGTGCTGCACGTGCCGGCGGCACTCGCATTGCATCAGCGCCCCAGTGTACCGGGCGTGCGCTCGACTTTTGGCACCATGACCGAGCTCAACAACAGTCTGCGTCTGCTCTTTAGCCGCTGCGCCCATCACGTGTGCCCGCATTGCGGGGCGCGTGTGGAGCCGAGCCTTAACGTGGCCGCGGGCCTGTCGCTCGCGTGTCAGACATGCGGGCGCGAGTTCTATGCGCCGGGTGCCGAGGACCTTGCCTTTAACAGTGGCGGCGCGTGCCCTACCTGCGGCGGTACCGGCGTTATGCGCGAAGTGGACGAGGCGAGCCTGGTGCCCGACGAGTCAAAGACCATCGACGAGGGCGCGGTGCTTCCCTGGGGCACGCTCATGTGGGATCTGATGAAACAGGTGGCCGGCGAGATGGGCGTGCGCACCGACGTGCCGTTTAACCAGCTCACGCCCCAAGAGCGCGATATCGTGTTCCATGGCCCGGCGGTTAAGAAGCACATTCTCTACGTTCCCAAAAACGGCGAGGGCGCCACGCCGCTCGACTTTACCTATTACAACGCCGTCTATACTGTCGAGAATGCGCTCGCCAAGGTTAAGGACGATAAGGGGCTCAAGCGCGTTGCACGCTTTTTGCGCGAAGGACCGTGTCGTGACTGCGGCGGTACGCGTCTTGCCGAGGCCGCGCGCCAGCCCCAGGTGCGCGGCATCAATCTGGCGCAGGCGGCGGCCATGACGCTGGGCGAGGCGATTGAGTGGGTGCGTGGGGTGCCCGCATCCTTGCCGACCGAGATGCGGCCCATGGCCGGGGACATCTGCGATTCGTTTTTGAGCACGGCCCGTCGCCTGATCGACCTGGGTCTCGACTACCTTTCGCTCGACCGCGCCGGTGCCACGCTGTCGACGGGCGAGCGCCAGCGCGTGCAGCTTGCCCGCGTGGTGCGCAACCGATCGACGGGCGTGCTGTATGTGCTGGACGAGCCTTCGATCGGCTTGCATCCTGCCAATGTCGACGGTCTGGTGGGCGTGATGCGCGATCTGGTGGTCGACGGCAATACCGTGGTTGTCGTCGACCACGACACGCGCGTGCTGGCAGAAGCCGACTATCTGGTCGAGATGGGCCCCGTTGCGGGAGCAGGCGGCGGCCATGTAATCGCCGCCGGTACGGTAGACGAGGTCGAACAATCGCAGGGCAGCCGCATCGCGCCGTTCTTGCGCTCGGACCCCAAGCGTCTGCGCCCGCAGGTGGCTGACGACGAAATGTTCGACCTAGGCCATATCCGCATGGCGACCGATGCCATCCATACCGTCAAACCACTCGAAGTCGATATCCCGCGCGGCCGCCTTGTCGCGGTGACGGGTGTTTCGGGTTCGGGCAAGACGACACTGGTGCTCGAGACGCTCATCCCGGCGCTCAAGGCACAGGCGGCCGGCGAGCGCCTGCCAAGGCACGTGCGTTGGGTCGATGCCGAGGGCATCGCGCGCGCCAACCTGATTGACGCCACGCCCATCGGCGCCAACGTACGCTCGACGGTAGCGACCTATGCCGACATCCATGATGAGCTGCGCCGCGCCTTCGCCCGTACGCCCGAGGCCAAGGCGGCGGGGTATAAGGCGGGTGCCTTTAGCTACAACACCGGTGCCTTGCGATGCCCCACGTGCGATGGCACGGGCTCGATATCGCTTGACGTGCAGTTTTTGCCCGATGTCGAGATTGTCTGTCCTGCATGTCGCGGCTCGCGTTATGCAGACGCAGCCTCGCATATTCATCGCGAGGGCAAGGACGGCAGTCTGCTCACGTTGCCGCAGCTCATGGACATGAGTGTGGACGAGGCCCTCGATGCCACACTGGGACTCAAGAAAGTTCAGACGCGTCTGCAGACCCTGCACGACCTGGGGCTGGGCTATCTCACACTCGGCGAGCCCACGCCGGCGCTCTCGGGCGGCGAGGCGCAGCGACTTAAGCTTGCGAGCGAGATGGGCCGCGTGCAGGACGATGCCGTATTCGTGTTCGACGAGCCCACCATCGGCCTGCATCCGCTCGATGTTCAGGTACTGCTGAGCGTGTTTGACGGCCTTGTTGCCAAGGGCGCCACGGTCATCGTGATCGAACACGACCTCGACCTTATCCGTAACGCCGATTACGTAATCGACATGGGCCCGGGCGGCGGTGACGCAGGCGGGCAAATCGTGTGCACCGGCACGCCGGATGACACTGCGGCCTGCTCCGCAAGCGTCACTGGCCGCTACCTCTAGCAGAATGTGACAAAGGGACAGTCCCTTTGTCACATGCCGGCAAGGCCTGTCAGCATCACGCTTTTCTTTTCTAGCCAATTCTAGTTAAAAGCAGTTAATTACCGTTAAAAGCTAGCATGTTGTCGACGTAGCACTTGAACAGCTTGTGCCTGAGGACCAAAATGACTTCAGCCCATTCGCGAAATTTGCACGCCCTATAGTGAGTGGGCTCTCGCTTGAGCCGATGCTGCCAAGAGGCGGCCGATAGGGGCAATTATGGACAATCGAATCTTTGGGTATGCGCGTGTCTCTTCCGCGGACCAGAACTTGGATTGTCAGTTAGACGCACTGGGAAGGTTTCCCGTTCAACAGGGTCAGATTTACGCTGACAAGGCAAGCGGTAAGAACTTTAGACGTCCCCAGTACCAGCGTCTTCTTCGCAGGTTGCGCGAGGGTGACGTTCTCGTGATCAAAAGTATCGACCGATTGGGTCGCGATTATCGTGAAGTCCTCGATGAATGGCGACGCATCACGGTGGATAGGCGTGCTGCCATCGTGGTGCTTGATATGCCGTTACTCGATACGCGCGAGCAACCCGATGGCATCACGGGAACGTTCATGGCGGATCTGGTCCTTCAAATCTTGAGCTACGTGGCGCAGCTGGAGCGCGAGAACATCAAGCAGCGCCAGGCAGAGGGTATCGCGTCGGCGCGCCTGCGTGGCGTGAGATTTGGGAGGCCGGCGCTCGAACGTCCGGATGGCTATAACGATGTCATCAAATCATTTGAAGGGGGTGAAGTTACGAGGCGAGAGGCCGCAACGCTCCTGAACGTCAGCGCATCGACGTTCGATCGTTGGAGACGGGCGGACACGAACTGATATGACCGTTCGCCGTCTGTCCGTCCTCTTTAACTAGACATTTTGAAGAGGGGAGTTTATCGCACAGAGCCCACTCCTTCCCTCGATGTTTATCCAGTTCACGCCCTGGAACCAAATAGTGCCACCGCGTTGCCAATTCGTCTGCTTTTTGACGAGGGGTTATGAGCTGTAACGTCAATCGAAGGGAAATAGCCATGAAACGAAATGCTACTAAAAAGCAGCCCATGATGGGCTTGCTTGTTCTGCTCATCTGTTCTCTGGGGTTCATTTCGGCCTGTTCACAGAATGATGCAAACGCTGCAAAGTCGAAATATGTCGACGATAAGGCAATGAATGTTATCGCCGCCGGGTTTGAGAGAAGGTCCGACGTCATTGAATCTAATGCAAACGATGATGATCCTCATTCAATCGAGAATATCCAGGAAGCTATTGAGGCTGAAATCAAGAACGACAAGGAACTCAAGAACGCTAGGTTTAAAGATTCCAAGATGCAACAGGACGTAATCACGTATCTGAATCTGCTTGATGACCAGCTTAAGGTTACCGAGGACTACTCGCAATCGTCTGCGGATTATTACGAAGAGTGGAATAAAGTCTACGATAAGCGGTCTGCGCAACTCAAGAAGCTTGTTGATAATTACGGGCTGGAAGTAGGGGAAAAATATAAGGATGATTTCAACGACTTAATTAAGAATGGAAAGTCCGTAGCAGAGAAGACCCGCTATGAGGATGCCATCAACAGTTTGATTCAAGGAGCAAATTTCGAAAAATCGGATGACGGTTACGGTCTGTATACGTATACGGCGGTAGTTGAGAACACCTCTGGTATATCGTTCTCTAACGTCAGCCTGACACTTGCTCTCTATGATGCAGATGACATCAAAGCGGAGGAGACCTATGCGGACACCTCTTCGTGGGCGCCGGGTGAGAAAGTCAAGTTCGAGGCAATGTCCGATGTTGACGCTGCGCGCGTTGTCGCATCTGTTTCCAGCTACGATGTAAATAAATAAGTTCTGCACGGAAGGGGCGGGTTAATCGGCAATGAATGGTTGACCTGCCCGTTTTATGCCAATTATTGAACAACAAGTGCTGCGAACGAATGAGTATATTTCGGATTGCAAACAACTGCCCTCGTTTAAAGACATGCTGAAAACGACAATTTAGGCATGAGGTATAACCTACGGCAGTTTCTTAAATAGCAGGGATTTTGAAAGGAATAGGGGATGGATGAGTTGGAGGAAGGCATGGGGGCGCTGAAAGCGAAACTCGGGAGAATTCTGACGAAACCCAAGGTATTCATCGCGGGCTTGGCGCTTGGCGGGCTGATTGTAGCTGTACTTTTTATTAGCATCTTTAATAACGGCAAAGCTGCGGGTGCAAAAGAAGCGACCCCCAATACGCTCTCCCCGTCGGTTGTGTTTGAACGTATTGCTTCCCAGAATGAGATGGTTTCTGCATCGCAGAACTATACGATTGTCGATAAGGTGACAGATACCAAGAGGTTCTTCGATTGGTTTGATATCCCGTTTACAGAAAACAGTTTTTGGTATCGCTATGTTGGAACCATTAAGGCGGGCGTGAATCTCGAGACGGCAGAGATACATACAAACAAGAAGAAGCTGACCATTACGATGGATGAGCCTTACGTAATTTCAAACACGCCGGATATGAAGAAATCGGGCGCTCTCGAGGAGCGCAACAACATCCTCAATCCCATTGAGGTCAAAGACGTCACGGCGTTTGAAGCGCAGTGTAAGGAGCGGAGTGAAAGCGAGGCCATCAAGGATGGCGACCTGCTCGAAGAGGCACGGGTGAACGCCGAAGCAAATATCCGCGCGATGTTCAACTCGGCATTTGGCGATGAATATACGGTTGATTTCGACTATCGGAAATAGGAGGTCACAATGGAGGATAAAGACGATCTGGCTGTTGTCGAAAGGGAGGAGCCGCCGCGACATAAGCAGAGTTTTGATATCCGTAAGGCCGCTGCCGGGTTGGTTGATGGCGCCGGAAGCGCGATGGCGGGCGCGGTTGCAACCGTACAGAAAGTTGCCGATGGTGCAATGCGTGCTGCAACTCCGCTGGTCGATGACGCCTTGGCAGCTATTGCTGATGCGGCCGATGGTGCGGCAGGTACTGCTGCGGATATCGGTGACGCGGTCAACGATTGGGCATACCAGCAGCAGCTTAATAGATACAGGCCGGTAACCAAGGAGACCTATCAGAGTCCTTCATTCCATTTGCCGAACATGATTCGAATTGTTGACGGAAATGAGCGTCGGGGCATCGACGCCTGTAGAGATGCTATTGGTTGGCTGGATACTGTTAAGGGCACGCAGATTTTCAATCTGTACCGCGAGGCAATCGGGGATAGCGAATTGTCTTTCTATCCTAAACCATCTCTTTACTCCACATATTACATAGATGCTTTTGATCGGTCTCGCTTTGTTGACCTTGACTCTTATTTCGCAACCATGCAACAAGACAAGATGGCCGAGTTGAGACGGATTGCGTTCATGCTTGGCGCGAAGCGCTGCAAGCTGGAGGTGACGGAGTACGAGGAAACTCGGCGAGGCCGCCAGGTTAAGGGAAATGCCAAGGCGGGAAAGAGGGGCTCGGTTCGAATCGACGGTTCCTTGAGCGATTCAACGAGAAGTGAGAAGAAAATTCTGTTTACACAGGAATTTGAGGGCGACATGGTTCCACAGCGCCCTGAGCTCCATTGGTATGCCCATGACTCAGATGTTCTCTTGTTAATTGAGACGAGATGTGGTGGAGAGGATAAAAACAAGGCGAAGAGCTATCGGGTCGAATTGAAAAGTGAAACGACCATGACCATGTCTGTATCACTTGCTATGGCTATCGACGAGGCATGCAGCAAACTGAACATAAGGGCGAATTCGAGCCTGACAAGCCAAGCTAAGCGAGAGCTCCGGCAATCGTTTGTATTTGAAGTTGAATTCTGATGTGTGGGGACCATTTGCTGCGGGGTTCCTGTCCTTTACGGGGTGGAAGCGTATAAACCCATACGGTGCAACTCAGTAAAAGCTAGTAATATACTGGCAATTTTTCTAGTTAAAAGCGTTTAAAACCGGTTAATTCCATTTAAATTAGTAGTTGCGATATGTGACAAAGGGGCTGTCCCTTTGTCACATTCCTGGAAAGCCTGTTTGGCGCAGGGCTTCGTAGAGGACGATGGCGGCGCTGTTGGAGAGGTTGAGTGCGCTGATGCGGTAGTCGTCCGGATTGACGAAGTTGCCGCAGATGTCCTGTTGAAGGATGGCCTCGTGGCTGTCCTCGGTATGCCCGAGCGATTCCTCGTGGGCTTCCCAAACCTCGGCGTTATCGAGCGAGTCGCAATCGCGCAGCATAGGGATGCGCTCGCAGCGCTCAGGCGCCGCGGCGAGCAGCTCTTCGGGAATCCCCGAGCTCTCGCTGCCAAAGACCAGATAGTCACCGTCGCGGTAGGTGCTTTGCGCATAGGTTCGGCGCGCCTTTTTGGTCAGCAGGTGCAGGCGCTCGTTGGCGGGGGAGAGACCGTTGCGTGCAAGGAAATCTTTCCAGCCGGCATATGTCGTCACGTCCAAGTTTTGCCAGTAGCCCAGACCGGCGCGACGCACCGTCTTGTCGTCGAGCGAAAAGCCCAGCGGCTCCACCAGGTGCAAGCGGGTACCGGTGACCACGCAGGTACGGCCGATATTGCCCGTATTGGCCGGAATCTCGGGCGCGTACAGCACGATATTGAACATGAATCTCCTTGGCTCAGAATGAAAAACCACCACGAAGGGGACAGGCACCTTCGTGGTGGTTTGGCGGTTACGTGGGCAGAAAACGCCCGCTTCGATAGCCTAGGCGCGGTGCCAGTCGGTCAGGCAGGCATCGAGGGCGGCGATGAGCGCGTCCTTGTCCATGTGACGGCCGATGATGCACAGGCTCGTCATGCGGTCGCCCGTCTCGTCGTCCCAAATCTGCATGATCTCGGGGTTCTCGTCGATAATCTTCTGCTTTTCGCCCTCGGGCGCAGAATCGACAAACAGACCGTTCTCCATCAGGCGCATCTGGTGGCCGGCCTGCTCAAACATGTAGCACATGTCCGGATCGCCGGTCTGCCACAGCGGACCCTTGACGCGAATGACCTCATCGGGCCACTCCTGCTCAACAAAATCGGTGAACTTCTGCAGGTCGAACGGCTTGCGGCGCGAGTACACAAAGGTCTCGATGTCGTACTCGAGCACCTCGGGGTCGTCGTGCTCCTCGGGATGCTCCATGGCCTCGATCCAGGCGGCGGAGTTGTAGGCGCGCATAAAGTCGAAGCGGTCGGTGTCGAGCAGCTCCTCCATGGGGACCTCGCCGTTTTGGGCCTCGATAATCACGGCGTCCTTCTGCAGGCTGCGCACAATGGCCTTAAGCTCTGCGATTTGCTCGGGGGTGACGGTGTCAGTCTTATTAAGAATCAGCGTGGAGCAAAACTCGATCTGCTGGATGAGCAGGCTCTCGATGTCGTCCTCGTCGATATCCTCGGCTAGCAGATCGCGACCGCCGTTGAACTCGTCGTACATGCGGGCGCAGTCGACCACGGCCACGATGTTGTCGAGCGCGAGCTTGGGCTCGCCGCCCACCTTGGCCTCGTCGCAGAAGCTCGAGATGGTGTAGGCGATGGGGATAGGCTCGCAAATACCCGAGGCCTCGATGATGATGTAGTCGAACTTGCCCGAATCGGCGATGCCCTGCAGCTGGTTGGCCAGGTCGTCCGAAAGCGTGCAGCAGATGCAGCCGTTGGTGAGCGGGATGAGGTCGTCGGTCTCGGAAAGGCCGCCGTCGGCGATAAGGCTGGCGTCGACGTTGATCTCGCCGATATCGTTGACGATCACGGCGGCGCGGATGCCGCCGTCGTTGGCGAGGATGTGGTTGAGCAGCGTGGTCTTGCCGGCACCGAGGTAGCCGGTAAGCATGATGATCTTCACGGGTTTGTTGGGCATGTGCCCTCCTTTGTTAGACATGGCTTACAGTTGAATCTTATGCCAAACGCCAGCTCTTATACCCACGCGCCGACAAATAACACAGGCTACTCCCAGGCTCCCCACACATCGGGACAATAGCCGACGGTGGCCTTCTTACCGTTGCGCACGATGGGCTCGGCCAGAACCTGCTGGTTCTCGAGCAGTTTATCGAAGCGTTGGCTGGGGGTGAGGTGCTGGATGAGTGCGAGCGTCTCCTCGTCCTTGGCTTTGGGGTTGAGCAGCTTGTCGATGCCGCCAACCGCCTGCATCACGCTCGTGAGCTCGCCCTTGCTCATCTCCTTTTCCTTAAGGTCAATAAACTGCACCTTAATGCGGCGCTCCTTAAAAAAACGCTGGGCCTTCTTGGTATCGAAGGACTTCTTAGTCCCGAAAATTTGAATATTCATATCTATGTTCCGCCGTTCTACCTGATGAAGTTGGTCCTAGCGCGATCGGCCTGGGGCGCTTCGATGCCGGCGGACTTTCCCGCCTCGATGCAACGCAGCAGCCAGGCCATGTTTTTGCCGATGTTTCGCATGGTGGCAAGGCCTTCGGCGTCCTGGGCGGCCTCGCCCGGCATGGCACCAAAGACGTTGTTCCAGTAGGTGGATGCCACCACGGGCATCTGGTTGATGGTGAAGTACTTGTTGAGCACGTCGAAGGTGGTCGACGTGCCACCGCGGCGGGCAACGGCGACAGCGGCGCCCGGCTTGTGCGCAAAGGCCTTGCTGCCAGCATAGAATGCACGGTCGAGGGCAGAGAGGATACGTCCGCTGGGGTGCGCGTAGTAGACGGGCGAACCAAAGACAAAGCCGTCTGCCTGCTCGGCGGCGGCAATCAACTCGTTGACCATGTCGTCGTCAAAGGTGCAGCGGCAATCGAGTTTGCCGCACTGGCCGCAACCGATGCAATCGCGAATGGGCTTAGCGCTTAGCTGAAACACCTCGGTATCGATACCCTCGGCGTTGAGCTGCTCGACGCCCTCGGCGAGTGCGCGGGCGGTGTTGCCGTTTGCCTTGGGGCTGCCATTGACCAAAAGAACCTTCATCACAAACTCCCTCTGCTGTCGGTGACTTCTGCGGAGGATTATCGCACGAGCGGGCAGATGGCGTGGGGCGCGATTCCAGCGGCCGCCCATCATGCGCCCCGTCTCGATTGGTAGCTTCATCCGAGTGTTTCTCGGGGCCGGGAAGCCGGCCCCGAGGGCCAACGGCGGGCGCGCTCACCAGGTACGAGAGGGACACGGTCCAGAGGATGTTGGGGCGCGGGGCCTCATGCAAGCCGATTGTGAGGAGCCTGGGAAGGTCGCCTTCGATGGCGAACTCTGAGGTCTTAGAAGGCGGGCTGCTGTGCGGCTTGAGGAATGACCTCGGCGGGCAGGAAGTGGCAGCGTGGCAGAATTGGCAGTTCGACAAATACGGAGATCGAGAACTCCGCAGAGGTTTCCCCGGAGGCCAATTGCTTTTCACGCTGCCGTCGCTTGCGGGTGTTTTCAAGCGGGTGAAGCTGGCGGGTCGTCGACTCCTTCATGTCCCGCACGATGTAGTTCATAGTGCGGTAAAGTTGCATGCACAGTTTTATCGCGCAGATGAATTCATGATAGGTGAATCTGATCTGTGCCCCCGTCCTGCGGTATGTGACGTAGTCCGGCCTCGCCTCGTTTATATTTCGACCTTAAGGCGAGTGTCGCATGGTTAAAACGTATTGGGAATACGTTTGTAAAAGAGCAAGCCAAAGGGTACAAATTCTCCGATTTCTTTCATATCGTCCTTTTTCTAAAAACAGATAAAGATGAGGCGAAAGATTGTCCTATAATAAAAAGAACAAATTGAGTTTTAGGGTGGGCTTATATAACGGTTTTCATGATTGGGGAATCTGCCATCTACTTTAGGTCCGAGGAAGCCGTCAATGTCTTTAATATGTAGGACTCAAACTTACAGCTTTTGAATCCATTACATATCCATTACAAATAATTAGAAATAAACGAGAATTGCTAGGTTCATAATTGCAATTAAGTATTTCGTAAGCACGAAAGAGAGCGGATTCTATATGAATTATCTTAGCTCGGCCTCAGTTGATGTGACCTATCGATGCAATTTGCGATGTCGGCATTGTTTTGATTTCGGCGGGGAATGTGCCTATGAGGAAATGAATGATGACGAACTGATCAGCGTTTTTCGACAGCTTGCCTTGATTGATCTTTCGTCGATTTGCATTTGTGGCGGAGAGCCCATTCTTAGGTTTGATTTGATTCGTCGCGCCGTGAGGTTAGTTAAGGAGCTTAATCGAGGCACTCTCGTGTCAATGGTCAGCAATGGCATTCTTTGGACAGAAGAAATTGCTGACGCCCTAAAAAGAGATGGACTGGATTTAGTGCAGTTTAGCCTCGATGGGCTTTCAGATGCGTCTTATGACCATGTGAGGTTGAGTAACGGTAAGCTCCATCGAGTACTGGATGCGATTAAGATCGCACGAAGACACGGAATAAGGGTCGCAGTTGCTTCTCTTCCCCATGCTATGAATATAAGGGAATACCCTTCAATAATTAGTTTTTGTGAAAAAGAAGGTGTGAGTGATTTTAGAGCACAGCCTTTGATGCCGCTCGGACGAGGTGAGCTGAATTATAAGGATCTGTGCCTAACGCCCGAGCAAAATGATGCGCTTGCTGCATATTTGAGCGCGCGCAATGCTGTTTCTCAAATGCAGATTACCTGGGGTGACCCCGTAGATCATTTGTATATGTATAGGGAGACAGGGAGAATTCCGCAAATATGCGTCAATGCGTATGGGGAGCTCTCGGTGTCTCCTTACCTGCCGATTACCATTTGGAATCTAAATCGAAATACTCTGCAGGACTATATTGATCTCGAAATAGATAGATATGCGTTACGGCACCCAATTGTCGAGAAGTGCCTAGCTCGTATAGAGGAGCTCTCGGACTTCACAAGTATCCAACAGGGGCTTCCTGTTCTTTTCAAAGAAAGGAACATAGATATATCTCAAGAATTGGAGGATGCTGCACGTGTGCACGGGGGTAAGTTGCGTAAAAGCAGTCAGGGCTAAAGAGAGCGACTGCAAAGAGGTTTTGTCTTTTGTTTATAGAGCCAATGAAAGCATGGATCAATATGTCGTGCTTGACCCATTCTCAACTATACAAAATGGAAAGATGAGAGGACGTCTAATTAGGCAGACTCTATTTGATGGGCGTTATCAGGTTTGCCTGATCAGGGCTGATTCCATCGAACCTTGCGGAATGCTGATTACGGCTAAGGGCGCTGCACTAAGAGGCAGGTCTAGCAGTTTGGTTTTATTTATATTGGAAAGGGGGATTCAAATTGCGGAGTTGCGCTGGGAAGGTTCGGAAACGCCATGTCGAGTAGCCGCTATCACTAAGGATGGCTGCGAATCTGGGCTCGAGCAGTTTGGGTTTAAATGGTCGGTGGCGGTAGAACTTGCGAACGGAAGCATGAATTACTATTTCCTAGAGGTAGGGTAAGGAAATATGAAGAAAAGAGAGATGCTGGGTGCTGTTCCGAGAATGCGGTATGCCGTACGCGTAAGGCACACTCAGACCGGTAGCGTTTTGACCGCGAACAGCTACTATATTCGTCTCAATGAAGATGCACTCGCTATCGTTAATTTGATAGATGGAGGGCGGTGCATTGAAGATATCGCTAACGAAATTTGCACCAATAAGAAGTTGTCCGGCAGCGATAGGTCAATCGTTGCCGATAAAGTTCTAAATACAATTTTGAAAATATGGAAAACAGGCTTATTTCTCGAGGGCGATTTAGACGATCTTGCACCTAGGTTTCTGTATCAGCGTAACAATATCATGTATATTCCCTACTACGCGAAAACCGCTTCACTGAGATGTTCGTATCTGTCTCCGATTGTTGATGGGTCTATAGTTCAAACGGTCAATGACATCTCGGATAACTTCGGCTCATCATCAGTTGTATTGGAGCTTCAGGACAACCAGCAAGAGTGTATGACGCAAATTGCTTTTGTAAGAACGATTGTTGAAGATGCCTACTTCCTATATTCAATATTTGGCGCAATTCCAAACTTGCAGCAATGGCAGGGAATTCGAGACTACATGTCGGTCCTTGAGCTTGTTTTTAAGAGCGAAACGACTCAAGAGGATTTGAAAAGTGATGGAATGCGAGATCTGAATTACCTGATCTATTCGGTGAGCGAAACAGATCGGTGTCTTTTGCCGCCCACTCTCTTGAAGGGAGTGATACCTAATGAGTTAATGGAAGGTGATATGGAGATTAGAGAATTGCAGATTGATCTGTAGTTTTGGAGACTATTGCCAAGTTAGAAAGAAGGTAAAAAATGGATTTTGATCCGCGGGTTGGTCCAGTTAACTTAAATGGTGGCAGTCAAGATCCGGAGCCAGCGGTGGGAGTTGCTATATTCCCGGCTGCAGTTTGGGCAGTTGCAGTTTATGACATCGTAGTTGGTGTTAACTACGGTGCAGTCGTTAATGCTGCTGCAGCGGCTATGGTTTATACGAAGGCGGTTGCTATCGAGTAATTCACACTTGGTTTGATTCGATTGTGAATGCGCAACTAGGACGGAAAGCAAAGGAAGTTCTATGGAAACAGGGGATGCTGTCTGCTTGATGACTTCGATTGCCCTGATTATCCTTTCAATCCAATACAGAAGAGGAAGATGGCTCTGCTCAATTGCTGGATATGATGTCACAAAAAGGGAGAGCGGGATTGATATACGCCCTTACGCAAAGTTGATTTCTTCTGTGACGTTATGGATGGGGCTGCTGTTTTTTTTGTTGGCGGTAGAGGACTGGGTACGCGATTGGAATACCAGTGTTTTTGAAGTTTTGGTTCTACTTCTGTTCAGCTTGGCCTCTTTGTCGTTCGTGCGGCTAGTTAGGTTTGTGTTTATGAGACGATAGCCAGCGGAAGCGGGATGGACGACAAAATGGACCAATACAGTCAATTGTCAAAAGAATTTGATAGGGTTGGCTTAACAGATTTACTCGAGGGCATATCCGTGGCGGGGGATAGGTTTTATGTTGTTGAGCGCTTATTTGCATCGGGTAAAGTAAACCAAGAATATCGAGGACTAGTGAGGCTTCTGTATCTTGGAGAGCCTGTAGCGCAAGCTGAAATGAAGCCATTTGTTGAGCTGATTAAACTATTAGTGGACGCTGGCATCGTTGTTTTAGAGGACGGGATTGTCCACTCAACGGGTCTGGTTTTAAATCGATATAGAGGTGTCTGGATTGTCGCGGATGCTCCACGGCCAAACCCTAAAAGATATTTCGGTCCAGATTCATTAGGACTTGCCAGGCGGCTGTCTCCTCAGCTCGGGAAGAAGGGGCTTGATTTGTGTGCGGGCTCTGGGATTCAGTCGCTGATCATGGCAGCGGGTGGCATGTCGGTTACATCGGTGGAGATAAACGCCGAAACTTGTGCAACTAACATGCTTAATTCCAAGTTGAATGGGCTGGACGGTGCGATAAAAACGGTTCAAGGAAATTTGTATGAGAAGCTCGAACCTGATAGTAAATACGACTATATTGTTGCAAATCCTCCGCTGGTCCCCATTCCCAATGGACTTGAATATCCTTTTGTCGGAGATGGGGGATTTGATGGATGCCGAGTTAGCAACGAGATTATCGAAAAGCTCCCAGATTATTTAAGCGATGATGGTACCGCGTTGATGGTGGGAATGATGGCTTGTGCTGATAAGGACAGTCTGGATGCAGTCTCAATAGTGCAAGACATAATGAGCAGCGAGTTGTCGGGAACGATGTCTTTGCTGGGATATGACGAGGTCTATCCATGCTCTTCGTTTGTTGAGGGTGTTGCATGGAGTGCGTATTTGGCTAATCCAACAAGGTGGACATCAGTAGATGAGGCAATTGATGATGTTTACGAACTCTATCGAAATGACCATACTGCAGGCGTTTATTACTATGTGTTACGGCTGCGAAAGGACAGTTCTCTGGATAGAGGGTTGAATATAATTGACAACTCAAATAAAAGGCCCTGTTCAGAGGCGTGGTTGATATAATGATGCATTTCAAATGGCGGAGAGACGAGTGCGCGTTGTTCTGGCATGTGGTCAAAACAACGATGTCATGCCACGGTGCAAAGATGCTGATGGTCATGGTTCTGGTGAGCTATGCTCTGACATCACTGTCGCCGTATTTGAACGGACAGTTTGTTGATATGCTCGTTTACGGTCAGGACATGCATTCAATTTACATTTTAGCCTTTGCTATAGCATTATTGGGGATCATTTCGGCGGCCTTCTCTTACTTTGCAAAGATGCTCCAGACGTCAGTCCTGAACCTCTCGTATTTCAGTTTTTTAAAAGAAATCGTATCAGACTTTCAACATTTGCCACTTACGGACATAGAGTCGACTTCCCCGTTGTACTCTGCTCAGAAAATAAACTCGGACACCTCTTCAATAACATCGTTTGTTGTCATAAACATGATTCCATTGTTTATGAATGCGATTACAATGATCGCGGTTTTTCTGCTAATCGCTTCTCTCGATTTATCGATATGCACCGTCGGCATAACGCTTCTTGGGGCGTATTGCATTATGGTGCTTATGCTTCAACCCTCACTGCTTGCCGCTTCATTTCAAAAGAAAGAGGAAGATGGGTTCCTGTTCAGCTCCATAGCATCACGTATCGCACGGACGTTCGAGATTAAGCTGCTAGCCGGTTATGACAGCAGCTTCGAACATGTAGAAAAACAGTTTGATGTTGCGTACTATCCTTCAGTTCTCGCACTCGCGAAAGTACAAAGTATAGTTAGTTCTAGCGATCGTATGGCGGCGGCAGGATTTCAAGCCGTTTTGTTGCTGGTTTCGGGAGCAAGAATAGCCACAGGAGCTATGACAATTGGGGAATTTACCATGATAAATTCTTATTATTCCCTATTGATGAGCTGTGGCAAGTACTATATCGGCGTCTTTCAGTCTTTGCAGGAAACGAGGGCATCAATAGCTAGGCTGAATGAAATAAAGGCGCGAAAACGGGATTACCGAAATTGCCTTGCGGTTAATAATGTGGGCCGCATACAGGTCCTAGATTTAGACTTCAGTTTAATTCGCGATGAAGAGCTGGTTGATATAACTTGCGGGGCGAATCTTCAATTTGACGTGGGCAGAACGTATGTAATTACAGGTCCTAATGGTGTTGGAAAAAGCACACTATTAAAGCTGCTTCTGGGTTTTTACGAGCACGCAAATGACAATATCGAGTACGATTGCACAAAGTTGACCGCTATCAATCTTGACCGAGTTAGGTCGGAGTGTTTCTCTGCTATGCAGCAAACGGCTTTCGTCCCCGGTGACACAGTTGAAGACTATTTGCATGAATACGGCATCAGCTATGAGTTAATGGCGTCGTTTCTCAAGGAATGCGGTTTCGAACCAATTGATAAAATAAGATGGGAAAAATGTTCTAATCTATCTGGAGGAGAGCTGCAAAGGTTGCGTTTGGCTATGGCGTTATGCCGAAAAGCGGATTTTGTAATTCTCGATGAGCCGACCAATGATCTTGACGGATCGGCATGTGGCTGCCTGATAGAGTACATTAAACAAAATAAGCGAGGTCAGGCCTTTTTGATCGTTTCGCATGATTCTAGATTGCTCGATGTCGCCGATCATATTTTGGTAATGAGCGGTGAGGGGGCTATTGAATTAGCCAAATAATGGATTCCTGGTTGTGCTGGAATGATATTGGGGCGTATATTTGGTTGCTTTTTAAGGCGGGCATAATAATCGGGTGATCAACTCTTTCTCGTTCCATATGAATTTAGCGCCTCCCGAACGAACGTAATGGGCGGCTCCGGAACCCCCGCTGTCCTGGCCTAGGGGAAACGGAATAGACGGACCGACCGTTCGACTTTGCCTGGGAAAAGATGTCGGGCGGTGGGCGGAGTATGGCCACCGGACTCATCGAAACGCATCTGCGCCATTCTTTCAA
Organism: Collinsella sp. AM44-11; assembly: GCF_003467145.1. Classification (NCBI taxonomy): domain Bacteria; kingdom Bacillati; phylum Actinomycetota; class Coriobacteriia; order Coriobacteriales; family Coriobacteriaceae; genus Collinsella; species Collinsella sp. AM44-11. The sequence goes on from NZ_QSFE01000006.1 coordinate 46,190, forward strand.
CTGGGAAAACGGTGCCCCGGGCCCCGGGAGGGACTGCGGGGACGTTCGGCTAACTGCGGGTACGACCTATTTGCCCAATGTGTTCGGTTGAGATCGAAAATTAACCATCATGCGCCCCATAACGCTAGTCCAGCTTGGTGCCCGGTACCTGCGGCGCCTCTTTAATCAGCGCATTGAGTTCGTTCAAAATGGAAACGGGCTGTCGGTCGACGGCGTCCAGATGAAGCGTCGCCACGCGAAGGGGCGGCTGATATTCAAATGAGCCAAGGAGCACGGGCGATCCCAAGAACCGTTCGATTTCGTCTGCAACCGCGTCGGTCTCTTCGGGATCAAGCTCGTCAAAGAGCGCCACGAACATCGGTCCGGTCGAGCGGAACAGACGACCCTTGCCGCGCGAGCAATCCATGAGGCAGGCGGCGCTTTCTGCCAAAACGCGGTCGCCTGCATCAAAGCCAAAGCGGGCATTGACCTGTGCGATTTCGTCGATTTTAATGGCGATCAAGCCCGCGTTTCGTGCCACGCGACGCATCTCGCCAATGGCGTTGACCAGGGCGTGGATATCGCCCAGACCGGTCACGGAATCGGTCGTATCTGCCAAGCTTCGGTTGGTGACAATGCCCACATACATGTTGGGCTCGGTATCGGTGCCGTCCAGGCGGTAACCCGTGCAGTCGCAAAGCGCGTATTTTCCGGCGGTATTCATGACGCGATACTGCATGCAGTGGAAGTGCCACGTGCCGTTTACCACCATATCGAGCTCGGCACGTACGTTGTCGCGGTCCTCGGGGTGAACACGGGCAAGCCATATATCGAGCGAGTTGTAGGGATGCTGGGAGGGTAGGTCAAAATCGCGCACGGCATTAACCGACCATTGCGATTCGCCGGTGTCGAGGTTAATGATGAACGGATAGCGTGTCTCGGAGCTCATGGAGATCGCTTGGAACACTCGGTCGTTGCAGGGGGGTGTTCCTATAGTTTTGTCAACTGGGAAATGCTCTCCGTGCGACCGAATCGCGGCATGCTGACGCCAAGCCATTAGGCCGGTGGGCTTCAGTCTGCTCGGTGCGTTTCGGCTAGGCTGCGTAAGGCACCCTGTCTCGCATGACCGCGTAGATGACCTTCAGTCTCTTTCGCGCCAGCGCCTTGAGCGCCTTGCCGTGCGACATGCCCCGCTCCCGGCACCTGGTGTAGTAGTCGCCCCATCTCCCCTCTGTCCGGGTAAGGCAGTTACATGAGAATATGAGCAGGTTCTTCAGCCTCTTGTTGCCTTGGCGCGATGCCGTCACCGAGGAGATCGAGGTTCCCGACTGGCGGTTGCGCGGCGCCAGGCCGCAGTACGACGCGAGCCTGTCGTGACTGGGGAAGTCTTCGATGTCGATGGAGATCGCAAGCTCGGAAGCGGTTTTGGGCCCGATGCCCGGCACCGTCAGGAGGCATCGGTAGGTATCGTCGCCCTCGAGCAGGGCGGAGATCTCCGCCGTGATCGCCTCGATCTCCGCCGAGTTCTCGGATATCCTGCGCGCGAGCAGTTTCACCGCCCGGTCCTCGGCGGCGACGACCGACGCATCCGGCCTTGTCGAGGAGGTTGTCGAGCGGACGAGGGCCTCGATCTTACCGCGCGCCGCCCCACGCGTGAGCGCCGCCGCCCTGCGGGGCCCGGCGTCGGCTACCGACCAGGCCCCGCCGAGGGATGCCATGAGCCTCAGCTGGGGCCCGTCGGACAGGTCGACCAGTGCCTCGAAGGCGGGGCACGATTCCAGCAGGATGCTGCGCAGCCGGTTCTTATTCCTAGTGTTCTCGCAGGTCAGGAAGTTCCTCTGGGCGGCCAGCGCCCTCGCCGCCGCAATCGTCGGACCCGGGTCTCCGACCGGCAGGAGCGCGTCGGGGATGCCAAGCGCCGTCTTCGCGATGACCATCGCGTCTCGCTCGTCGGTCTTGGCGTCGCCGGCGAAGAGCCTGGCGGCCCCGTGCGCCGCGAGTCCCGGCAGGTACGCCGCCGACATCCCGGCCGCCCTGGCGCGGGCGAGCGCGAGGGCGCCTATGTTGCGCGACTGGTCGACGACCACGAGCGCATCGGGGAAGCGGCCGAACAGCGAGTCCAGGTCGTCCTCCCTGTTCGCGACGGGGGTGCTCAACAGCACCTCGCCATCTCGAGTCGCGACGCATGCCCAGTGGGACGATTTCCCGACATCGAGCCCGATGACGGCTTCCGGCATTCTAATTGGTGCCACGGTGGTATCCTCCAATCGGTAGGCCGATCGGAACCCCTCCCCGCGACACCCACATTACCTGGCCGTGGCGCTTGCGCCCGGCAGTTTCCTATCAGTCGTCCGGAGCGGCGAGCGCCCCCGGTGGCAACACCCCCCGGGCCCTCTACGGGGCAGGGGCAGACGGCCATCCGGAGGCGCCCGATCGGCGGCCCCTCGGGGCTTGCCCGTATCGTAGGCAATGCGCCGAATGCTCGCCATCGAAATTTATCGATGGCCTATTTCAGACTGTAATGGGTTGTTCGGTGATCGGGCGTTGCAGCGCATCGCCTTCTTCCGGTTGTTGCACACGGTACATGAGCTTGTAGCGATACATTTTGCGGTCGGCGTCCTTTGTCATCTGGCGACGCGTATCGCCTGCAAGTGGGTCGACGCGCGAGCAGCCAAAGCTAAAGCTGGCGATCATGGGCGCCTTGCCGTCCGATGTTGCCTCGATAAGATTGGCACGCGTCCGCTCCAGGCGCTGCTCGAGCTCGGCTTCGTCTGTCGTGGGGGATATAAGTACAAATTCGTCTCCACCGATACGGAACAGCAACTCATCGTGCTCCATTGTCTCGGTGAGTGCGCGGCAGATGCTCAGAATGTAGCGATTGCCCTCGGCGTGGCCAAACTTATCGTTGCAATGCTTAAGGCGGTCGATATCGATATAGGCGCAGGTGAAGGGGGTGCCTTTGCGCCAGAGCTGATCGACATGGCGGTCGAGTCCGCCACGGTTGCCAAGATTGGTGAGCGAGTCGATATAGGCGCCGTGCTCAAGCAGCTCGCGTTCTTGTTGCAGGATGGCGAGCGTTTTCTGCAGTTGCTCACCGATGGCACGCAACTCCGGGGGCAGCGCGGCAACATCGAGCTCGGTGGTTGAGGCCCCGTTCGCAAGTCGCTGAAGATGAGCGATGATTGATTGCTCGCCCAGGCGATACGACTCGTTCATGATGGATGACCTCCTTGGATGGAACAATGGTTTGTATCTTACTCCCAATTCGGTTTAGATTGGGGTATTAGTTAGCTCATGGGAACAAACGTCCTCTTCGGCGGTGGCGTTTGCGTGCGAGCGTATTAGTTGTTGTCGCCACCATCGAGCAATGCCTCAAAATCCTCCGCCTGCATGGGGCGGTAGTAGAGGAATCCCTGAGCGTAGCGGGCGCCCATGTGGCGCAGCATGTTTGCCTGCTTGTCCGTCTCGACGCCTTCGATCACAACGGGCAGATGGAGTGACTGCGCCATCTCGAGCATTGATGAGATGATTTGCACGCTGCGGCCCTCATCGCCGTTATCGGGCACAAACGTGCGATCGAGCTTGATGACGTCGACGTTGACGTTCTTGAGCATCGCGAGCGTGGACTGGCCGGTGCCAAAATCGTCCATATAGGTCGAGAAGCCGCGGGTGTGCAGGTCGGCCGTTAGTTTATCCACGGCCTCGGACTCTCCCGTATAAGCCGTCTCGGTGATCTCGATGCGCATGAGCTCGGGCGGCAGGTTGTATTGGGCGGCGAGCGCTCCCATATGCTCGGCAACGTCGCAGGCAAGGATATCCACGCGCGACACATTAAGCGAGATCGGAACCACGCGAAGCCCCCGATTGATGCGCTCGCGCAGCCACAAGGCAACGACCTGCCAAACGTATTTGTCGAGCGTCACCACAAAACCGCTTTCTTCGAGAGCGGGGATAAAGGTGGCGGGCGAAATGAGGGAGCCATCCTTGTCGATCCAGCGCGTGAGCGCTTCGGCGCCAATGATCTCGCCGGTTTCCATGTCGACCTGGGGCTGCAGGTAGTAGGTAATACGGCCGTTGGAGAGCGCGTACTGGAATTCGGTCAGCGTGCGGTGGAACGAGACTTCGCGCTCATACTCCTCGGGGCGGAAAATGGCAATGCGCTCCTTAAAGTCGTTTTTTGCGCGTCGATTGGTAAACATGGCCTTGGCCTGTGCATCGATGGTGATTTCCTCGTTGGAGTCGATAGGGCAAACGCCCATGGACGGCCAGAAGCCTACGCCGTCATCGTGCTTGGCCACGGTCTCGCGAATGCGACTATAGATTTGATGGACGGTGTCGTGCTCAAAGGGGATGAGTATGCAAAAGTCGTCTTGGCCCCAGTACCCTGCGACGCCCATGTCGGCATTCTCGATGTCTTTGAGGACTGTACCTACGTCGGCGAGCACGCGGTCGCCCTCGGCCTGTCCGCGCCATTCGTTGAACAGTCGCATGTGCCCCATGTCGACGGTGGCGATACACCAAGCGCCGTCGCGCCTTGTCTGGAGAAATGCGTTGGCGCGCCGCATAAACTCGCTGGGTCGACAGAGGCCCGTGAGCATATCGATGCGCTCGGCGATGGCGCTTTTGCGCTCTATCTCGGGTATGGGGAGGCTGTCGTTGGGGACAAGTCCGCCGGCCGTGCGAAGGCGACGGTCGAGTTCGCCTAAAACGGCGGTCGCTTGATTGGTTAGGCGCTCGTAAAAGGCCGGAACGACTAGACAGACGGGGGTAATGGTATCGCCCGCGATTCGAACGGGAGCGAAAACGGCCTCTTTTAGATGACGGACCAGTTGCTCGAATGCCTCGTGGTCCAAATCGTTGCTGAGCACGACAAACTGGACGCTTCGTGAGCGGTAGACGCGACTCCTGCCACGGGTGATCGACAACATGCGGCCTGCGTATTCGGCGAGCATGTTGTCGACAGCCTCGGCTCCGTAAAGCTCGTTGAGCTTTGTCGTGCCGCGAACGCGCACCGCTATAAGCCCCGTCTCGCAACAGTCGCGACGGCAGGCATCGATAGCGTTGAGCAACATGCGCTGCGTTCCAAGGCCCGTGGCGGCGTCGACGGTCTCGGCAAGCGAGTGGTTGACGAGCTCGCCAACATAGAGCGAGGGGACATTTCCGTCGCCGTCGATACGAAACCCGCGAGCACGGCAGAGAACGTAGTCGCCGGCGGCGTTGCGTACGCGGTATTGCATGACGCGACGGTGCTTGGAGCCGTTATAGATCTGGTCGATATCGTCGCTATAGGCCTCGAGGTCATCGGGATGGACGCGCGTTTTCCAGTAATCGTGGCAGTTGTCTATATGCTCCGAAGGAAGGCCAAGGTCGCGCATAGCGCCTTGTGACCAAAGGGTGCGATGTTTGTCCAGGTTCTCGATAAAGAAATAGCGGCCTTCGTTGAGCATCGAAAGGGCGTCGAAAATGCGATCGCTTACTTCGAAATCGTCGGCGTGGACTTGCGTGATATTGCGTCGATCAAGGTGCACGGCATGGCGCAGCTTGTAGTCGTACATGCGATGGTCGGCATCGAGCGTCATGCGATTGGAGGCTTCGCCCAGGGCGGGGTCGGCGTGTGACACTCCGTAGCTAAACGAGTGAGGCATCTCGGAATCGTTATTTTTGAGCAGGACCTCTCGACAGTGCTCCAGACGTTCGGCAAGGTCATCCTCGGTCGCGATTGTGGACAGGATGGCAAACTCGTCGCCTCCCAGGCGAAATGCCGCCTCGTCCACCTTCATATACAGCTTGAGATAGAGGCTCACCTGCAAGATATAGCGGTTGCCCTCGTCGTGTCCAAAGATGTCGTTGCAGTGCTTAAGGTTATCGATGTCGATAAACGCCATGGTTACGGGCAATTCCTGCTCCCAGATTTCCTCGAGGGAACGGGTAAAGCCGCCGCGGTTGCCAAGACCGGTGAGCTCGTCGGTAAAGGCAGTCCTGATCAGATCGTCCTGACGCTCGAGAAGGTCACGGATGGTCTTTTCGAGCGTCTCGGTGTAATTGCTGGCGATATCCATGCTGTAAGCGGCTTCCTGAGGTCGGGGTGTATTGCGTCGGGCGAGCTCGTTGTACACACGCGTTGCTGCTCAACGCTTTGCGTGTATCCAGGCCCCCGCCTTGCTGCGTCGCTGGTTTAATATGTCGGTCCGTGTTCGCTGTTGATAACTATTGAGTAGTATAAACAACAATAGAGGATTGTATATGGGTGCCCCTGCCGCGGGCGGCTATTATTCGCCAATCGGTAGCGTGACGATGCGATGCTCGATATAAATGCGACTGAGTCGATATATGTTGGCGGGTATACTTGTTCCGCTTTAAAACACGGGAACGGAGATGGTCGCATGGCACAGCCAGACACGACGCGCACGGTGGGGCTTGCGCTCGAGGGAGGCGGCTACCGCGGTATGTATACGGCGGGCGTGCTCGACGTATGGATGGAGCACGGCTTAACCTGCGACCATATGGTGGGTGTCTCGGCGGGCGCGGCGTTTGGCTACAACTTTAAATCGCGCCAGATTGGCCGCGCCATTCGCTACAACAAGGCCTATTGCGCCGACAAGCGCTATGCGAGCGTGACGAGTTGGTTGCGAACCGGTGATATGTTCAATGCCGAGTTTGCCTATCATGAGGTACCCATCGAGCGCGATCCCATCGATCTGGAGGCATATCGCGCCTGCCCCATGCGGTTTACGTGCGTATGTACCGATCTTAAGACGGGGCAGGCCGTCTACCATGACCTGCCCTATGGCGACGAGCGCGATATCGAGTGGATCCGTGCGTCGTCGGCGATTCCCGTGGCGACGCGTCCTGTTGCCATCGAGGGTCGTAAGTACTTGGATGGCGGTGTTGCCGATTCCATTCCCAGCGCTTGGCTGTTTGCGCAGGGTTATGACCGCAACGTGGTGGTGCTGACGCAGCCGGCGGGCTTTGTAAAGCAGCCCAATAGCGTGATGCCTATGCTGCGTCGCGTGTATCGTCACTATCCGGAGTTTGTTGCGGCGCTTGAGCGTCGGCACGAGGTCTACAATGCCACGCTCGATGACCTGGCGCGTCGCGAAGCCGCTGGCGAGATCTTTGTGGTGCGGCCGAGCGAATCGGTGAAGGTGCCGTCGCTGTGCCGCGAGCCCGATGAACTCGAGCGCATCTACCAGATCGGCCGTCGCGATGCGGAGGCGACGTTGCCCGCGCTGGAAGCGTATCTGGCGGGGTAGAGCAACTTGCCGTGTGCTCGGCGGAAAGCGCGTCCCAGAATTTGCGCTCAAAACGGGATGCAGTTTCCCGGACGGCGGGTTTTGGAAACGGCATCCCAGAATCTGCGCCTAGAACGGGATGCGCTTTCCCATTGGCCCTCTATATGGAAAGCGCATCCCAGAATGGACGTCCAAACTGGGATGCGCTTTCCGCTGTTGAAGATATAGGGCTGCGGAGCAGCTGCTCGGCATGAGTCTATGCCTGCTGCCAGGTGTCGACGAGCTCCTTGGCTGCGGCGTGGGGGTCGTCGGCACTGCAGACGGCGCTCACCACGAAAAAGCCGTCGACGCCGGTTGCCTTGAGCTGCGGCAGGTCGGCTTTCTTGACGCCGCCGCCCACCACAATGGGCACGGGGCTTGCTGCATGGAGGGCAGCCAGGTCCTCAAAGCTCTTGGTGATGATGGAGCCGTCGGCCGCACGTCCGCAGTCGCGCTTGGTTTCGGTCTCGTGGAGCGGGCCTACGCCCAGGTAATCGACCAGGCTCATGTCGGCGGTCTTGACGTACTCGAGCATCTCCTCGCAGCGGGCCGAAAGACCCACGATGGCATCGGGGCCCAAAAGTTTGCGGCAGACCTCGACGGGGATGTCGCTCTGGCCAACATGCACGCCGTCGATGGCAATACCCTGCTCGCGTGCGGCAAGTACGCAGTCAAGGCGGTCGTCGATCAGCAGCGCGACCTGCCCGGTTTTGCCGGCCTGAGCGATGGCCTGCGCGGCATCGCCCGTCAGTGCGATGATCTCGCGGGCGCTTGCCACCTTGGAACGCACCTGAATGCAGGTAAAGCCGGCGTCGAGCGCCTGGGCCACCACATCGCCCACGGGGCGTCCGAGGGTGTTTTCGGGGCCGAGTACCAGATAGGCCGAGATATCAAGGTTGTCGCGGATGCTCACTGTGCTTCCTCCTGCTTTTTGATCTGCGCTTCCATGCGCTCGAGCTTGCCAGTCATGGTGTCGGTAAATCCGGGTCGAATATCGGCCTTGAGCACGACTTCGGTGCGGATGCCCTTGCTCGCCAACACAAAGGTTGCGTCGCGCACGACCTGCATGACTTCGTCCCAGTCACCCTCGATCTCGGTGAACATCGAGGTGGTGCGGTTGGGAAGGCCGCTCTCGCGAATGACGCGTACGACCTCGGCGACCTCGGCAGATAGCTCGTCGCCGGTGCCGCACGGGGCGATGGCTACGGCGACGAGCGTGTTCATACCGGCATTGGTTGCGGGCTCGGACATGCCTTATGCCTCCTCGAGCTCGAGTTGGTTATCGGCAATGTCCTGGGCGGTCGCGCGGTAGAGCTCGTCGATAAAGGCGACCTTAAAGCTTGCCGGGGCATCGGCAACGGCGGCGGCACGCGTGCCGGCAACGTTGTAGGCGGCGGTGCCGCAGATGGCCGCCGTAAACGGGTCGGCGGCGCAGACATACACGGCCAGCACGCCGCCCTGCGAGCAACCGCAGCCGGTGATTTTGGACATGAGCGGGCTGCCGCCGTGGGACTTGGCCACGGTCGTGCCGTCGGTAATCAGGTCGACTTCGCCCGAGACCACAACGGCGCCGCCGGTGTAGCGGGCGAGCGCCACGGCGGCGCCGCGGGCGGCGTCTACCGTGTCGGTGGTATCGACACCGCGCACGCGACTCAGATCGGCCGCTTCGCCCTCAAGGCCCCACAGGCCGGCGAGCGCGATAATCTCGGAGGCATTGCCGCGCACGATGGCGGGTTTGTACTGCTTGAGTTCGCCTACCAGCTGGGTGCGCAGACTGCCGATGCCCAGGCCCACCGGATCGAGCACCCAGGGCTTGCCGGCGTCGTGTGCCGCCTTGGCCGCGCGGGGAATCGTCTGCTCGTAGATGGGGAAGAGCGTTCCCATGTTCAGATAGATGGCGCCGCCGCCGGCAACGAGCGCCTCGCCCTCGTCGGGCAGATAGACCATGGCGGCCGATCCGCCCACGGCGAGCTGCGCGTTGGCGACAAAGTCAATCGTCACCGTGTTGGTGATGGAGCCCGCCATCGGATTGGTGGCGCGAATCTCCTCCACGGCCTTGACCACGTTTTGCTTGAGCTGTTTCGAATCGATCACTGCACATGCCTCCTTGGCATAGAAAAGGGGCGCTGTGCATAGACAGCGCCCCTAAAAAGGCGGCATGCTCCCTACGCCAGCATTAACTGACAGGTTCAAAGGATTGGGCCCCATGCCCTCTCAGCCTTGTGGTTTGCACCGCCGGCACTCCCGCATCGAATCTGTTGTTCCCTATACTAGCGCATCGGTACAATAGACGGGATTAAGAATGACCGAGGGGGCCTTATGATTAAACTTGTGCTGACCGATATGGACGATACGCTGATTCCGGCCGGGCATGACGGCGCCAGTGACTACGCCATTGAGGGTATTCGCGCCATGCAGACGGCTGGTCTGCACTTTGGCCCGGTTTCGGGTCGCCAGCCGTCCGCGATGGGTTGGATGTTCAAAACTCGTTCCGAGTGCTTTTCGACCGGTGCGTTCTGCAACGGCCAGGTCATGTTTGTCGACGGTCAGGCGGTCGCTTCGCGCGCGACCGACAACGATGCCCTGATGCGTCTGGCCGATTACCTCGAACAAGAGACCGACGATACCTATCTAAAGGTCTACAGCCTGGGTGACGACTTTTGGGATAACGATGCCTATTGCGTGACGAGCGACCCCGAGCGCGTGCGTCGCGCCATGGAGTCGGGCGGCAACGCATGGCTCAAGGGCGAAGAGGCCCCGTGCCGTCCTGTTGTCGATGATGCCCCGGTATACAAGGCGAATATCTGGAGCGCCCGCTCGCGCGAAGAGCTCGCTGAGCTGCGCGAGCGCGTTGCCGCTGAGGTGCCGGAGCTCTCGCTTGTGTTTCCCAACAACCGCGTGCGCCTATTCGATATTCTCCCGGCCGGTTGGGACAAGGGCTGCGCTGCGCTGGAGCTGGCGCGCGCTTTGGGCCTGACGCCCGATGAGGTGGCCGTATTTGGCGATTCCGATAACGATCTGCCCATGATCGATGCCGTTCCCAACTCCGTTGCAGTCGCCAATGCCAACGAGGCCGTCACGGCTGCCGCGCGCTGGCATATCGGCGCTGCGGCAGACGATGCGGTTGCCGGGGCTCTGCATCAGATTGCCGCCTGCGCCGCGACGGGGGAGATGCCGCCGTTTATGCGTCGGATGGACGCGACGGGTCTTGGCATCACGAACGTCTAGGGAGAAGGCTATGAAGCTTCAGCAGCTCAGATATGTCGTCAAAGTTGCCGAATGCGGCAGCATCACCGAGGCCTCGCGCCGGCTCTTTGTGTCGCAGCCTTCGATTACCGCGTCGATTCGCGATCTCGAAAACGAGATGGGTGTGCACATCTTTGAGCGCACCAACAAGGGCGTCATTGTGTCCGAGGAAGGCGAGACCTTCTTGGGCTACGCGCGCCAGGTGCTCGACCAGGCCGACCTGCTCGAGGGCAAGTACAAGGGCGCGTCCGAGCAGGTGCCGCACTTTAGTGTGAGCTGCCAGCATTATTCCTTTGCCGTTAATGCGTTTGTCGATGTGATCCGTGAGTTCGATGCCGCGCGCTACGACTTTACCCTGCGCGAGGAGCAGACTCACGAGATTATCGAGGACGTAGCGCATATGAAAAGTGAACTGGGCATCCTGTATCTGTCGGAGCATAACCGCGAGGTTATCGAGCGCATGCTGGCGGTCAACGAGCTCGTGTTCGAAGGGCTCTTCTGCGCCACGCCGCACGTTTTTGTGTGTGCCGACCATCCGTTGGCTGACCGCTCCAGCGTGACGCTCGAGGACTTGGAAGACTACCCGTTCCTGTCCTATGAGCAGGGCAGCTATAACTCGTTCTATTATTCCGAGGAACTGACCTCGACGTTTGAGCGCCGCAAGAATATCCGCGTGCGCGACCGTGCGACGTTGTTCAATTTGGCTATGGGCCTTAACGGTTACACGGTGTGTTCGGGTGTGATAAGCCATGAACTTAACGGCCCCGGTATTATCTCCATTCCGCTCGATGTAGACGAGTACATGGAGATCGGCATCATCACGCGCAAGAACACGACACTTACGCGCTACGGGCAGGCCTATATCGAAGCGATTCGTCAGCACATCTAGATTGCTGCGTTCCGCACGGGTCAAATATCTTTATGACAGTCCAAACTGATATAGGAAGCATCTATATCAAACTGTTATAAACGTATATTTTACGATAGCCATATGAGCGCTCATACTCTGTCCCAGTAAAGCAACCAATGCAAAGGGAGATATCTATGAGCACCCTGATTCAACCGAACGCGCCGTTTCGCGCCGATATCGTCGGCAGCTTTCTTCGTCCCCAGGCCGTAAAGGACGCCCGTGCCGCCTATGTCGCGGGTAAACTCGACGCTTCCGGCCTTAAGGCCGTCGAGGATGAGGCCATTTGCGATTTGGTGGCCAAGCAGAAGGCAGCCGGCTTACAGGTAATTACCGATGGCGAATACCGCCGCAGCTACTGGCACCTCGATTTTATGTGGGGCCTTAACGGCATTGAGCGCCGCGCCTCACGCACGGGTTATATGTTCCATGACGAGGAGACGACGGCCGACACCGCTGTGGTTACCGGTCCTATTAGCGGCGAGAATCATCCGTTCGTCGAGCATTTTAAGTTCGTCAAGGCGCTCGAGGGCAAGGGCCAGGTCGCGCGCCAGACCATTCCGGCACCGATCCAGACGTTCTCCGAAGTCACGCTCGACCGCTGCGATGGCCAGCAGGAGAGTCTGCACGCCGTCTATAAGACCGACGAAGAGCTCGTCGATGCCATTGCCGCAGCATACCGCACCGTGATTGCCGACCTGTATGCCGCAGGCTGCCGCAACATCCAATTTGATGACTGCACCTGGGGCATCTACTGCGATACCGACTTTGTGTCCAAGACTGGCATGAGCCCGGTTGACCTGCAAAAGGTGAGCGAGCTGGGCGTGGCACTCAACAATGCTGCCATCGCGGGCAAGCCCGACGATCTGGTCATCAACACGCACGTATGCCGCGGCAACTACCACTCCACCTACGCTTTTGAGGGCGGCTACGACCCCATTGCGCCGTATCTGTTTGCGCATGAGGACGTTGACGCGTTCTATCTGGAGTTCGACACGCCCCGCGCCGGTGGTTTTGAGCCGCTCAAGTACGTTGCTCCCGGCAAGAAGGTCGTGCTGGGCTTGGTGACCACCAAGGTGGCAGAGCTCGAGAACGAGGATGTTATCGTCGAGCGTATTCGCGAGGCGGCAAAGTACGTGCCGCTCGAGAACCTGTATCTGTCTCCGCAGTGTGGCTTTGCCAGCTGCGAGATTGGCAATAAGCTGACCGAGGACGAGCAGTGGGCAAAGATTGCGCTGGTCAGGCGTGTTGCTGAGCGTGTCTGGAAGTAGTGCTGCCGTTCGCAGGGGCGTCGTGGTCGGAGCGGCATGCATCGCGTACAATGGTTCGGATCGTATCGTTCGGGCAGGTAATCCGATATGCCCGGGCGCCCTTCCATTATGAAAGGACATCCATGTCCCAATCCTCGACGCCCGCCGTCGCCGATGCCATCTACGATGCGTCGTCGCTCGGTCGCCCGCGCATGTTCTTGCTCGGCCTGCAGCACCTGTTTGCCATGTTTGGCGCCACGGTGTTGGTGCCCGTGCTCACCGGCCTTTCGGTTTCGGCGACCCTTTTGTTTGCCGGCCTGGGCACGCTGCTCTTCCACTTCCTATCGCGCGGCAAGGTGCCAGCGTTTTTGGGATCTTCGTTTGCCTTTATTGCCGGTTATGCCGCAATCGCGCCCAACGGCGAGGCCGAGCTTTTGCCCTACGCCTGCCTAGGTGTAGCCTGTGCCGGCCTGCTCTATCCGGTGCTGGCGGCCCTGTTTCGCGCGTTTGGTGCCAAGCGCGTTATGCGCTTCTTCCCGCCGGTAGTGACGGGCCCCATCGTCATTTCCATCGGCCTGATCTTGGCAAGCTCTGCCATCGCCAACTGCCAGACTAATTGGCTTGTTGCCGTTGTCGCTGTGGCGGTGATCGTCATCTGCAACATCTGGGGCCGTGGCATGGTCAAGATCGTGCCGATTCTGCTGGGCGTTGTGGTGAGCTATGCCGTTGCGACTGCGCTCGGCGAGGTTGATTTCTCGGGCGTCGCAGCCGCTCCCTGGGTTGGCTTGCCCGTCGTGTGGGATAACACCGTGTTTGCACTCTTTGGGCCGCAGTTCGATAGCGGTCTTGCCACGACGGCCATCATCACCATTATGCCGCTGGCATTTGCGACCATGATCGAGCATATCGGTGATATCTCGGCTATCGGCTCCACCTGCGAGCGTAACTACATCGCCGATCCCGGTCTGCATCGCACGCTGCTCGGCGACGGCCTTGCCACGATCCTGGCTTCGCTCTTTGGCGCTCCGGCCAACACCACCTATGGCGAGAACACCGGCGTGCTCGCCCTGACGCGCGTGTTCGACCCGCGCGTGATTCGCATTGCCGCGTGTTGCGCCATCGTGCTTTCGTTCTGCCCCAAGTTTGCTGCGGTGATTGCCGCCATGCCGGCGTGCGTAATCGGCGGTGTGTCGCTCGTGCTCTATGGCATGATCAGCGCCGTGGGCGTTCGCAACCTCATCGAGAACCAGGTCGATTTCCAAAATAACCGCAACGTGCTGGTGGCCGCCCTGGTGCTCGTGCTTTCGCTCGGCATTGCGTACAGCACCGCCGGCGCCATCGTGCTGGAATTGGGCGGCGTGACGATTTCGCTTTCCGGTCTTGCCGTGGGCTCGCTGGTGGGCATTGTACTCAACGCCATCCTGCCGGGTAACGACTTTGAGTTTGATGTCTCCGAGCTTGAGGAGGCTGCTGAGTAACAACTGCGTCCAGCTGAATCAAAAAATGGCGCCCATGCGTACGCGCGGGCGCCATTTTTAATGCGCCAATATCCAGTGGATGCCACGTGCCATGCGCAGATCGGTTTGGGCAAAGTGATTGCCGGGGTTGAGCTCCAGCGTTGTTGGAATGCCGCGCGCGATGAGCAGCGCTTCCGTCGCGCGCGTGTCGTCGAGCACATGCCGCATCATGCGGTTGGGCGTCTTGGTCTCTTTTTTGCCGAGCGACAGATAGACAGCCTGCGGGCTGCCGGCAAATGGCGCCGTGCTGGCACGGTCGACAAAGTCGGGAAACCATAGCGACCCCGATGCGCTCGCGGCGCGGTCAAAGGCGTCGGTTTGCCAGAGGGACCAGAGTGCGAAGAGGCCCGCGAGCGAGTAACCGGCAATGCCGCGCCAGGTGGGCGGCTGAGGAAGCGACGACTCGACCTGGGGGATTATCTGATTCAGCAGCTCATCAAGAAAATCGGCAGCTTGGCCGCCGAAAGGTTCGGCATCGCGTACGGTCCCGTCGCATGCCCAGGGGCTCAGCTCGCGATTCCAATCGAGCCCGCCAATGGTGACAAGGGCGAATGGCGGACAGTTGAGCTCTCGGCAACACTTATAAACCTCGCTGCCGTCGCCCACGACCACAGGAAGGTAGATGACAGGCGCGCTTTCCGTATGATTCGAATAAACGGTTATCTGTTTTTGATGCGCTTCCATGACAGGCTTCTCTCAGTGTTGTGATATCGGCAGCCCCAATTGTCGCACGCCAGCGTATGCCGGTTGGGCTAGACCAAAGACAATCTCGTGCATCCCCTGCGGACGCATATGGAAAACGCCACCGCCGGAGGGGAGCTCGGCGGTGGCGTTGTTAAACGGTGCTGGGGCTCGGGGCCTTCGCGGGAGCTGCCATGTGCGCAGGGGCGTCTAAGAGCGCTTACGGCTCGCCATGGTGCCTGCGGCGATAGCGGCTGTTCCCGCAAGGACGGTTGCCACGATGGCTGCACCCGAGGTGTCGCCGGTTGCCGCGAGCACGCCGGTAGTCTTGGCTTTCGTGGTTGAAGCCGCAACGGCCTTGGTCGGCTTTGAGCCCTCAGACTTGGGGTCCTGCTTGGACTCCGCGGGCTTGCTTTCTGCGGGCTTGGGGTCTTCCGGCTTGGCTACCTCGGGAGGTGCGATGGTCGTGCTTTTGGCGACTGCTTTGATATAGAGGGAGTCGACCGTGGCGTCGCCCGTGCCGATGGCTTGACCTGCCTCGTAGATGCCGTCACGGAGCTTGCGATAGTCAATGACCTTGCCGACTTCGGGCGTCTGGATGGCGGCGTTCTCAATCTTGATGGTGCCGATTGTCTTGCCGTCAGCGCTCATGGCACGGGCAAAGATTGCCGCTGTATCTCCTTCGGCCGTTACCTTGCTGCGGATGATCGAGATGACTGCGGGTGTGACGCCCTCGCTGGTCTGGGCGATGATGCCGATGTTCTCGCCTTGGGGTTCGCGCCTCGTCTCGCCATCTTGGTTTTCGCTGTAGGGGATGGGGCCGTCGCCGTTCTCGACATAGCAGGCTATGGCCTTGACAACGGAGTCGCTGATGTAGATGTGGCCACCCTTCTCGTTGGGTCGATCGTTTCTGGTGGAGAATGCAGCCGAAACTTCGCCTTCCGCAAACGCGTCCACGGTGGAGCCGTTCTTGACGACGATGTCGTCCTGGTAGGTGAAGAGGGCGATGGCGCCACCGTATCTGCCTTTACTTGCACGGACCGTCACGTTTGCATGATCGAGGGTGATGCCCTTGTGGGCATAGACGCCATATTCAACACCGTTTACGTTGAGGGAGGCGTTTGTGGCTGCGAGGCTGCCCTTGGCCTCGACGGCAGCGTCTTTCTCGGAGCTTGCCTCGACCGTCCCGCCACCCTTGATGGTGAGGTTCTTGTCGGTTCCAATACCCTTGTCCTTGGTAGCCCTGGCGGTGACGGCTCCGCTGTCGTCAATCGTGATATTGCCGTTTGCCCTGATGCCATCCGATGCACCCGTGGCGTTGACGTTGCCCGAACCTTTGATAGCGAGATCACCCCCGGCATTGATGGCATCAAACCCTGTGCTCGTGGCGTTGACGGATCCGGCTCCGTCGATGTTGATATTACCCGTGGAGAGGATAGCGTCCTCAGTAGATGTCACGCTGAGCGTGCCGCCCTCGTCGCCTTGGATATTGAGCTCGGCATTCTCGTTAGTGCCATGAGAAACGTTGATGCTTTCGATCCATTCGGCAGTGACGATGTTGGTTCCCGAGTAATTCACGTTGAGCTTGCCTGCGGCCTGGATCTCGCCGCCGTTATAGTTGTTGAGCTTCAAGTCGTCGGCGCCGTCCCACGACCAGGTACCGGCTTCGTCGCTCGCCGCGGTGTTGTACTTGTTGCCGCCGACCTTGACCCATTCCGCTGCGAGCGAGACGCTCGGCATGAGAAGCGAGCTTACCGTGAGCGCGCATACGGCTCCCACGACGATGCGGCGCGTCACGCGGCGCCAGCTGCCGTGCGCGAGTCCTATGCGACGGCGAACGTCGGGTTCGGCAACATGGGTTCCGGCGGTAGTGTCATTGCGTTTGGGGGTCGTGAACAAGGCTGCCATGGTTGCTCCCGTTCTCATAGGGCCTATACGACTAGATTCAGCGTATCTGCTGGATGTTGCCGGCGGTAGTGCCGTTTGGAGGGCAAAATGGCCAAAATGGGGGAGAAATAGACCGCACGCCGGCGCAGGGACCGGCGCTAAAAGAAAAGCGCGGAGCCGCATGGCGACTCCGCGCTTTATTGTTCAGCTTTTGCAGCCTTGCCCTTACGCTACGAAGAAGTAGACGAGGAAGGCAAGGGCCGCGATCCACCCGTCCTGTGCGAAAAAGTGTTTACGAGCGTTTGCGACTCGCCAGGGCGCCTGTGACGATGGTGGCCGTTCCTGCAAGGGCGGTCGCTATGATGGCCGCGCTCGAGGTGTCGCCGGTTGCGGCGAGGATGCCGGTGGTTTTGGCTCCCGTGGCTGCAACTGCAACGGTCTTGGTCGTCTTCGTGCCCTCGGACTTGGAACCCTCGGGCTTGGTCTCCTCGGACGGCGCGATGACGACGTTCTTGGCGACGGCCTGGTCGTAGGGGGAGTCAATCGTGGCATCTCCCGTGCCGATGGTTTGACCCGCCTCGTAGACGATGCCGTCGCTGAGTTCTTCCTTGTTGCGATAGTCAATGACCTTGCCGCCTTCAGGCGTCTGGATGGTGGCTCCTTCGATTTCGATGGTGCCGATCGCCTTGCCGTCCGCGCTCATGGCAAGGGCGAAGATTGCCGCCGTGTCTCCCTCGGCCGTGACCCTGCTGCGGACGATCGAGATGGTCGCGGGCGTGATGCCCTCGCTGGTCTGCGCGAAGATGCCGATGTTCAGGCCCTCGGACTCAGGGATGATTTCGTCGTTTTGGTCTCCACTGTAGTGGTCGGGGCCGTCGCCGCCGGTCTCGGCATAGCGGGCTATGGCCTTGACAACGGAGTCGCTGATGTAGATATGGCCACCCGCTTCGCCGGAGTAGAAATTACTGGTGGAGATTGCAACCGAGAACCTGCCTTCTGCGAGCGCATCCACAGTCGAGCCGTTCTTGATGACGATGTCGTCCTCATCGGTGAAGAGTGCGCTGACTTCCCCGCCATCTGAGCTTGCGCGGACCGTCACGGTCGCGCCATCGAGCGTGATGCCCTTGTAGACATAGATGCCATACCCAACGCCACCTGCGTTGAGGGAAGCGTTCGTGACCGTGAGGCTGTTTTTACCGTCGATGGCGGCGTCTTCCTCGGAGCTTGCCTTGACCTGGCTGCCACCCGAGATCTCGATACTGCCGTCGGCCCAAATCGCATTGTCCTCGATAGAGCTTGCCTCTACCTTGCCGCCGCCCTTTATGATGAGGTTCTCGTTAGCATCGATACCCTGATCCTCGGTGGCCTTGGCGGTGACGGTTCCGCTGTTGTCGATCGTGATGTTGCCGTCGGCCCTGATGCCATCCGAATCGCCCGTGGCGTTAACGTTTCCCGAGCCCTTGATGGTGACATCGCCCCCGGCATCGATGGCATCGTGCTCGGTGCTCGTGGCGTTGACAGTGCCAGCGCCGTCGATGTTGATGTTGCCGACGGAAGTGATGGCGTCACGAGAAGATGTCACGTTGAGCGTGCTAGACGCGTCGCCCTGAATATTAAGCTCGGCGTCCTCGTTCGCGCCATCCTTAACCTTGATGCCGCGGCCGTCGTCGTTAGTGACGGTGTTGTTGCCCTCGTAGCTCACGTTGAGCTTGCCCGCTGCCTCGATCGCGCCGCCGTTATAGCCGTTGAGCTTCATGTCATCGGCGCCATCCCATGACCAGGTACCGGCGGTGTCTCCCGTGGGGCCCGCGGCCGCTTCGTGGCGGACGCCGCCAACGTCCACCCACTCGGCTGCGAGCGAGATGCTCGGCATGAGCAGCGAGCTTACCGTAAGCGCGCATACGGCGCCTACAACGATGCGGCGCGTCACGCGGCGCCAGCTGCCGTGTGCGAGCAGCGTGCAACGGCGCAGGTCGGGCTCGACAAAATGGGCTCCAGAGGTTTTGTCATTGCGCTTGGGGGTCGTGAACAAGACGGCCATGGTTACTCCCATCCTCATAGGGCCTATGCGGTTATATCCAGCATATCTGCAGGATGTAGCTGTCGGTAGTGCCGTTTGGAGAGCAAAACGTCCAAAACTTGCGAAGCAATACATCGCGCGTCCGTGTGGTGCCTGGCTTTAAAAGCAAAGCGCGGAGCCGCTCGATGCGACTCCGCGCTTTGCTGTTTGGTATTGCGAATCTTGCGCCTACGCTACAAAGAAGTAGACGAGGAAGGCGAGGGCTGCGATCCACATGAGCGGCTTGATCTTGGAGGCCTCGCCCTTAAAGAGCGCGACGATTACGTAGGCGATAAAGCCCAGGCCAATGCCGGCAGAGATGGAGTAAGTGAAGGGCACGCCGGCGACAATCATGAACGCCGGGAAACCTTGCGACACGTCGGACCAGTCGATCTCGGAGGCCTCGCTCATCATGAGGTAGCCGACGTAGACCAGAGCACCGCAGGTGGCGGCGCTGGAAACGATGGTGACGATGGGGGAGAAGAACGCGGCGAGGATGAACAGCACGCCGGTGGTGACGGAGGTGAGACCCGTGCGGCCACCGTCGGCAGCGCCGGACGTGGACTCGACGAAAGTGGTGATGGAGGAGACGCCCATAAAGCCACCGGCAGCAGCGGCCACGGAGTCGACGACCAGGATGGGACGGATGTCCTCGACATTGCCGTCCTCGGTCAGGAACTCGCCCTGCTTGGCGACGGCCATCGCGGTGCCCATGGTGTCGAAGAAGTCACTCATGAGCAGCGAGAAGGCCACGACGAGCAGCATCGGGTCGGTCAGAACCTTCACGATGGCCATGTTGCCATCGGCGGTGCTGGCAAACGGGGCGCCAAAGGTCGAGAAGTCGAGCGGGGCGATAAGGCCCGCGGGCGCATGGGTGACGCCCAGCGGGATACCGGCGATAACGGCGACGATGATGCCGATGAGCAACGAGCCCGGCACGTTGCGGGAAGCCAAGGCGACCGTCACGACGATGGAGATGATGCCGACGATAAAGGTGGGGGAGGTGATGTCGCCCAGGCCGACGAGCGTACCGGCGCCAGCGGTGATGATGCCGGCGTCGCACAGGCCGATCATGGCGATAAACAGGCCCAGACCTACCGAGATGGCGTGGCGCAGGACCACGGGGATGGCATCCATGATGGCCTCGCGCAGGCCGCAAAGGACGAGCAGCAAGATGACGATACCCTCGAGGAAGATAACGCTCATGGCCACGTGCCAGTCGCCGCCGCACATGGTGGTGGCGATGCCCGCGATCATGGCGTTGATGCCCAGACCCGACGCGCAGGCGAGCGGGCGGTTGGCGAAGATGCCCATGCAGATGGTCATGATGCCGGCGCCCAGGCAGGTGGCGCAGGCGAGCGCTCCCGCATCGATGCCAGCGCCCGAGAGCACTGCGGGGTTGACGGCGATGATGTAGGCCATCGCCAGGAATGTTGTCAGTCCAGCGCGAAGTTCGGTCCCGATTGTGGACTTGCGCTCACTGACGTGAAAAAGTTCGTCCATGCATACCCTTTCCTTGTTCGGCCCCGAGTTTAGGCCGATTGACACGAACTCACTTACTATATCGTCTTTACAACCTTGCTGTTCCTCGCATGTTGATGTTCGGCGCTTTGTAACAGACGGACGGTATTTATCGCATGAAAATGTGTGGGTACCGTATACTTAAGCGGTTACAACGACCCCTATGGAGGAACGTATGATTAAAGAGCTTTGCCACGACGAGGCTATCCTGTCCCAGCGTTGCGAGGTTGCGACCGTCGAGGACGAGTCGGTTGCTCAGGACCTGATCGATACCATCAAGTCGCTCGACGATGCCGGCTGCCTTGCCGCTAACCAGATTGGCGTTACCAAGAAGGTCTGCGTCTACCTGGACGACGCCGGCGAGCCCCACGTGCTCTACAACCCCCGTCTGGTGTTTGGCCTGGGCGCCAGCAAGATGGAGGAGAGCTGCCTGACGCATGAGGAGGTCACCAAGTCCACGCGCTATATCAAGTGCAAGGTTGCCTTTGACCAGATCGTCGACGGCAAGATGCGCGAGCGCAAGCAGGACTTTGTGGGCTTCGAGGCGCAGATGATCCAGCATATGATCGATCACTGTCTTGGCAAGCTTGTCTAGGGCGACCGCAGCACCGCACTTCGTCGTTTTTGGTCCGGGCGTGACATTGTTGTCATGTCCGGGCTTTTGTGTTTAGCGCCTTTTTGTTTGGTGACAATGAACTTAGCAAGAACGTAAAGCTAGGAGGCGCTATGTGTACGAGCATTCGATTTACCGATAATTCCGGCAACATGTATCTGGGCCGCAACCTCGACTGGAGCTTTGACTACGGCCAACAGGTTCGCGTGATGCCGCGCGGGTTTCACATTCCGTATTCGTTTATCGACGACACGACAGCGGCACACGCGGTGATCGGTATGTGCATCGATTACAAGAACTACCCTATGTTCTTCGACTGCGGCAACGATGCGGGCCTCGCCGTGGCGGGTCTCAATTTCCCGGGTTATGCCGAGTATGCCGAGGACCCTGTCGACGGCAAGACCAATATCGCGGCCTATGAGTTTCCCCTGTGGGTGGCAGCGACGTTCTCGACGGTCGATGAGGTCGAGGCCGCGCTGCGCGACACGGTGATTGTCGCCAAATCTGCCGGAGAAGGGCTGGGCGTGTCGCTGCTCCATTGGATTATCGGCGACAGCCAGCGTAGCATCGTGGTCGAGATGATGGCTGACGGCCTGCATGTATACGACGATCCAGTCGACACCCTTGCCAACCAGCCGACCTTCCCGTGGCACATGGAAAACCTACGCACTTATATCACTGCCACAAGCGATTTTCCGCAGACGGCGACATGGCGTGGCGCCGAGCTCAAGCCCTATGGCGCGGGTGCCGGTATGCGCGGTATTCCGGGCGATTGCTATTCGCCGAGCCGTTTTGTAAAGGCGGCGTACCTCAATGCCAATTACCCGCAAAAGGAGAGCGAGACCGAAAACGTCGTCCGCATGTTCCGCTCGCTCGAAGGCGTGGTGATGATTGAGGGGGCGTCCAGGATGGGCGACGGCAAGTTCGAGAAGACTATCTATACCGGATGCTTTAGCGCGCGCACGGGCAATTATTACTATGCGACCTACGATGACCCATCGATTCGCTACGTGAGCCTGATGGATGCCGAGGGCGCGAGCCCCGATAGGCTCGTGGTTCCCGAGCCGCGTCGTTCGTAGCCGTTAGCTTTACTGCAATGCAAAGCGGCCCTGCATCTCCTATGAGGTGCAGGGCCGCTGCGACCTGGGCTTTATCCCGCATGCGCCCCGAGAAAATGTCCCTTAAGCGCGTGCTGCCTGGGCGATACCGGCCTTGGCGTTTGCGCGTTTGCCGGTGAGTTCGCAAAAAATCGCGCCGCCGATGATAAGTGCGGCGCCCATCAGGCGGACTGGTGTTATGGCTTCGCCTAAAAGGACGGCGGAGAACACGACGGCCGAAAGCGGCTCGAGGTAGCCGACGACCGCGACGGTCTGGACGGGCAGCTTGGCGACGGCACTAAAGTAGAGCAGGCAACCGATGCCGGTGTTGACGACGCCAAGCATGACGACGGCGCGCCAATCAATACTGGTGGCGACGCCGGCGGACAGACATGAGGGAGCGCCCTGCGTGATGAGTGTAAGGACCAGCGCGGTCACAAAGGCGGCGCTCACCTGGAGCGTGGAGTTCTCGAGGCCTTCGATGTGTGGCGCACCCTTGCTAGCGATGACCATCAGCGCATAGCAAAATGCCGAGGCGATGCCGCAGGCGATACCCGCAATGGGCATATTGCCGCCTAGACCTTGTGCTGCAATGAGAAAAGCACCGCAAGCAACGGCGGTGAACCCGGCGATTTTGCCGCTGGTCAGTTTTTCGCCAAAGATAAGCGGTGAGAGAGCCATGACGATGATGGGGCCGCAGTAGTACAGCAGCGAGGAGATGCCGACGCCGATCGTCTGATAGGCGCGGAACAGAAAAATCCAGCTGGTGCCCAGCGCGGCGCCCGAGACGATGAGCGCTGCGGCCTCGCGGGGGCGAGACGGAGCCTGCAGGTTATGGCGCTTGGTTATGAAGAGGACGGCGGCAAGGGTGAGAGCGCCCAAAAACGTGCGCAACAGTACGATATCGGAGCTCGGCAGCGCGATGGCAGCGGCGATGATGCCGTTGGAGCCAAACAATAGCAATGCTGCTAAGTACGTAAACAATCCGTTGTTCATGTGCTGACATCCCCTCTATATTCGAGCATGTTCACTATGGGTGAACTGGCTTTAGAAGAAAAGCGAATATAATGCATGGATAACATGACAAAAACTCATGTAAAGGTGGAGGGGTGCCGTGGAAACGAATATTCAAAAGATGCAGGTGCTGCTCGAGACGGTGCGGGCCGGCAGTTTTACGCGCGCCGCCGAGCGGCTGAGCTATTCGCAGTCGGGCGTGAGCCGCATGGTGGCCGATCTCGAGGCCGACTGGGGCTTTAAAGTGCTCGATAGAAGCCGCGAGGGCGTAGTGCTTTCTGCCGATGGGCAGCAGGTCATGCCGGCAGTCGAGGCGTTATGCGAAGAGTTTGGCCGCCTGCAGCGACGGGTGGATGAGATGCGCGGGCTCATGCGCGGCAAAATCTGCATCGGTACGTTTTCGAGTGTGGCGACCCACGTGTTGCCGCCGGTGATTGCGCGTTTTCGCGCCGATCACCCGGACGTCGATTATGAGTTGCTGATGGGCGATTACTCAGAGATTGAACAATGGGTGGCAGAGGGCCGCTGCGATCTGGGCTTTATCCCGCGTGAGCCACGCGGCGCCGGCATGGCGTCGCGGCCGTTGGTGCAAGACGAGCTGATGGCCGTGGTGCCAGCGGACTCCTCGCTTGCCACCGCGGAGGTCGTTTCCCTTGCCGATTTGGCCAACGAGCAGTTTATTCTGCTGGAACGCGGTAGCGACGACGAGATTACGCCGCTGTTCCGCCGCGCGGGCCTGGCGGTGCGCTCTAAGCTGTCGACCTGGGATGATTATGCGATTATGGCTATGGTCGAGGACGGCCTGGGCGTGAGCATTCTTCCCGCGCTCATCTTGCGCCGCTGCCAGTTCGATGTTGCCGTGCGTTCGCTCGAAGGGCATCCCCATCGGCAGATCAACGCCATATATCGAACGGCTGACGTTTCGCTTGCCGCCGCTCGATTCCTCGAATACCTCTAAACGCGTGCACGTCATTGTCTGCTTTGGGCAAATCTCTGAGTCCGGTACATTTTCTTATGAAATTGAACTTTTGAATGAGGTGCCGCGTTATACTGCTTCCTAAATTGAACTCAGGTTCAATTCGTGTTGTATAAATTGAACTTTGCCAGCAAGGAGGTTCTAGTGGCCCAAGAGACGTTTAGCGATCGTCTGCGACAGGCTATGTCCGATCGCGACGTTCGCCAGTCGGACGTGATCCGCGCATCGGAGATGCTCGGCAAAAAACTCGGCAAGAGTCAGATGAGCCAATATGTGAGCGGCAAGACGATTCCGCGGCGCGATGTGGCTGAGCTGCTCGCCCGTATTTTGGAGGTCGATGTTACCTGGCTGCTTGCCGGCGACGCCGATCAAGGCGAGGCATCATCACCCCGCAACGATTCCAAGCCCGAACCCCATCCCTCAGCTCAAATTGCAAGGAGCACCACCATGCGTACTTTTTCTAAATCCACCAAGCTCGATAACGTCCTGTATGACGTGCGCGGTCCCGTCGTCGACGAGGCCGCCCGTATGGAGGACGAGGGCGAGCGCATCCTCAAGCTCAATATCGGCAACCCGGCGCCCTTCGGTTTCCGCACGCCCGATGAGGTCATCAAGGACATGCGCCAGCAGCTGCCCGACTGCGAAGGCTATTCCAACTCGCGTGGCCTGTTCTCCGCGCGCAAGGCGATCATGCAGTATTCGCAGATCAAGGGCTTGCCCAACGTTCAGATGGAGCATATCTACACGGGCAACGGCGTGTCCGAGCTCATTCAGCTTTCGATGAACGCGCTGCTCGACAATGGCGACGAGATTCTGATTCCCAGCCCCGACTATCCGCTCTGGACGGCGTGCGCAACCCTTGCCGGCGGTCATCCCGTGCACTATCTGTGCGATGAGCAGGCGGATTGGTATCCCGACCTGGAGGATATGGAGTCCAAGATCACGAGCGCGACCAAAGCCCTCGTCATCATCAACCCCAACAACCCCACGGGTTCCGTCTATCCGCGCGAGGTGCTCGAGGGCATCGTCGAGGTTGCACGCAGGCATCAGCTGATGATCTTTGCTGATGAGATCTACGACCGCCTGTGCATGGACGGCTACGAGCACGTCTCGATTGCCTCGCTCGCTCCCGATCTGCCCTGCGTCACCTTTAGCGGTCTGTCCAAGTCGCACATGATCGCGGGCTATCGTATTGGCTGGATGGTGCTTTCGGGCAACCAGCGCTGCATGAGCGACTTCATCATGGGCATCAACATGCTCTCCAACATGCGCCTGTGCTCCAACGTGCCGGCTCAGTCGATCGTTCAGACGGCGCTCGGTGGCCATCAGTCCGTCAACGACTACATCCGCCCTGGCGGCCGTGTCTACGAGCAGCGCAACTTTGTGTATGAGGCGCTCAACAAGATTGACGGCATCTCGGTGGTTAAGCCGCGTGCGGCGTTCTACATCTTCCCCAAGATGGATGTGAAGAAGTTCAACATTACCGATGACGAGCAGTTCGCCCTTGACCTGCTGCACGAGAAGAAGATCCTGATCACGCGCGGCGGCGGCTTTAACTGGGCTGAGCCCGACCACTTCCGTATCGTGTACCTGCCGCGCATGGAAGTGCTCAAAGAGTCCCTCGAAGACCTCGCCGACTTCTTCGACCATTACCGCCAGAGCTAGTGGGATAGAAGTTCCGCACTATGAAAAGCTCCCTGCAGTTGTTTTGCTGCAGGGAGCTTTCTTGAATCGGCGGAACTAAATAACGATTCCGCAACAGTGGTCGATTTCGTGTTGGATGATCTCGGCGGTGTAGCCCGAGAAGTTTTTGATGCGGTGGACGTAATTCTCGTCCAAATACTCAACCTTAATGCGGCGATAGCGAGTACAGGGGCGCTCGCCGGAAAGCGAGAGACATCCTTCGCTCGTCTGATAGGAATTGACCTGCTCAAGAATTTGAGGGTTGTACATCAGCAGCGCCCTGTTGCCGTCCTTTACGCAGATGATGCGTTTGCGCACGCCAATCATGTTGGCGGCAAGGCCCACGCACTCGTGCTCATGCTCATGGAGCGTATCCAGGAGGTCCTGCCCGGTCGCGGCATCGTCGGGTCTCGCGTCTTCGGAAGGCAGGCGCAAAAAGAACTCGGATTTCATGATGGGCTTAATCATGGCGGGCTCCTCATGTCTCGTGCTTTCGTGGACTTTTAATAATAGCGCGGAAGGAAAGCTGCGCGTCAGCGTTACAATCTTTCAACGTTGGACCATGTTGTCGGATCCGTCGCGTGCGGCGTCTGACGTAAGTCTAGGGCTCATGCTCGCCCTGGACTGTTCCTCTGGGGCGATGCGACTGTCGTTCCAAGAGGAAGGAAATGCATGGGGAGCAAATCTCAGCAACAAGTTCAAGCAACGCCATCGGCCACTTCGGCGTTTCTCGTCGTAATGTATATTGCAGCCTTTGTCGCCGCGTTTAACGAGAACATCATTAACGTGGCACTGCACGATATCATGGCGGCCTTTTCGGTGAGTGCCACCACGGCGCAGTGGCTAGTTTCGGGATACATGATCGTGACGTCGATCTTTACGGCCATCATGGCCTTTCTGTCCGGTCGTTTCTCGACGCGCAAGCTGCTGTTTTTCGCATGCGGATGCATGGTCGCCGGAGAAGTTCTGTGCCTGGTCGCCCCGTCGTTTACCGTTTTGCTGCCAAGTCGTATTTTGCAGGCTGCGGGATCGGGCATCTTGTTTCCGCTCATGATGAATGTGGTGCTATCTTGTGCTCCGCGCGAGAAGCTCGGTCTGTATCTGAGCCTGGGCGGTGCCTGCATTACGCTAGGGCCGGCGTTTGGGCCCGTGATTAGTGGTCTTATATGCACGTTGTTTGGCTGGAGGGCGGTGTTCGTAGTGCCGCTGGTGGGCGGTGTCGTGGTCGCCGCGGCGGCAGCAAAGCTCGTTCGGAATGTCGGAGAGCGCTCGAACACCACGCTTGATATTCTGTCGGTTGTTTTGCTCGCTGCCGGCATTACGGCGTTCGTGTATTCCGTAGGCGAGTTCTCGACCAATGTGATGGCCGGTATCGTGGCGCTTTTCGCCGCTGTTGTGGTGCTCGGCCTGTTTGCGGTTCGTCAGCTCAAGCTCGAGCATCCGGTGCTTAACGTGCGTCCCATGGCGAGCGTTCGTTTTTGGCCTGCATGCCTGCTTGTGGTGGTGTCGATGATGACGACGTTCTCGATGAGCGTTTTGTTGCCGCTCTATTTTGAGGGCGCATACGGCATGACCGCACTTGTCGCGGGTTTGCTCATTTTGCCGGCGATCGCCTGCAACGCCGTGACCTCGATTGTGGGCGGACGCGTGATGGATGCCCGTGGTGCGTGGCCGCTGCTGCCGGTCGGCTTTGCCCTGATCGCTGTGGGGCAGACGGCAATCTCGATGACCGCGGCAAGCATGAACATCGGCGTTGTCGTGCTGCTGGCCGTTGTGGTGTATGCCGGCGTCGGTTTGGTACTGAGCCCCTCGCAGACCGCCGGTTTGGAGACGCTTCCCGCCGCTGAGCATCCTCACGGAACGGCATTGCTTAACACGTGGAACATGATTGCCGCGTCGTTTGGTCCGTCGCTGTTTATCGGCCTGCTTTCGAGTTCTGCGGTGGCTGCTGGCGCCGCAGGCGTTGCGTCGGACGTTGCCCAGGCGATAGGATTTGCAGCCGCCGTGCGCGTGGCGGCCGTGATTGCCGTTGTCGGGTTCGCGGTGTCGCTGGTGTACGCTCGCCGCGAGTCGCACATGTCGCATTAATGTGTGCACATAGATTCTGCAGCTAGATTGGATGGCGACACCATAAACTAATGGACGTTTTGCCGAGAGGCATGAATGTATAAAGCGCAAAGAGTGCGCGACGGGCCCCGCGAATGGGGCGATGATGCCCGAGAGGGCCAAGAAGGAGTCTCATGTCTGAGAACGAAGAGATCATGAACGAGACCGAGAACGAGACCATGGCTGCCGAGGTCGAGGCAGTCGAGACCGTGGAGACCGAAGCTGCTGAGGTTGAGGCTGCTGACGAGGTTTCCGCCGAGGAGGCCGAGGTTGTCGAGGCCGCCGCTGATTACGATGACGAAGAGCTGATGGACAAGATGCAGAAGGCCGCCCGCCTGCTGCGCAGCCGTCGCTTTGCTATTTCCAAGGAGGAGGAGGCCAAGGCCGAGCGCATGGCGAACATCGAGCGCGCCATCAAGCTTCTTGACCTCAAGCCCAAGATGGAGCAGAAGGAAATGTCCGACCTGCTGGGCATGCGCCTTCGTGAGCTCGATGGCCTGATGGCCGAGGCCGAGGCCGCCGATCTGGTCGGCCGCATCGACGACGCCGAGGGCGATATGCGCAAGATCGTTGTCTTCGCTGCCGAGGATGCCGCTGAGGGCCTGACCGAGCTTGCCAACAAGAAGGAGAAGCTCCTGCCCGAGCTTTCTTACGAGGAGGCCACCGAGCTGATGGCCGCTCTCGATAAGGTTATCGCTCCGCTCGTCGCCATGGGCCTGGACGAGGACCGCGGTCCTCGCGGCGGCCGTGACGAGCGCGGTGGCCGTGGCGGCGACCGTGGCGGTCGCGGCGGCTTTGGCGATCGCGGTGGCCGTGGCGGTGACCGCGGCGGCCGCGGTGGCGATCGCGGTGGCCGTGGCGGCTTTGGCGACCGTGGCGGCGACCGTGGCGGTCGCGGCGGCTTTGGTGGCAACCGTGGTGGCTATGGCGATCGCGGTGGCAACCGTGGTGGCTTCGGCGGCAACCGTGGTAACGACCGCGGCGGTCGCGGTGGCGACCGTGGCGGCCGCAACGGTGGCGGCTTCCGCGGCAACCGCTTCTAATTGGGTTACGCGGTTTTACCAAATCGCGTAACTAGTTGACGCTGCAAACCCGCCAGAGCGGCAATCTGCCTTTCAACTTCGACGGCATGATCAAAAGATCAATGCCGCCTCGTTTCAAGGCACCTTGCTCGCTCTGGCGGGTTTTCGCTGTCGGTACCAAGGCATCGGCGTTGCCTTGATCCAAACCTACCAAAAAGGGACAGGTTTATTTTGGCCGGTTTTATCTGGGCAAACGTGGTCGTCTATCGCAATATGGTCGTTGGGGACGTTCTTTTTTGACTAGTCGTTTAAGAACGTCCCCAACGACTACATAGGATGAGAGTGGATAATCTCCCGGTTTGAGTCTGCATTCAAGCTCAAAGTGGGAGATTATCCACTCTCGTTTTTGTTCTACCTACATTTGTAGGAACAGTTCGTGGAGGCGGGTGTCTTCATCGAGTTCGGGGTGGAAGGTTACGCCGAGCTGGTTGCCCTGGCGGGCGGCGACGATGCGGCCATCGACCTCTGCCAAGGCCTTGGCGTCGCCGTGGACCTCGACGATGCGGGGCGCGCGGATAAATGTCAGCGGCACTTCACCGTCGATGCCGTCTACCTGTCCCTTGGTGCGAAAACTGCCGAGCTGTCTGCCATAGGCATTGCGCTCAACGAGCACATCCATGGTTGCCAAACGCGGCGTGCCCTTATCGTCATGAGCGGCAAGGTCGTGAGCCAGCAGAATCAGGCCGGCGCAGGTGCCCAGGACGGGCATGCCTTCAGCGATACGGGTACGAAGCTCCTCGAGCATGCCCAACTCATCAAGCAGTTTCCCTTGAACGGTAGACTCGCCGCCGGGAAGTACCAGACGGTCAAAGTTCTGCTTCAAATCAGCCGCCTGCCTCAGCTCAATACAGCGTGCGCCCAGCTCAGATAGCCTTGCCTCATGCTCGGCAAAAGCGCCTTGGACCGCCAGCACGGCAACCGTTTGGTGTGCATAATCGCTCATGTGCGATCCTTTCTGCTGGACTAGCGCCCGCGCTCCTCCATGATGATCTCGATTTCGTCGGCGTTGATGCCCACCATGGCCTCGCCCAGGTCCTCCGAAAGCTCGGCGATGAGCTTGGCGTCGGTGAAGTTTGCCACGGCCTTGACGATGGCGGCGGCGCGCTTGGCGGGGTCGCCGCTCTTAAAGATGCCCGAGCCAACAAAGACGCCCTCGGCGCCCAGCTGCATCATCAGCGCGGCGTCGGCGGGGGTCGCGACTCCGCCGGCGGCAAAGTTTACGACGGGGAGCTTGCCCATGGCATGGACCTCGCGCACCAGCTCGACCGGAACCTGCAGCTGCTTGGCTGCCTCAAAGAGCTCGTCGTCGCGCAGAGCAACAACGTCGCGGATCTGCTTTTGGATCTTGCGCATGTGACGCACGGCCTGAACGACGTCGCCCGTGCCCGGCTCGCCCTTGGTACGAATCATCGTGGCGCCCTCAGCAACACGGCGCAACGCCTCGCCCAGATCGCGGGCGCCGCAGACAAACGGCACGTCAAACTGGGTCTTGTCGATGTGATAGACGTCATCGGCAGGGGAGAGGACCTCGGACTCATCGATGTAATCGATCTCGATGGCCTGCAGGACCTGCGCCTCGACAATGTGACCGATGCGACACTTGGCCATAACGGGGATGGAGACGGCCTCCTGGATGCCCTTGATCATCTTGGGGTCGCTCATGCGCGACACACCACCTGCGGCACGGATATCGGCCGGGATGCGCTCGAGTGCCATGACGGCGCAGGCGCCTGCCTCTTCGGCGACGCGTGCTTGCTCGGGCGTGGTGACGTCCATGATGACGCCGCCCTTGAGCATCTGCGCGAGCTCGCGATTGAGTTTGACGCGATCGGCCTTGTTGGTCTGTTCTGCCATGGTTGCTCCCTTGGTTGGCATGTGCATTGCTTGACGGAACATCCTATCGGGGAGCTGGGTATGGCGAAATACTCAGTTTTCGGGATAATTACAAGGTCAGACTAATACCAGAATGAATGACTTAATAAGGTCAGGTGACAAACTCATGCTTGACTACAATTTGGAAAAACGCGGCGAGGCATCGCTTTATGAGTATATTTATCAGCAAATTCGAGATGATATCGTTGCTGGACGCATTGCGGCGGGGGAGCATCTTCCGTCTAAGCGCGCCTTTGCCAGTCATCTGGGAATCAGTGTCATTACTATCGAGAATGCATATAGCCAGTTGCTTGCCGAGGGCTATATTTGCTCAATGCCGCGTCGTGGCTACTACGCTTGTGAACTTCCGGATGCACCGGTTTTGGCTTCGGCTGCGGAGGGCATCGACCGAGATGCCGTCTCTGTGGGCCCCAGCGCGTATGATGTCAACGGACAGGTCGAGCGATTCGATGCGCTCTCTCCTTCCGCTTTGGAGGCGGCGCGGCTTTGGCAAAGCGCGCTACGGGCGACGCTGGCATCCGAAGACGAACGCGAAATCTTTTCGACCGCGCCGGCACAGGGCACCGCTCGGCTACGACGCGCAATTGCTCACCATCTGCGCGGGACAAGGGGCATGAATGTCGACCCCGACAACATCGTTATCGGTGCGGGCGCCCAGCTGCTCGATACCATGTTGGTTCAGTTGCTTGGCGCGGACAAGGTGTATGCCGTCGAGGATCCAGGCTATTTGCGCTTGACGCGCATCTATCAGGTCATGGGTTGCGAAGTGCGGCATGTCCCGTTGGATGCTGAGGGCGTGGACTTGAGCGCGCTGCAGAAAACCGGGACCGATGTCCTTCACCTGATGCCGTCTCATCAGTATCCGACCGGTCTTGTGACGAGCATTGCGCGTCGCTATGCGCTGCTGAGCTGGGCCGCCGAGCGACCAGGTCGGTATCTCATCGAAGATGACTTTGATTGTGAGTTTCGCCTTGCCGGCAAGCCGATTCCCGCGCTCGCGTCGATCGATGCCGCCCAGTCGGTTATCTACACCAACACGTTTTCGAAGAGCCTTTCATCGGCGTTGCGTTTGGCGTACATGGTGCTGCCCGATGAGCTAATGGAGAGGTTTAAACGCAACCTTGGTTTCTACGCCTCGTCGGTAAGTTCTGTTGATCAGGTTGCCTTGGCGCGTTTGCTGGAATCGGGTGATTACGAGCGACATGTGAACCGCGTGCGCGTTCGTGCTCGCGAGGCGCGTGATGGCCTGGCGGCGCTTGTACGGAAAGCGTTTCCGGCAGGGGAGGTTTCGATCGATCATGCAGACGCGGGCCTTTACTGCACTGTTGCCCTGGCCGAGGACAAGGCAGGGGAGAGTTTCGCGAAGGCTCTCGCTGACGCTCGTATTTCCTATGTCAACATCGCCGATTGCCTGTGGACGGGTGATCGGGCATCGACTAAGAACGCTCCATCTCGCGTCCTCATACAATACGACGACCTGAGCTCTCAGTCGCTCAGTGTTCTTCAGGAGCAACTGCAATAAGCCAACGAAAAGGCCCGAACCAATACGGTCCGGGCCTTCTTCGAGCTAGAGGTTATGTCTCAGGCAGTTGGCTTAGCCAAAGTAGCGCTTGAGCAGGCCAGCGAAAGCCTTGCCGTGGCGAGCCTCGTCGCGAGCCATCTCGTGCACGGTGTCGTGGATGGCATCGAGGCCAGCGGCCTTGGCGCGCTTGGCAAGATCGGTCTTGCCGGCGGTGGCGCCGTTCTCGGCCTCAACGCGCATCTCGAGGTTCTTCTTGGTGGAGTCGGTCACGACCTCGCCCAGAAGCTCGGCGAACTTGGCGGCGTGCTCGGCCTCCTCGTGGGCAGCCTTCTCCCAGTACAGGCCGATCTCGGGATAGCCCTCGCGATGGGCGACGCGAGCCATGGCCAGGTACATGCCGACCTCAGAGCACTCGCCCTCAAAGTTGGCGCGCAGATCGGCAACGATGTCCTCGGAGACGCCCTCCATCTTGGCGACGCCCACGACGTGCTCGGCAGCCCACTCGAGCTGGCCCTCCTCCTGCTTCAGGAAGCGAGAGCCGGGAACGCCGCACTGGGGGCACTTGAAATCCTCGGGCAGCTGGTCGCCGTCGAACTCTTCCACATAACCGCAAACGGGGCAAACAAACTTCATGATTCGATCCTTTCGATCGATGGCGATGGTGCGCTCGTCCGGTCCCGTAAGGGCCCTCTCCGGACGTGCGTCTTGACGAGTTCTATTATCCATAAATGCGACCGAATGTGAAGCCTATTAGGAATGATTTTTAATAAAACAATTTTCGGCATGTGAAGATGTTGATTGATTAACGATTTGCAAGCCATATGCGGACGCCGATGAGTACAATCGGTCGAACAAATGTTGACCTATCAACAAATGAAGGAGTTTCCTTTATGCATCTAGCCCGCCGCGCCTGGTGCCGAACATATCAGACGGTTTTTCGCATCGCATTGCCGATCCTGCCCTATACCGAGCCGCGCATTTTGGAGCATGCCGAGGACGTGCCCGCGGTGCTTCAAAAGCGCTCGATACAGCGGGTTCTTATCGTGACGGATCCCGGTATTGCCCGTCTGGGGCTCACGGCGCCGCTCGAGTGCGCGCTCGCGTCCAAGGGAATTGGCGTTACGGTCTATGCCGAAACGCGTGCGAACCCCACGGTCTCAAACGTGGAGGAAGCGGCGTCCCTGTATCGCGAGAGCGCCTGCCAGGCCATTATCGGCTTTGGCGGCGGTTCGGCCATGGACTGTGCCAAGGGCGTGGGCGCACGCATCGCACAGCCAAATAAGCCCATCAACAAGATGCGCGGCCTGTTGCGCGTCCACCGTCTCCTGCCGCTGCTTATTGCGGTTCCCACTACCGCCGGTACGGGAAGCGAAGTCACGCTCGCGGCGGTTATCACCGATGATGAGACGCACTACAAGTACCCCATTAACGACTTTGTGCTTATTCCGCGCTTTGCGGTGCACGTCCCCGAGTTTACACGCGGCCTGCCCGCTTCCATTACGGGGCAGACGGGCATGGACGCCCTGACGCATGCCGTTGAGGCCTTTATCGGGCGAAGCACCACGCCCTATACGCGTAAGATGGCGCGACAGGCGGTCCAGCTCATCCATGACAATTTGCTCGAGGCCTATGAGCATGGCGATAACATGCGTGCGCGCCGCAATATGCTATCGGCGGCGTATAAAGCGGGCGTTGCCTTTACGCGCTCCTATGTTGGATACGTTCATGCCATCGCACACAGCCTGGGCGGGCGTTACGGGATCCCCCACGGCTTGGCTAACGCCATCATCCTGCCGCACATGCTTCGCGCTTATGGCGAAGCTGCTGCTCCTAAGCTTGCCGATCTCGCCCGCATGGCCGGTATCGCGCCAGCTAACGCGCAGGACAACGTGGCGTCCGAGGCCTTTATCGATTGGGTCGACCGCATGAACGAGGCCCTGGGGATCCCTAAATACGTGACGGGCATTCGCCGTTCCGACATTGCCGAAATGGCGGCACATGCCGATGCCGAGGCCAATCCCCTGTACCCCGTTCCGCTTTTGATGGACCGTTTGGAGCTCGAGCATATGTACGAGGTCGTTGCGGGTGGTATGTTTGAGGACGAGAACTAGGAGGGTCCATGAACACCGAGGAAATCGCGCGCATCGTTGCCGATCAGCGCGCCTATTTTAAGACGCACGCCACGTTTGATGTCGATGCTCGACGCCGCGCCCTCGTGCGCCTGCGCGAGGCGGTGCGGGCGCACGAGACCGATATCGCCCATGCGCTCAAGACCGATTTGGGAAAGTCGCATGACGAGGCCTATATGTGTGAGATCGGCACCTCGCTTTCCGAGATTCGTCATCAGATCGCTCACGTGGCTCGATGGAGTCGTCCGCGCCTGCGTCCGTGTGACCTTGCCAACGCCGTGAGTGTGTGCAAAACGCAGGCCGTGCCCTATGGCGTCACGCTCATTATGGCTCCGTGGAACTATCCGTTTTTGCTAACGCTCGAGCCGCTCGCTGGCGCCCTTGCCGCGGGCAACACCGTGGTCATCAAGCCGAGTGCCTATGCTCCGGCATCGAGCGCGGTGCTCAGGCAAATCTGTGAAGAGGCATTTGATCCGCGCCTGGTGACGGTTGTCGAGGGCGGGCGTGCCGAGAATGAGGCGCTGCTCGATGAGTGCTGGGACAAGATCTTCTTTACCGGTAGCGTTCCGGTCGGCAAGCTCGTCATGGAGCGGGCAAGTAAAAACCTGACGCCCGTGACGCTTGAGCTGGGCGGAAAGAGTCCCTGCATCGTGGATGCGACGGCAAACTTGAAGGTTGCGGCACGGCGCATCGCCTTCGGTAAATGGCTCAACGTGGGACAGACCTGCGTGGCGCCCGACTACCTGCTGGTCGATACGAGCGTGCACGACGAGCTGCTGGGCCTCATCAAGGAGGAGGTCCGCCGCATGTTTGGCGAGCATCCGCTCGACAACGAGGATTACGGCCACATCGTCAACGCCAAGCATTTTGCGCGCGTGCGCGGGCTGATCGATCCCGACAAGGTTGTGCTGGGAGGCACGGCGCGCGAGTCGTCGCTCAAGATTGAGCCGACGATCCTAGACGGCGTGTCCCCCGATGACGCCGTGATGCAGGAAGAAATCTTCGGTCCCATCTTGCCGGTGCTGACGTTTGAGAGCTTAGACGAGGCCGAGACGTTTATTACGGATCGTCCGACACCGCTGGCCTTATATATCTTTAGCCAGGACCGCGCAGTTCAGGAGCGCTTTGTGCGCCATGTGCCCTTTGGCGGCGGCTGCGTCAACGACACGATCATGCATCTGGCTACGAGCCATATGGGCTTTGGCGGCATGGGCGCGAGCGGTATGGGGCAGTACCATGGCCGCGAGAGTTTCGATACGTTTAGCCACAAGAAGAGCATCGTGAACAAGGCAACCTGGCTGGACGTGCCATTCCGCTATGCCCCGTATGCAAGCTGGAAGCACAAGTTCGTGCGCATGTTCGTGCATTAGAATCAGATGACTTAGAGATAAGCAAAATGGCCGCCCCCGCATAAGCGAAGACGGCCACTTCTCATGCCCAAGCGCTGGGGCGTGGAGCGTTCTGATGGCAATGCGCAGGGGCGGCGCGGTGAATCGGTGCTAGAATACGGGACGACCGCAACGAAGGGGAGACTATGCATATGTTCGAGACCAACATGGACTGATGGCGCCCAGGCTGTCTTGTTTGGTTTCCATATGCATAAGGGGTCTGCCATGTCCCGTTTTCTTTCTCCATCGCACCGTTTGGTTGCGGTAAATTTCTTTATTCAACTTGCATTTCAGTCGACGTATTTTGTTGGCATCATCGGTTGCGGCACCTATGTTCTCGGAGCCGGCGCATTTGAGACGTCCGCGCTCGTGTTTGGACTCAACCTGGCGCTCATCTTCGCAACGTTTTGCGCCGGCGCGCTTGTGGACTTCTTGGGTCCGCGTCGCGTGCTCCTGACCGTTTGCGTCCTGCTTTGCGCATCGGGCGTTTTTGGCCTTGTAGCTCCCGTGTCCTATCCCGCGCTTGCGCTACTCGCCATCTCTGCCGGGTTGCTGTTTGGCGCGGGGACCACGGCCATGGACGCCTATCCGCGCTTTTTGACGGAGGCGCCCGAGGAGCTTTTGCGCATAAACGGCCTCAACAATATCGCGACAAGTGTCGCGGTGATCGTTGGACCTGCCCTTGGAGGCGTTATCGCCTCGGCCTTTTCCAACCAAGGGGTGTTTTTCCTGCTCGCGGCAGCACCTGTTCCCGCTTTGCTGCTTGTGGCCTCGTTGCGTGAAGGCACTGCTGTTCAGGGCGTCGACAAGCCGGAGTCTCGCGATGGGGCGACGGGCTTGCGATCGCTTTGGGAGGGCGTAATTGTCACGGCGGCCGATGTCGACCTGCGTCTGATTTTTCTCATGGGCTTTATGGGTTTCTTTGCCTACGGGGCGTTCGATTCGCTCGAGTCGCTGTTCTACCGCGATGTTCTCTGCGTGGGTGCGGAGTGGATGGGATGGCTGTCGGCCATCGCCGGCATCGGCGGAACGCTGGGGT
Organism: Collinsella sp. AM44-11; assembly: GCF_003467145.1. Taxonomy (NCBI): domain Bacteria; kingdom Bacillati; phylum Actinomycetota; class Coriobacteriia; order Coriobacteriales; family Coriobacteriaceae; genus Collinsella; species Collinsella sp. AM44-11. The sequence continues at coordinate 83,050 of NZ_QSFE01000006.1, forward strand.
CGTACCTGATCATGCGCGTGCCGTCGGGATGCATCAGGCTGGAGCTTCTGGCGGCGATGCTGCTGGTGACGGGCGTGGGCTCCGTTGTGTATGTGGGTACCGCCCATGTTGCCGTTGCTGCGGTGGGGCAGCTTGTCTGCGGCATCGGTTTTGGCGCCATGGGACCGGTGCGCGTCACGCTCACCCAGCGCTTGAGCGACCCTGCTAAGGTGGGGCGCGTCATGGGCGTGATGCGCGTGGGCCTCAATGGCGCCGGCGTGCTGCCGCTGATTGTGGCTCCGTTTTTGGCCGATGCCTTTGGCGTGCAGGGAGTACTTGTTGGCGCAAGCCTGGCAACGGCCGCTATCGCCTGCACGTTTTGGGCAATCGCCCGGCATCGGGGCTAGACTCGCGGTGTCCCACTTGCTTTGCTGAATAAGTAGTATGGCGTGCCAATTTTGTGCAATAGAACCGATAGCATAGGGATAAACAAAGTGGCCGCCCCGCGTAAGCGAAGACGGCCACTTCTCACGATGAAAACGTGTATCGGAGTTGGCAAGACCCGCGGCAACGGGTGCCATCCGTGTTCCTATCTTATCCGCAAGCGTTGCGGCAAGCGATTGAAGGACGCAGACAGGATGTATTTGTGTCCGCACGGACCCGTAGACTTCTCGATAAGGTTACTTGCCGGTTTATTCGGCCGTTAGAGGAGCTGCCATGTATGAGCCTTCACGTGTTCTTTTGTCGTTTCATATTGCAGGGTTTCAATATGCCGACGGCGCTTTGGTCCTAGGCGATCTTAAGGTTGGCGATAAGCTGACGCTGTGTACCGAGCGCGATAATCCCCATGATCCCGAGGCGGTTGCGATCTACTGCGGCAACACCAAGCTTGGGTATGTTCCGGGAAACGAGGTCGGCCCGCTGTCCTTGATGATGTATTACGGGCATGGGGACGTATTTGAAGCCCGTGTGCAGCAGGTTGCTCCCGAGCGCAGCCCGTGGCATCAGGTGCGCGTTGGCCTCTATGTGGTGGATGCCCGCTAATCGGTGAGGGAGGCTGCCATGTTTGATGACGATGATCTGTTTAATCTGACAGATGATCCGTTTGAGTGGGATCTGCTGCTCGATGACGATGAGCTGGTGCGGGACCGTAAAAAGCGGCAGGACAAGAACGCCCAGGGTGACGCGTCGAAAAAGAAAGACAAACGCCGCCGAGGTCCGTTCGGTGGGCTCTTTGGCTAACCGACGCGCCAAAGCGTCTGTATACTAGGCACGTGTTAGACACGTTGCGAAATGAGGATACAGACGATGATGTGGTTTACCGCCGACCTGCACCTGGGCGATACGAATATCTTGCACGATATGGACCGGCCGTTTGGCTCGGTCGAGGAGATGAATCGCAAGGTCATCGATGCCATCAATGAGTGCGTGGCTGCGGATGACCGCCTCTATATTCTGGGTGACTTTACCTATCGTTTGCCCCTGGCGGAGGCGGTGCGCCTGCGCGAGCGTATCGAATGCAAGAATGTGACGCTTATCCGCGGTAACCATGACGGTGATTGGGAAGATCCCGACGTGCCGCAGATTTGGGATGAGGTACGCGATTACCTGGAGATTGCTCCCGGCTATGTCAAGGGCCATCGTCTGGTTATGAGCCACTACCCCATGCTCAGCTGGAATGGCAAGGCGCGTGGCGCCATCATGCTGCACGGGCATATCCACAGCAGGGGAGACCGCGTCAACGCGCGCAACCGCGATCGCGAGCGCCCTATCTTTCGCTACGACGTTGGCCTCGATGCCAACAACTACAAGCCCGTAAGCCGTGATCAAATCCTTGACTTCTTTGGACTGTAATTCTCGAACCACCACACAAACCACCACAAAGGTGCCTGTCCCCTTTGTGGCGGTTCTGGCGCCGTTGCCATTCTGGCGGCGGCGCCTTTTTTGTCCGTCCGGCGCGGTAGAGTGTAAGCGGTTGAAATTTGCGTCCATCGAGGAGCTGCCATGAACGAGATTAAGTGCCCGCATTGCGGCGAAGTTTTTAAGGTCGACGCGTCCGGTTATGCGGATATCGTCAAACAAGTGCGCGATGCCGAGTTTTCGCGCGACCTGGATGAGCGCGTGAAGGCGGTCCAGCGCGAGGGCGAGCAGGCGCTGGAGCTTGAACGCTCGCGTTCGTCGGCTGCTTTGCAGGAGGCAGAGTCTCAGCGCAACGCTCAGCTTGTCGAGCAGAAGAACACTGCGGATCAGAAACTGGCGCAAGAAGTCGCCAAGCGCGATGCTGAACTCGCCGAGCTACGCGCCAAGCTCGAGGGCGCTGCCGCAGAGCGCGAGAGTGCAAGCCAGCGCGCGGCGGTCGAGGCCCGTGCCGATGCTCAAAAGGAGAACGCCGAGCTCCAGCGTGAGATCGACAATTTGCGTGCGCAGCTGGGACACAAGGATGATGAAGCCAAGCTTGCCGAGTCGGCGGCGCGCAACGCTGCTCAAAACGATGTAGCCGCGCGTGATGCGCAGATTGCCGAGCTGCAGGCCAAGCTTGCCGCGGCGGACAAGGCCCAGGAGATGGCGCTCGCCGCTGCTACGGCCGAGTCGCAGCGTGAGCTCGATGCCGCTCGCAGCGAGGCCGAACGTACGCTTACTGACTATCGCGCGAAGGTACAAGAGAAGTTTTCCGCTGCAAAGGCTCAGTCCGAGCAAGAGGCCGAGGGTCTGCGTGCGCAGCTGCGCGAACAGGAGCTGACGGCCAAAATGAACCTGTCAGAGGCGGTTGCCGCGGCGGAGCGAGAGCGCGATGAGGCGCGTGCCAAGCTGACGAGTGAGCTGGCGGTGCGCGATTCGCGTGAGGAACAGGCCAAGGCGGCACATGAGCTCGAGCTTGCGCAGGCCAAGCGCGTGAGCGACGAGTTGATCCGCTACAAGGACGAAGAGATTGAGCGCCTTAAGGAAATGAAGATTCGTCTGTCCACCAAGATGGTGGGCGAGTCGCTCGAGCAGCACTGCGAGACCGAGTTTAACCGTCTGCGCATGACGGCATTTCCTAACGCGTACTTCGAGAAGGATAACGATGCGTCCGAGGGCACCAAGGGCGACTTTATCTTCCGCGAGTGCGACGCGAGCGGCAACGAGGTCATTTCGATTATGTTCGAGATGAAAAACGAGAACGACGAGACCGCGACCAAACATAAAAACGAGGACTTCTTTAAGAAACTCGATCACGATCGTCGCCAGAAAGGCTGTGAGTACGCGGTGCTCTGCACGCTGCTCGAGCCCGAGAGCGAGCTTTACAACGCGGGAATCGTGGACGTGAGCTATCGCTACGAGAAGATGTATGTGATCCGCCCGCAGTTTTTCATTCCCATGATTACGCTGCTGCGCAATGCCGCCATGGGTTCGCTGCGCTATAAGCAGGAGCTGGCGGAGTACAAACAGCAGAATATCGATGTCACGAACTTCGAAGCCAAGATGGAAAAGTTCAAGGACGGCTTCTCGCGCAACTATAACCTGGCGAGTAAGCAATTCGAGTCGGCGATTAAGGAAATCGATGCCGCCATCAAGCAGCTCGAGAAGACCAAGGACGATTTGCGCCGCAGCACCGAGAATCTGCGCCTGGCCCACAACAAGGCTGATGAGCTCACCATTCGCAAGCTCACTTGGGGAAACAAGACCATGAAGGCAGCGTTTGACGAGGCGCGCGAGGCTGCGCCAGAGACAAACGAGGAGCCAGCCGAGGCGGATTCGTATGAGGTCGAGGATGCCGAGTAGGGCATAGCGTATAGTGCAAAAGCGGGGCCGCTGGCGATATTGCCAACGGCCCCGTTTCGTTCCAGTATGTTCGGCTAGCCCTCGAGCAGGTTCTCGATAAAACCGACGCGGTAGTTCTTGAAGATGACCTCGCCACCGTCTTGCGTGGCGTCCAGATCGACATCGCCCATGATGCCAAAGTCGTGGTCGCCGTCCTCGTCGGCAAAAATCTGGTGCACGTGCCACACGTGGAGCGCCTTCTCGTCGGACTCGTCGATCGAGAACATAGCAGAGGAGCGCGCGTCGCCGTCGGTGAGAATCTCCTCGTGCTGCTCGTGGTAAGCGTCGAGTGCTTTTTGCCAGCGGATCTCGCTCATGCCCCAGTCGTCGTCGAGCTCGCCCAGGTCGCGAACGTGCTCGCGGGCGGCAAGGGTCACGCGGCGGAAGAGCGCGTTGCGCACCAACAGCGTGCAGCCGCGGCGGTCCGCCACGACCTCGTCGATGCCCTGCGGCGGCGTGGCGTCGAGGGCTGCCGGGTTGCCAGCGTTTTCCCACTCGTCTACCAAGCTCGAGTCGACCGAGCGCACCACAAAGCCCAGCCACGAGATAATGTCGCGCAGGCGCTCGTCGCGCTTCTCGATGGGTACGGTGCGGTCGAGCGAACGGTAAGCCTCTGCCAGGTAGCGCAGCAAAATGCCCTCGGAGCGGGCGATGCCGAGCTTTTGAATGTAGCCCTTAAAATCGCTCGCGCTTTCCAGCATATCGCGCAGGACGCTCTTGGGAGAGAGCTGGTAGTCGTTTGCCCAGGGTACTTCCTGGCAGTACTTGTCAAAAGCGGCGTCGAGCAAATCCTCGAGCGGCTTTTCGTACGTGACGTCTTGAATGCGCTCCAGACGCTCCTCATACTCGATGCCGTCGGCCTTCATCTCGGCCATAGCTCGATCGCGTGCGGCACGCTCCTGCGCACGCAGCACTTGCTTGGGATCTTCGAGCGTCGCCTCGACCATTGAGATTAAATCCATGGTATAGGTCTCGCTCTCGGGATCGAGCAGCTCCAACGCGGCGAGCAAGAACGGCGAGAGCGGCTGATCGAGCGCAAAGTCCTCGGGCAGGTCGACCGTCAGCGCGTAGTCGATGTCCGGCGCGGCGTCAGCCGGAGCGTCGGGTGCGGGCGGCACCTCGGTGCGCACGACGACGCCGGAATCGATGAGCGTGGCGAAAATCTCATCGGCGCGAACCTCGAGCTTGGACTTTTCCTCGGGGGTCTGCAGGCTTGTCTCGATGAGGTCGTGCACGCGGGCGCGGGCATCGCCGCCCTGTTCGACCACGCTAATCACCATGGAGTGTGTGATGCGAAGGCGCGGCTTGAGCGTTTCGGGCTGCGTCTCGATCAGGCGCTCAAAGGTCTGCTTGTTCCAGGTGACAAAGCCCTCGGGGGCCTTCTTCTTTTTAATCTTGCGGAGCTTCTTGGGGTCGTCGCCCGCCTTGGCCATGAGCTTGGCATTCTCGATCTCGTGCTCGGGTGCCTCGGCAATCACCATGCCCTCGGTATCGAAGCCCGAGCGGCCGGCGCGACCGGCAATCTGATGAAACTCGCGGGCGCGCAGACGACGCATCTTGTAGCCGTCGAACTTGGTGAGCGCGGTGAGCACCACGGTATGGATGGGCACGTTGATGCCGACGCCGAGCGTATCGGTGCCGCAGATGACGGGCAACAGGCCCTGTTGTGCCAAGCGCTCGACCAGCAGACGATAGCGCGGCAACATGCCAGCATGGTGCACGCCGACGCCGCATCCGAGCAAGCGCTTAAGAATCTTGCCAAAGGCCGTGGAGAAGCTCGTGCCCTTGGCCGCCTCCTTGATGGCCTCGCGCTGCTCCTTGCTGGCAATACCAAAGTTGGCGAGGGATTGCGCCGTCGCAAGTGCGGCGTCCTGGCTAAAGTGCACGATGTAGAGCGGGGCCTCGCCGCGGCGCATTGCGAGCTCGACCGTGCCCTCGAGGGAGGTCGTCACATAGTCGTAGCTCAGCGGAACAGGACGCGGGGCATCGACGACCAAGTCGCAAACAGCGCCGGTGTGTTCCTCGAGCGAGGCGGCGATGGCAGTGACATCGCCGAGCGTGGCGCTCATGAGCATAAACTGCGTGTGAGGCAGGGTGAGCAGCGGCACCTGCCAGGCCCAGCCACGATCGGGGTCGGCAAAGTAGTGGAACTCGTCCATGGCGACGCAGCCAACATCGGCATCTTCGCCCTCGCGCAGTGCGTCGTTGGCAAGGATCTCTGCCGTGCAGCAGATGACGGGCGCCTTGGTGTTGATATGCGTGTCGCCGGTGATCATACCGACGTTATCGCGGCCGAGCACCTGTACCAGGTCGAAGAACTTTTCGCTGACCAGGGCCTTGATAGGGGCCGTGTAATAACAGCGCTTGCCCTGCGCCATGCCCATAAAGAGCATGCCCAGCGCGACGAGCGACTTGCCCGATCCGGTTGGTGTTCCCAAAATGACATGGTCACCGGCGGCTAGATCCATGAGGGCTTCTTCTTGGTGATCCCACAGCTCAATGCCGCGATTGCTCGTCCATTCAAAGAAGCGTTCGAAGGCTTGGTCGGGCGTGAGCCATGGTTCGGGCTCGCTGCCGTCCTCGGGCTCCCACCAAGTGGGAGAGAGCGCGCCGAGCGAACCGAACTCTGCCTCGGTTCCCGTGCCGCCCGAGAATGAGCTGGCGGCCCCGGCGCCGGAGACGGTGCTGGCGGCGGTATCTGTCGTGGTCTGTGCCATGTGGTTGCTTTCTCTCGCGATTGTCCGCCATCCATTATGGCGTAGCGGCGGCACGGGGTGCTAGCGCGCGAGAAAATGCAGGAAATGGGCGTTCTGCCCAGCCGTTTAGTGTAGTCGCTAGCCAAGTGAGTAGACTATTTGCGATATTGCGAGCACATGGCTTTTGCGCAATGGTTCTACCTGCGGTTTTAGTTTTCGTTATGCGGGTTGTGCTTGGCTATTGCCAAGAAGTCTACTCACTTAGGTTTGAGAATCGTTCGCCAGCGCCTATTTGCGCTTGGTAGCCGATGCCGCGACTGCCAAAAGCTCCTAGGACTCTTGTGGCAGGCGCTTCTTGCCCTTGCGGGCGCGGTTTCTGAAGTTCTCGACGGCCTCCTCCATGCCCAGAGGTACATAGGTGAGCTCATCGAGGTTTTCGGGCAGGTAGCAGGCAAGGCTTTGCTCCTGCGCGCGGCCCGCCGCGAGCTGTTCATCGCTGGGCTGCGCGCCGGGTGTGGCGCAAATGCCATAGACGGCTGCACCCATCTCGCGTGTGCGGCATTCATATTCGGTCTCGGGGTGCTCGGGATGGTCGCGGCGGACGTCGTCACTTACCCAAAGTGTGTCGTAGCCGGCCGCGGCAAACTGCCCCAGGGCGTAGTCGCGCAATGGCTTGCTGTCGGTGCGCAGCGTGACGGTAGCACCGGCTGCAAAGAGCGGGCGGTAGAGCATCAGATGGTCGACATGGACGAGTCTTTTTTTGGCGTACTTGGCCTTGGGCTGCGGCGTGGGAAAGTTGATGGTGATGGCATCGAGCTCGCCTGCGGCAAATAGCTGCGGCAGCGATGCGGCACCTCGGGGCAGGACGAGTGCGTTGGACAGCCCCTGCTCGCAGATTTTCTGTGCGGCATAGGCGATGCAGATGGGCTCCTGGTCCATACCGATAAAGAGCGTGTCGGGCTCACGGCGAGCTTGCTCAACCAGATAGGTGCCTTTGCCGCAGCCCAGATCCAGATGAAGGCGGGTGAAGGGTGCGCCGCCGGCTGGCGCGCAGGCTTCGCGCCAATTCCCGGCATAGGCCTCGGGGTTCGTCTCAATCGCATCGGCGTAGCGCTCCAGGCGCTCCTCGAGTACAAAGTTCTTAGGCGTGCGAACGTGGACGGCTCCCATGAGGCTCCTTGGTCATAAGTATGGAACGCATGGCTGCACGTTCCGGTGATGGGTTAGAAGGGGGGCGATTTGCCCAAAAGATGCGGTGCGGCTCAGCGACGAGTCGCTGACGCCTATAGACGCTTGAGAATCACGTAACGGTTGAGCTCGCCGCTGCGACCGTCGGCGTGGAAACGCTCGAGCTCGCGTACGGGAACCTCGCCGCTCTTGTAGAACGTACGAACGCCGCGCACCAGGTCGGTGATCTGTTGATCGTCAAAGTGGTGGCAGTAGCGGTAGGCATGGCGGTCGTTTTGCCAACCAATGAGGTGGTCGCCGGCTTCGAACTGCGCGGAATCGTAGCCCTCAAACGGCGGGCTGAGCTCGGCGCGGGCCTCAGCGCGAACGGCTTTGCGTGCCATACGCTCGTCATTCATAAACTCCCAAAAGCTGATGGCGATGATGCCACCCGGGAGCGTCTGGCGCACCAGGGCGTCGAGCACACGCACACGGTATTCGCACGACGGCACGTGGTGCATAAAGCCAAAGCAGACCGAGATATCGGCGAGCGGGGCATCGAAAAGCACATCGGGCGTCTCGGCGGGGTTGAGCTTCATGAGGGCGTCGAGCGCATCGAGTTCCTGGAAGTGCAGGTTGGGAATGCGCAGGGCGTGGCCGTGGGCGTCTATTGCCAGATCTTGGCACGAGTCGACACCATAGAACTCAAACGGGCAGCTGGCATCTGCCGAGGGGTTTGCGCCGTCGACGCCCTTGGCGGCAAGTGCCCCGCCGGCGGCAAAGTTCTCGAATCGCATATTGCCGCAGGCAAGGTCGAAGACGCGGACGGGATGCTCGATCGTGGCCACATCGAGCTGCTCAAGCGCGATGTCCATGGTGCGCACCCAGCCGGGCCACGGGGCTTGGCGCGTATCGGAAAAGGAAGCGGAGTGCTCGCGATAGAACGTATTGTTGAGCTGGATGAGCGATGATGCGAAATCGCGGTTCACGGCGCGGAACTCCCTCCGATGGCGGTGCGGAATAAACAGTACGACCATACTACCGTTAACGCCGCAACGGGGACAACCGAGCTGTGGGCCATTGCTTTGTTTGGACACATTTCCGCAGCTCATATGTGCCCGCAACCGCCGGTTGTCAAAAATCTCACTAGAATAGGTAGCATGATTTTGGCGGTGGCGGATAGATTTTTAACTGTGCAAGGCGCCTTAAGAACAACAACGGTCCGGCGGCACGGCTGGCAAAAGCATAGGAGGAATCATGAATGTAGAAACTGCGCAGCGGCTCGCCGATCTTCGCCGCAGCAAGGGCTTTAGCCAAGAAGGATTGGCACGAAAGCTGGGACTGTCACGCCAAGCGGTCAGTAAATGGGAGCGCGCGGAGAGCTCGCCTGATACCGAGAACCTGATCTCGCTTGCCAAGCTCTATGGTGTGAGTCTGGACGAGCTACTCAATCCGAGCGACGAGATCGAGGACGATATCGAGTTTGAGAACGAGGACCGTGCCCGCCAGCGCGAGGCCGAGGCGGCCGAGCGCGCCCGTACCCACGAGGCGGCAGCGCGCGCTACCGAGGCGGCAACACAGGCGAGTGATGCCGCGGCCAAGGCGGCGCAAGCTGCAAGTTGGAGCGCGCAGGCGGCTAACGCCGCGACGGCGCAAGCGACGAGCGCTGGCGCGGTCAATCCGACTCCAGTGAAAGGTCCGTTCCAGTCGTTTCCGTATTGGGCCGTGTGCTGGCTGCTGTTCTTTTTACTGATGTTCCTGTTTGGTGGTGCCCCCTTTGCCGCACTGATCTTCTTTACGATCCCCATCTATCACTGGGTGGCGCGTGCGCTCGACGGCGATTGGGCGCGCGGGAATATTCAGGTTGGTCCGGCGCCGGCGGCAGCCAGGGCTCAGGATGATTCCCCTGCGGTTGATACCGACGTGGCTACCGCGACCCCCGCTGATGCGAGCGCCAAAGAAGGTGATGAATAATGAAACTCTCGCATGAATCTAAGGTGCGTCTGGGCGTTGGCATCGGAGCGTTTGTGCTTATTGTTGGGCTTGTCTTTGGCGCCTCGCGGACATTGATTCATTTTGATGGTCCGTGGGATCTCGGCAATATTGCATCCGGCTTGTCCGGTATGGGTGATGCGGTTGACGACGATGTTTTGAACGATGGCGGTAAGTATTCCGCTCAGCCTCAGCAGCTTTCGAGTGCGACCTTTGATGCCGATGAGTTTCGCTACCTCGATTTCGATATCAATGCGGCTTCGGTGGACGTCAAGGTTGTTGATGGCAACAAGGCTCGCGTTATCGAGCGGGGACGCGTTGCCAAGGGTATGGATGCCTCCAAGGCCGCGGCGCAAAACATCGCATCCGTCGAGGACTCGACGCTCAAGGTTTCCCAGTTTGGAAGTGATGACGGTAAGGCAATCGATCGCTCGGTTACGGTTGAGCTGCCGCGCCGTGTTGCCGAACATCTGAAGGGGATCAACGCGCACGTGGGCTCGGGTGATTTGCAGATTGCCGGTGTCATCTGTGATGGTTTTGACCTTTTCCTGGGTGCGGGAGATGTAGAGTTTACAGGCAGCGTGACTGATGCGCTCAGTGCTGAGGTCGGTTCGGGCGATGTGACGTTCGAGCTCTACCAGGCCCCCGCGAAGTCGATGAACGTAAGCGTGGACTCGGGCGATGTGGAGGTAACGGTTCCGAACTCTACGGGCTTTACGGCGAGCCTTACTCTGGGTAGCGGTGACTTCGAGAGCGATTTCCTTCCGGATAGCTACGACGACGAGGCGATTTCGAGCCTCGAGTTCGATAATGGCGATAAGTCCGCCACGTATCGCTTTGGGGTTGGTTCGGGCGACATGTCGTTCAATCCGGAATGACGACGGCGGGCTAAGTCCGCAAACATAGATGCTTATACGCGCTGTTTGATGTAGGCGCCGGAGCCGTGACGGGCTTCGGCGCCTTTGCCTTTACAATGGGGTCATGGAACAGATTATTTTAAACATACTCGATGCCCTGCGTCGCGGCGAGACCGTGGACGACAAGGCGCTCGTCAAACTGATACATACCGAGGCGCGCCGCGAGGGTGCCGACAAACGCGACCTGGCCAAGCGCCGTCTGCTGCCGTTCTACCAGCGGGTTAAACGCGAGGAGCCGACTCGTTGGGCTGGGTGGAATGTCGATGCCGAGCTGGAGCGTCAACTGCTGCAGGTACTGCGCATGAAGCCGCGCCGAACGGCTTCGGGCGTGGCGACCATTACCGTCATCACCAAGCCCTGGCCGTGCTCGGGCGATTGCCTGTTTTGCCCCAACGACCTGCGCATGCCCAAAAGCTATCTGCATGCCGAGCCGGCGTGCGCCCGTGCGGAACAAAACTGTTTCGATCCGTATCTGCAGGTGAGCGCTCGCCTGACCGCGCTTTCGCAGATGGGACATGCGACCGATAAGATTGAACTCATCGTGCTCGGCGGTACCTGGAGCGACTACTCGCAAGGGTATCAGGCATGGTTTATGTCGGAGCTCTTCCGTGCGCTCAATGATGATGCGGTGGCGGGCGTGGCGGCAAACCCCATGTTGGCGCGTCCGGGCATCAGCCGTGCCGAGGCGGGGCGTCTGCTCGATGACGCTCCCGCCGATGCCCTGCCGCTTGTGGTGGCAGAACGCCGCGAGCGCTATCGGGCCGCCGGCATTGCGACAGACGAGGCCGAGCTTGCTGCCGGCGTTGCTGACGAGCAGGGGCGTGTGGATGCTGCCGTGGGCGGCTATAACCGTGCAGTGCGTCGTCTGTACGGCCCCGGTACGCCGTGGGGCGAGGTCACCGAGTGGCAGACGGCAACGATGGAAGAGCTTGAGCGGCAGCAGCGCATCAACGAGACGGCGAAGCATCGCGTGGTGGGACTCGTTATCGAGACGCGCCCCGATGCCGTAACGCCTCAGGCGCTCACGCTCATTCGTCGCCTGGGCTGCACCAAGATTCAGATGGGTATCCAGAGCCTCGACCAGCACCTGCTCGACATCAACGAGCGTCGTATTACGGTGGCACAGATCGAGCGAGCGTTTTCGCTCGCGCGCCTATTTGGCTTTAAGATCCACGCGCACTTTATGCTCAACTTGTTGGGTGCTACGCCCGAGGGGGACAAACGCGACTACGAGCGCTTTATGACCGAGGGCGCTTTTATGCCCGACGAGGTCAAGGTCTACCCGTGCGCGCTCATCGAGGGCTCGCGTTTGGTGGGCTGTTACGAGCGTGGCAAGTGGCGCCCCTATTCCGAGGAGGAGCTGCTCGACGTGCTGGCCGATGACATCGTGGTTACGCCATCGTTCTGCCGTATCAGCCGCATGATTCGCGACTTTAGCTCCGACGACATCATGGTGGGCAACAAGAAGCCCAACCTGCGCCAGCTCGTCGAGAACCGCTTGGCGGCTCGTGGAGAAGGCGCGACGGTGCGCGAGATCCGCTATCGCGAGATCAGCACCGCGGGCGCCGACCTGGACGAACTGTCTCTTGATGAGGTCGCTTACGAGACGCCGGTGACGCGCGAGCGTTTTTTGCAGTGGGTGACGCCGCGGGGCAAGATCGCGGGCTTTTTGCGCCTGTCCCTGCCTGATCGCGCCTTTGTCACCGCACATGCGGACGAGCTGCCGACGACGCCGGACGAGGCGATGATTCGCGAGGTGCACGTGTATGGCATGGCGGCGCGCGTGGGGGATCAAGGCCAGGCGGCGCAGCATCACGGTTTGGGGCGTTTGCTCGTAGAGCATGCATGCGAGATTGCCCGGGATGCGGGTTATGCGCGCATCAACGTGATTAGCGCGATTGGCACACGCGAGTACTATCGCCATCTTGGATTTTATGACCATGGCCTTTATCTGCAAAAGGAGCTCTAGATGAACAAGCCGAGTGTTTCTGCCGGCGTCGTTGCCGGCGTTGCTCTGGGAGCCGCGGCGCTTGGTGCGGCCGCTGTCGCTGTTCGTGCTGCCTGTCTGCAGGTCGCACGTACCCGCAACGGGTTGGCGCGTGTGAAGCGTGTACACGACGAGAGCGGTGACGAGGTCCGTGTGCTCGTGCAAGGCGGCGTCTACCAAAGTGCGAGTTACGTTGGCGAGCGCTGGGCGGAGCCCGTCTTTGCGTACTATCGCGCGTTTGACGACGTGTTTGAGGCCGAGGACGCGATGCGCGACGTTTATGGTCACGGTATCAGCCGCATGCTCATGCTGGGCGGCGGCGGGTTTGCCTATCCCAAGTTTGCGCTGATGTCGCACGAGGGCTTGCGCATGGACGTCATTGAGTACGATGCCGAGATTACGCGCCTGGCGCGCCGTTGGTTCTACCTGGATGAGCTGGAGCACGCGGTGGGCGATCGCCTGCGGGTGATTACCGCTGAGGCTCGCTCATATCTGGGTGTGACGAGCGTGGGTCATCGTCGCTACGACGTGGTCGTGAGCGATTGCTTTGGCGGTGCCGAGCCCGTACGCGAGCTGGCGACGGTTGAGGCGTTGCGTTTGGTGCGGGGTAGCTTGAACTCGGGCGGCATCTACGTGGCTAATATCGTGAGCTCGAACGAGGGGAACGATGTGACGTTCCTGCGCGACTGCGCTGCCACAGCGCTCGAGGTATTCGACCACGCCTGGGTGGTCCCATGTGGCGATGCGAAGTTCGGCGGCGAGGAGAACTACCTGCTCATCGCCAGCGACGGCGACTACGCCTTTGCCGAAGCCGTGCCCTTCGACGCCGACTTTCTCGGCGCTACCCTCCATGACTAGCGCGTTTCCCTGCGACCAGTCTTTCTGGGACGGGGCTTTTTTAGCTACGGGCATGATTTTTCTGGGACGGGGATTAAAAAATCATTAGGTACAGAATGATTTTTTAATCCCCGTCCCAGAAAAATCATGCTGCCGGCGCCTGGCCAAGAAGTAGCTCAACAAGCCCCGTCCCAAAAAGACTGGTCTCAGGCGTGGTCGCGCCAGCTGCGGACACGCCGCTTCATGCCCTCTATGTCGAGCACGCCTTCGGCAAAGCCCTTGCGCACGAGCTCCTCGGGAACGTACTCGTCGTAGCGATCAAAGTAAGGCACCTCGCCGGGATAGACGAGCTCGATGGGGTCGAAGTCCTTTTCGGCCTCGGCGGCGAGCACCTCAAAGAACGTCTCCTCGTCGGCCTTCATCTTAAACTGCATAAAGTACGGGCGCGACGGGTCGAGTCCGCGAAGGCCCAGCTCCGCGGCGCATTTAATCTTGAGCATACGTTCGAGCGCCAAAAAGGCGTAGCTTCCCAGCCAGGGGAAGAGCACCCAGGTGTCGCCGCCCAGGTTAATGAGCGGCTTAGTTCCCGCACCCGAAATCTCGGCCGTATGGCGAGCCTGCGCCAGACGGGCCCGTGCATTACCCATGAGGTACGGATACGACGCGTGCTCGTTAAGCGCCTTGCGCATACGCTCGAGTACATGTGTGTTGATGTCACCGGGGCAGTCGCCAAAGTAGGCCGGCACACGGCCCTTGACCTGCGTGGCAAAGACGGTATGACGCTTCCAGTCCACTTCCTCGACAATCCAGCAGTGTCCGGCGATGGCGATGCGCTCACCGGGCGGTGGCGGATTGACAATCGTGCCCAACTCGGCCGACTCGCTGCGAACGGTGAACTCCTCGTTTTCCTGGAACACGGCGTAAAACTTAAAGTTGTTAATGATACGCTCGCCCGCGAGACCCACGATGAGCCCGCCGCCCTCGGTGACCTGGATATGGTCGATCTTAATGAGGTGACGCAGCAGCACGCGATAGTCATCGGCCGAGATGCGATGGAAATAGCTGAGCGTGAGCACGCGCTGGGCAAGTTCGGCCGGCGTGAGCTCTCCGGTGCTGGCGAGGGTCGACATGGTCTGGTGATAGAGCAGACTGTAGGGGAGTCGATCGAGCTCGGGCGGCTCGACCCACTTTTCCTCGCGATAGAGTTGTACGAGCGCGATGCCCTGGAGGAGCTTCCAGGGAATGGTCTCGGGCATCATCGTGCGCGGCTCGGGCTCTTCCTCGCGCATAACGAACCACATCTCGGGTGGAAGGTCGCGGCGTCCCGTGCGGCCCATTCGCTGCAAAAAGGAGCTGACGGTAAATGGCGCGTCGATCTGGAAGGCACGCTCCAGACGGCCGATATCAATACCGAGTTCCAGCGTAGAGGTGGTGACGGTTGTCTGCGCCTGTTCCTCGTCGCGCATGAGCTCTTCTGCCGTCTCGCGCAGCGATGCCGAAAGGTTGCCGTGGTGGATGAGAAAGCGGTCGGGCTCGTGCCGGCTCTCGCAGTAGCTGCGCAGCATGGAGCATACGGCCTCTGCCTCCTCGCGCGAGTTGACAAAGACCAGGCATTTGCGGCCGCGGGTGTGTTCGAAGATATAGCCCATGCCGGGGTCGGCGTTGTCTGGTGCTGTGTCGGTGGGGTTGAGTAATGCCTGTTCGGGTGCCTGCGGGATGTCGACTTCGCCCTCGGGGGCCGACGAAGTGCGGCGATCCCTGGAGGTAGCCTTGTCCCGTGCCCACTCACGACGTTGGCGGCGTTCCTCCTGTGTGAGCTGTCCGCTATGGCGCATGTCTTGGGCGCCGGCGGGCAGCGCCGCGGGTGCCGCTGCCTCAATGCGCTCGCACGCAAGTACTTCGGCCTCTTGAGGACCTGTGCTCTCAAATCCTCGCTGCTGCGCCTGGGGACCCGAGTTGTAGAAGTGCTCCATGGAGATACGCCACACGCGGCGCGGCTCCTCAAAACGGGGGATAACGCAATCGCGTCCCGTTCCCTGTGAGAGAAAGGCGCCCGTGCGCTCGGGGTCGCCGATGGTGGCCGAAAGGCCAATGCGACGGGGCCGCACGCCTGCCATGCGCGACAGGCGCTCAATAAGGCAGAGCGTCTGCCCGCCACGGTCGCCGCGCATGAGCGAGTGGACCTCGTCGATGACGACGTAGCGCAGGTCGCAAAACATGCGCGGGATCGCCATGTGCTTATGGATTAAGAGCGCCTCGAGTGACTCGGGCGTAATCTGCAAGATGCCGCTTGGTTTTTTGATGAGCTTAGCCTTGTGCGACTGCGAGACATCGCCATGCCAGTGCCAGACAGGGATATCGGCCTCTTCGCAGAGGTCGTTGAGACGGACGAACTGATCGTTGATGAGCGCTTTGAGGGGGCCGATGTAGAGGGCGCCCACGCTCGCGGGCGGGTTCTCCCAAAACTCGGTCAGGATGGGAAAGAAGGCTGCCTCGGTTTTGCCGGAAGCCGTGGATGCCGTCAGGAGCACATTGTCTTGCGTGTTAAAGATGGCGTCTGCCGCTGCAACCTGGATAGAGCGCAGACTCTCCCAATCGTGGGAGTAGATGAAGTCTTGGATAAACGGAGCATATCGGTCAAAGGCGTTCACGGGGCCTCCTCTCAAATACGAACCTCTTAACGCGGTGAGCAGTGGCTCGCTACATTACTGTCTCAACGTTTGCCCAGATAAAACCTGCCAAAATAAACCTGTCCCTTTTTGGCAGGTTAGATGGTGAATTCGGCGAAGTTGCGGTCGCCGTCTGCGGTGCCGGTGTCGCCTGTTGCGGCTGCCGGCACCAGCGTGTCGCCGCCGACGCTTTGCAGCAACTCGGCCACGTTTGCATCGGGATTCTGACACAGGATATCGAGCAGCTCGATAAAGTCACGGATGACCTCACGCGGCGTCAAGTGCGTATCAGCTCCCACGCGGCCAAACTCAATCTTGAGAAAGTCCACCAAGTCGTTCTCGGTAAGCGTGGGCGTCCAGCCAAAGTAGCCGGCATGGATCTGCATGAGTTTTTCGATGAGCACCAGCAGCTCCTCATAGGTGAGCGGCTGCAGACGGATGATGGGCGCGAGCATGTCTTTAAAGTCCTCGCGTGCAAAGCGGCCTTGAGCGAGTCGGCTGCGCAGGGCCTCGTAGGAGAACACGCCGCGGCGGCGGTCTTCAATGGAGGTTGGTGTGCCGCCCATAATCATGCCCAGGTACTGCGCTTTGCCCTGGAGCGTGTCGTTGTACATGGTCAGGATCTTCTCGTAGTTATATTGGCGCGTGATTGCGTTGGGAATCTTATACAGATTCACGAGCTCGTCGATGAGCACCAGCATGCCCTTGTAGCCGCTGCAGACCAAAAAGCGCGCAATGAGCTTGACGTAGTCGTACCAGTCGTCATCGCTGATGATGGTCGAGGAGCCCAGCTCGGCGCGCGCCTCGCTCTTGGTGCGGTACTCGCCGCGAATCCATTTGGTCACGCGGCTCATGGCCTCTTCGTCGCCCCCGGATGCGGCCATGCGATAGCGGCGGAGCATGCGGGTGAAGTCGAAGCCGTGGACCATCTCCTCGAGCGGGGCCAGTTGGGCATTGACGACCGACTCGTCGACGTCGGCACACGAGGCGACCCAGCGATCCAGAATAAGGTTGAGCGCACCGCCCTCGGGGCGCGTCTTGGTCGATATATTGCGGATGAGCTCGCGGTAGGTGGCAAGGCCCTGTCCCTGACCGCCCTGCAGGCGGCGCTCGGGCGACAGGTCGGCATCAGCGACGACGAATCCCTCGCCCATGGCGTGCGTGCGGATAGTCTGGAGCAAAAAGCTCTTGCCGGCGCCGTAACGACCGACCAGAAAGCGGAAGCTCGCGCCACCGTCGGCGATGAGACTCAGATCGGTGAGCAGGGCGCGGATCTCGACCTCGCGCCCTACGGTGATGTAAGGAAGGCCGATGCGCGGGACCACACCGCCCTTGAGCGAGTTGAGAATGACGGCAGCGACGCGCTTGGGCACGCGAGGTGCTGCGGATGCGGTATCACTCATGGTCTAGGTATCCTCTCACGTCTGCTTCGTAGTCCTCGATAATCTGCGGCCCTGCCGCGCTAAATTCAATTACGGTGTCGCCCACCAGGTCAAAGAGCGCCTCGTTGATGGTATCGACGAGCATGTCCTCGCTCTGCTCCGATTGCACTACCGCCGATTCCGCCTGTACTGCGTTGTGCTCGAGCAGCGCGCGGAGATAGGCGTCTGCGGCGGGCGCGAGTTCGTTCGCGGCGTCAGCGGGCGCAGCAGCTGCGAACGCGGGCGTCGGCGCGAGAAGCGGTGCCACGACACCAAACTGTTCGGTGGATATGGTCGGCCCGTCGGACTCGTCCCGCCCTGCAGCCGCCGCGACCGCCTCGACCATCGCGTCGGCTACGGGCTCGGCTTCCGGTTGCCCTGAGTCCGCTGCCTCGGCTTCTGCGGACGCGCCGTCCTCGCGTTCCTCGTCGATCAAAAGCGCTTCGCGCGTTTGTGCGGCAGCGCTCCGAATGTGCCCCAGCTGGCTCAAATCGATATCGATCTTGACGGGCTGGTGTGCGGCGTCCCACGAAAGCCATGCCACAATCTCGTCATCGATAATCTTGGCCAGATATTTGGGGACCTTTTCTTCCTTCAGGGGATGGGCAGGGTCCAGGGCCAGGCGCAGGCGTTGGTCGCAGGCGCGCATCATCTCGCCAAGTTTGCTGCTCTTTTGTCTGCTGCCGTGAATTCGCATGCATTCCCAAAAACCGTTTTGGCAACGGTAGATATGGATGGGGTCCAGACGGTATTCGCAGTCCTCGTGGCGCTCGGGCGCAAAGAATACGGCCGAGGCAAACATGGTGTAGGGCATTGCCGTCTCCTCCCCAAATAAACTTGCCACGATGCCGGTCTTTCGGTGCGTGTCATAGTAGCGCGCCATGCGGACATACACGGCGCACGCCACGTGGCGCAGATCGCGGTGGTGGCTGCGGTCGAGCCGCGAGCTACTTAGGTTGTACGTGGAGAGGGCGTTGATGGCGGCCATGAGTCGCTCCTCGCGCACCTCATCGGGCGGAAGGGGGAGCGTGGGCTCGGAGGTTTTGCGACGCTTAGGGGTCTGGCCGGACGGTGCCGGTGCCGGTACAAGGTCTCGTGCCGCGCACCGCAGTTCGATAAGGGCGTTATCGAACATGACGGTTTTAGAGTCGCGAAGCAGCTTGGGGTCGAGCCCGTGGAACACGGCGTAATCTTGCAGCCACACGCGCGCAAACCGGTCGATGCCGGGCTCGAAGGCGCGATAGACATCCCAAAAAGCCTTGATCTTGTTAAAACCATCGAGTGGATTATCTACGCCAATGCCGCAGATCAGCTCATAGAGATACAGAAAGGCAAAGGACGTAGACGTTTCCTCGACGGTTCCGCGGCGCACTTGGGCACGCCAGGTAAAGTAGCCGCGCAGTTGCCGGTCGCTCATGGCGTTGTAGGTGGGAAAGTACGACTTAAAGGTGCCGTTGTAGGGACAGTCGTCCTCAAAGCCGGCCATCAGCAGGCCCTGGCGGTAAAAAAGCTCGGCTTCCGAAAGCCAGCGGCCCGCACCGCCCTTGGGGTCATCCTGCCAGCGCGATATCTCGCGCATTTTACGGTACTGGTCGGGGAGGAAATTCTGCATCTGTCGGCCGGTTTTGAGAATCGGCTCGTCTGCGTAGATTTCGTTTGAGAAGCGGGCGGACTGATGGGTCCGGGCCTCGGCCATAATGCGCTCGATGAGCATCTTGATGTCCTGGTCGGCCACCGCCCCTCCTCTCGAACGCAGCTACGGTGACCTCATATCATAGCACAGCATCAAACAGATGTTCGAAATACCGCTGCGTTGATAGATTTAGAACAGGAGGGCGTAGATGACGGCGATGACGACGGAGGGAAGCATATTGGCCGTGCGGAAGGTCTGAGGACGGATGAGGTTGACGCCGACGCAGAAGATGAGCATGGAGCCTACGAGCGAAAGGCTGTTGAGGGCCGCTGCGGTCATGATGGGGGAGAGCGCGCCGGCAAACAACGTAATCGTCCCCTGGAACACGGTGACGGGCAGGGCGGAGAAGATGCAGCCGCGGCCAAGCGAGGCCGTCATGGTGCAGACGATGATGCAGTCCAGTGCGCCCTTGAGGGCAAGCGTTGACCAGTCGCCGAGCAGGCCGTCCTGAATCGATCCCACAATGGCCATGGCGCCGATGCACACGGTGAGTGAAGTCGAGACAAAAGCGTTGGTAAATTCGTTATCGCCCTCACTGCCAGTCTTGCGCTTGAGCCATTCGCCAAGGTTCTCGATGGCGGCCTCCAAGTTGATGGCCTCGCCGATGAGCGAACCGAGCGCAAATGAGACGATGAGCATGGTGGTACCGGTGGTCGCTAGCGCCTTTCCATCGATGATGAGCATCTTTTGCATGGTGCCGCTCAGGCCGATAAACAGGACGCACAGCCCCGATGCTTTCATGAGCGTGTCTTGGATGCGCGGTGTAATGAAGCGGCCGCCCGCTAATCCCAAAAGACCGCCCGCAACTAAAAGCGCAACGTTGATGATTGTTCCCAAGCCCGGCATGAGCCCTCCTGTATTGATGCCAACGTGGCAATCGTAGCAGAACGAAATGCGAGGCACATCGCGACTCATCTAATACGTTATATAAGTGGTATTAGGAATGATGCGCAGCATTTAAGCCTCAGGTGGTTGTCGGGACATAGGGATAGTAGTCAAAGCGCAGTGCCATAAGCCGCTGTGGGGATTCAATAGCCGCGGCGATGATATTGGCATCGCGGGCACGATCAAACCCTTCGAGTTCGATCTGATACGAGACGTCTTGCATAATGTCCAGACGTCGCCAGGCTAGAAGTGTGTCGCCATCGAATTCCAAGGTCTTGCTTCCGTCTGGGGCAACGGCGTATAGACGCAGTCTAGCGGTGGTTGCAGGGTCGACAACCGTGACCTTTTTAATTTCGTTTCGAGTATTCTTGGCGCCCAACAAGGTGAGCAGTGTTGGGGCCACGACCTCGCCCGATGGCAAAAAGACGACTTCGATGGATTCGGGAAATGCGATGATGGCCGACTTGCGGACGGGCTGATTGGCGGCGGCAACTTCGATGCTCGCGGCGTCGATGACCTCTGTGTGGTCGAGGGCGGCAAGCACGCAGCAGTTACCTTCATCGATCTCCTGAGGATCAGCAAGCCCCAGACTGTCCGCGAGCTCGGGATCGTTTGGATCGGCAGCGGGCTCATTCGGTGCTTCGAAAGAGGCTGGGGCGCTGTTTGTCGGCGACGGCGTGTCGCCCGCACCTGCTTCTTTGTCCGCGCTTTCTTCTTGTATGGTTGCGTTGATGGGTTCGTCGTTTGAGGGGAGCGTCTTGGCGTTAAGCGCGGAGGGGACAATCCCGACGGCTCCGGATCCGTTCCACTCCATCTCGAGAAGCGCCGGGTCGGCAAGAATGCGTTGCCTGCCTAGCGTGTGGGCATCGATTTCAATAGGGCCCGCCTCTGTCCCTCGTGTAAGGCTGAGTGATCCGGCTGGCTTCTCGAAATGAGCGTCTGTGTCTTTGGCGCTGACGGCGTAGAACAGCAGGGATGCTTCTCCCGCCGCGATGGCATCGGTGCCGGCTTTGGTCAGCCGCAACGATGCCGTGAATGAGAGGGTGGGCTGCGTATCGTCTGCATTCGCGGCGGCGCAGCCCAGACATATACCGCCTCCTTTCTCGAAAAACGCACCGTCGAAGGCGACCTTCGCTCCGTTCGCCGAGTCATCGACCGAAGCGATGTCGATGCGCAGCTCTAAATTGCATGGATCGCCATCTGCATCGAGCACAACCGAGCGCCATGTGCAGACAGCGCGCCCCGCCTGGGAGCCGTTTGCCTTGTTCGAACGATTGATATCCACGACTATCGAGCCGTCCGTATTACGACGAAGGCATCCCGAGGTTGAGATTGCGGCCTGTGCGATCGAAAAACGCTTGCACGCAATGGCACTCGACGGATTTGGTGCGGAGCTTAGGGCTGCCGGCAAGGAGTCCGCCATGGCGGGAGTCGCCCAAGCGACGACAGGCGTTCCGGTTGCGAGCGCGCCGCAGAGTGCGACAACGGGCAAAAGGTTCTTCGATGCCATGAAGTCTCCTTAGCTAATTTAGTGCGGCCTGTCCGTGTTTTGTTTCTGGCTGCGTTTGATATGCAGACCGAGGCCGGCGGTTCCCGCGCCTGCTGCTGTGGCGCCTGCTGCCAAGAGCCATCGTCTGTCGTCTGTCTGTGCCAACGGTTCCTGGCGGTCGCCGCGGTCGAGCTCCGAGAGGTCGACCGTCACTTGCGTGGCGGCCCGCGCCTGTTCTTGCTGGGCAAAGGCCATAGCTGGCCCACACGCTAGGATACTGACGGCGGCGGCCAGGGCGACGGCCTTATGCCGTGTGCGCACCGGGCTCGACCGTCCAGGTGATCGTTGCAACCTGATCGCCTTCGCCGGTTACGCGGAAGATGTCGCGCGTGACGCGGGCGACGTTTCCGCTTGTCTTGAGCTTAATTTTGTCCGTGCCGCCGGCAATGCCCTGGTAGCCCATGTCGAAGGCTGCATTCTTGGAAAGATCGAGGCCCGTCTCCTGCATTGCGGCGCTGGCGTTCTGGAGTGCGCCGTCGGGGCCGACCTTAAAGTCGATGGAATTCTGCGCGGTTCCGGCCTTGGCGTCGGCGGCAATGGTCCAGGTGTTCATGGCGTCGATCTTCATGTTGGTGACATGGATGCCGTAGGCCGAATGATTGTCGATGGTGGTCGCGTCTTCTGAGGGGCCCTGAAGCGTGCCGTCGGCCTTGGCGACGAAGGGAATAACCGTCGGAACTTTGAACTCTACGTTGTCGATCTCGGTCCTGACCATTACTTTCGTGGTTCCAACGCGCCCGGCTGCCAGAGCTGGCGTCGGGGCGGCGCCCATTGCGAGCGCGAGCGCGAGCCCTGCGCCCACGACGAGCGCTCTGGCTCCGTTCATGTTCCTGGTGATGTCCATGGTCGTTCCTTTCTATTCGCCGCGGGCCGTCCCCGCGATGATTGGACGAATGCTGGTGAATTGCGTGCGGTGCCGCGTCGGCCGAAAAGCTAGTTCTCGGCTTGCTCAACCCGTACCTTGACACGTGTCGGATTGCCGTGGCTGTCGAGGGTCTTGGCATCGAGTGCCTGGATCTCGATGTATGCCTCGCCTTCTTTGATGTCGCCGGCGGGGCACGTCTCGATTGTCTTGCCGGTCTCGACCACACCGGATTCGTACATGGTCTCGTCGTTTTGGATGACGCGGAATCGCTGGGGAAATTTATTGTCTTGGACGTTTTGCACGTTGACGCGCAGCTTGCCGTCCTCCTGTAGCTGAGCGACCGGCGCGACCGAAATCGTCATCATGTTGTCGCGGACGATGGCATCGAGCTCATCTTGGATTTCTTGTCGCGATTTGCCCTCTGCCGTCGTGACTGAGGCGCCCGCTTCGGGCACGGGCTGCGACTGCCAGGCGTATAGCCCTACGGCGATGAGGGCGCAGACGATAGCCAGGCAGACAACGACGAGTTTCTTGCGACGCCCCAGTCCTGCGAGGCGGGGCGGCTTCTTCGCACTCATGCGGCGTCCTTGGTGGTGTAGACACGTGCGAACGTGGACGGGTCCGCTCCAAAGAGCATGTGAAGCATCAGGCGGCGCGAGTAGATGAGCTCGTCAAAGTCGTGAGGGAGCTCGATGTCGTGGATACGCGCGATGTGGTGGGCGAGCGCCGAGAACGACTCGGGGTCGCAGATAACATCGGTGGTGACGTGGTAGACCGCCGTATCGGGGAACGCCTCTTCGTCGAAAGGCAGGAGATAGGGATCGTCGTCGACCTCGATGGCGACGCCGTACTGGGGCCAGTAATATGCCATGGGAACCTCCCTGCTTCTGGGGCCAAAACTTCTATCGGTTTTGGTTGTCGACGCCGACCGTATCAGCCGCTACTTGACCAATTTCTGACCAAATGCTTGACGGATTGACATCTCCGCAGGTAAAAGGTGGAAAAAATTACTCCAACTTTTTTCGAGCGACAATCGAGCGGTCGGCGACGGCGGGGCGATATGTGTCAAAAGCATCGTCTGCCGAGGAAGCCTTGCCGTTCGCCGAATTGCACAAACGTAAAAATCGCCAATTATGGAGACGGTCTCGAACACGTCGACGAAACGATGCGGTAACATCTCCCTGCAAACACTGTAGTTAGCTAAAGGGGGAGTTCGCGTGTCTGCAACCATTAAACCCTTCACCGATGAGTTCGAAGAGTATGGCCGCGATGAATCTCGTGCATCGGGCGAAGCATCGAGCATCTCGTTTCCGACAACGGAAGACGAGGTCCGTGCCATTTTGGAAACGCTCCATGCCGAGCGTGTCCCGGTAACGGTTCAGGGCGCCCGAACCGGCCTTGCCGCCGGTGCCGTGCCCCACGGTGGGCATATCCTCAATACTTCCCGTATGAATCGCTACTTGGGCCTTCGCCGCGATGAACAAAGCCAATTTCTGCTGCGCGTGGAGCCGGGCGTTGTGCTCTCGGAGCTGCGTAAGCAGCTGAGCAAGAAGGTACTGCCGACCGCTGGTTGGGACCAGGCATCGCTTGAGGCCTACGAGGAGTTCCAAGAGTCCCCCGAGCAGTTCTTTCCCACCGATCCCACCGAGGCATCTGCCTGTCTGGGTGGCATGGCGGCATGCAACGCCTCCGGCGCCCGCAGCTACGCTTACGGCCCCATGCGCCCGCATATCACGGGACTCCACGTCGCGCTGGCTGATGGCGATTTGCTTGAGCTTCAGCGCGGCGAGGCTTTTGCCCAGGGCCGCCACCTGTCGCTCGTGACGGCAGAGGGCCGTACGCTCGAGCTCGATCTTCCCGGCTATACCATGCCCGAGACAAAAAATGCCTCAGGCTATTTCGTTGCGGACGATATGGACGCCATCGACCTCTTTATCGGCGCGTGCGGCACGCTCGGCGTTATCACCGAGCTCGAGATTGCCCTGCAGGCGGCGCCTGCGGTCGTTTGGGGTGTGAGTTGCTTTTTCGATAGCGAGGACAAGGCGGTGTCCTTTACCGATTCCGTGCGCCCTGTCCTGTCCCATGCGGCTGCCATCGAGTACTTCGATGCTGGCGCCCTGGATATTCTACGTCGCCAGCGCGAGCAGTCGACGGCGTTTGCCTCGCTGCCGGCGCTCGACAAAGAGGCCAAGGTATGTGTCTACGTGGAGCTCGATTGCGATGACGAGGCGCAGGCGACCGAGGAGCTGTACCACTTGGGATGGGTGCTGGAGCTTGCGGGCGGCCGCGACGATGCGACATGGGTCGCCCGCAACGAAGTCGATCGCGAGTGCCAGCGGTTCTTCCGCCACGCGGTGCCCGAGAGCGTCAACATGCTCATTGACGAGCGTCGCCGCACCGACCCCACCATTACCAAGCTGGGATCGGATATGTCGGTGCCCAATGCACGCCTTGCCGATGTCGTGGCCCTCTATCGCCGCACGCTGGCCGAAAGCGGGCTTGAGTCTGCTGCCTGGGGACACATCGGGAACAACCATCTGCATGTGAACATCCTGCCGCGCGATGCGCAAGACTACCGTCGTGGTGGAGAGCTCTTTGCCCAGTGGGCTTCCGAGGTCACGGCCATGGGCGGTGCCGTTTCTGCCGAACACGGCGTCGGCAAGATCAAGGCGGGCTTCTTGGAGACGATGTACGGCCACGAGGCCATGGTCGAGTCGGCGCGTCTCAAACTCCAGCTTGATCCTGCCGGCCAGCTGGGTCGCGGCAACCTGTTTACGGAGAAGCTCTTGGATGAACTCGTCCAGAAAGGGGGCGCGTGAAGATGAGTGATTTCCATATGGTGGTGTGCGTCAAGGCGGTGCCCGGAAGCACCGAGGTCAAGATGGACCCCAAGACCAATACTATCGTGCGTGATGGCAAGCAGGCGGTCGTTAATCCCTTCGATGCAAGTGCCCTCGAATGTGCGCTAGCGCTGAAGGACGACTTTATCGGCTTTGGCATGGACGTGCGTGTGACGGTGGTGTCGATGGGCATCCCCGCGACCGAATCGCTGCTGCGCGACTGCATCGCCCGCGGTGCCGACGACGCGCTGCTGCTGACCGATCGCGCCTTTGCGGGCGCCGATACCCTAGCCACCACCTATGCCCTCAAATGCGGCATCGAGGCACTCGATGAGGACTTTGACCTGCTCATCTGCGGCAAGATGGCAGTGGACGGCGATACGGCCCAGATCGGCCCCGAGCTGGCCGGCGCCTTTGGGGTCCCCTGCGTGACCGACGTGAGCTGTGTGCAGAGCGCGGGATTTACGACGTGTGGCTCGCTGGCGCTCGTTCACGGCTGCGATGCCGGCGAGGAGACGGTGTACCTGGAGATGCCGTGTGCGATGACGACTGCCAAGGAGATTGGCCAGTTGCGTATGCCGAGTATTGCCGGTATTCGCGCGGCAGAGGGGGCGGACGTGCGCGTGATCAGTGCCGCCGACGTGAACGCCGACCCCTCGCGTTGCGGCCTTGCCGGATCACCGACGCAGGTCGTGCGCTCGTTTGTGCCCGACCGTGACCAAACGTGCGAGGCCGTTGAGGGAACGGCGTCCGAGCAGGCGGTAAAACTTGCCAAGATTATTGAGGGGATGGCATAGATGAGCGGGCTGATTATCGATAGCGAAGCCTGTATCGGCTGCGGTCGCTGCGTTCGCGCCTGCGCCTCGGGCGGCATTGTGGTGGAGGGTGAGCGCCCCAATCGCTGTGCCCGCGTAACCGACGGCTGTATCCTGTGCGGTGGGTGCGTCGACGCCTGCCCCGTCAACGCCATCTCGATTGAGCGCGACGAGGCCGCCGGCGCGGCAGACCTTGACGCATATCGAGACATCTGGATCTTCGTGCAGACTGACGAGCACGATGCCGTTGCATCCGTGGCCTTCGAGCTCATGGGCAAGGGGCGCGAGCTTGCCGATGCCCGCGGCTGCCGTCTGGTGGCACTGGTCGGCATGAGCCCCGAGGGCTCACTCGGGGACCTGGAGCATCTGATTTGCGCCGGTGCGGACGAAGTTCTGGTCTGTCGTGACGAGCGCCTGCGTCAGAACGACGCGGAGGTCTACGCTCGCTTGATCTGCGATTTGGTAGCCGAGCGCAAGCCCGAGGCCATTCTGTACGGCGCGACCGCCTTTGGTCGCGAGCTGGCGCCCGGTGTGGCCGTGCGCTTGCAGACGGGTCTTACGGCCGATTGCACGGTGCTTTCTATGGATACGGAGACGGGTCTGCTGCAGCAGACGCGCCCGGCGTTTGGCGGCAACCTGATGGCCACCATTATCTGCCCCAACCACCGTCCTCAGATGGCAACGGTGCGCCCCGGCATCTTTAAGGCGCCCGAGTTTGACTATAGCCGCTCCGGCACGATTACCCAGGTAGTGCTTGCGGATGACGTTAAGGCCCGCGTCGAGATCTCGATTCCCGCCGAGGAGTGGGGACAGCAGGCCTCAATTGCCGATGCCGAGCGTCTGGTCGTGGTGGGCCGCGGCATCGGCTCCAAGAAGAATCTGCCCCTGATGCGAAAGCTCGCCGATGCCCTGGGTGCCGAGCTTGGTTGCACGCGTCCCATTGTGGAGGCGGGCTGGTTGGAGTATCGCCACCAAATTGGCCAGACGGGTGTATCGGTCTCGCCCAAGCTCCTCGTGAGCATCGGTGTCTCGGGCGCTATCCAGCATCTCGCCGGCATCGGTGGGGCGGAGTGCATTGTCGCCATCAATGAGGACCCGGATGCCCCCATCTTTGGTGCCGCCCAGTACAAGGTCGTCGGCGATGCCGTTGAGATCGTTGAGGAGCTGCTGGCTCAGCTTGAGCGCTAAGCGCGCGTCAGCCAGTCGCGCATCTCGTCCTTTAGGCGGCTCCAGGTTGCCTGCGTGGCGGGGTCGGTAAAGGGCCGCGTAATGCCAAAGGGCGCGTCGAGCAGGCGGTGGATATCGCCCTGTTTGCGCGCCAGCGCGCGGCTCGCCGGATAGACGAGCTCAAACATAAAGCAGATGAGTCCCACCAGGTAGTCTGCGGGCTCATCGCGCTCATCGCGTGCGACGCAGCGGTGCTCGTCAAAGGCGGTAAGCGCCGGTGTCGAGAAGTGGCTGGCGAGAAACGTGTCCTCATCCACCTTGAGGATGGTGTCGACGGTGCTGTCGGCGATGGTGCGCATAATGTCGATCTTGTCGCCATCGCGCACGATCTCGCAGAAGCTCCGTGTACGGGTGTCGAGTTCCGTGGGCAGGCGAAAATCACTGTGGTGGGCGATGCTCGCGCGGATCAGTTCGTCCTCTGCCGGGTCATCGATAAAGTCGCGGATGCTCGTTACGGCGGGTGCATCGGCGGGATTCTCGCCAAAGAGGATCTCGATGCCCAGCGCTGCATGGCTCATGCTCTCGGCGTCCTTAAAGGTGTCCCAGTGCCGCAACTGCTCAAAGCGGCCCATATCGTGTAGCAGGCCGCAAAGCCATGCCAGGTCAATATCTTCTGACGACCAGCCCTGCTCGCGCGCTACGGCATCGCATGCCTCGGCCACGTGGTACGTATGCTCGATTTTGAGCGCGATGCGTGGGCTGGTGGCGTCGTAGGCATCGGTGTAGCTTTTGAAGGCCGCGCGCGCCCGGTCTCGATCGATAGCTGTCATAATGACTTCCTAAAAAGTTGTGTCTTTCGATCCGGTGGCAATTGTAGGTGAACTTTATTGCCACCGGTTGATATTTCTGCTGCGTTGCAAGGCGCGCTGCAGACGACTTACCAGAATGGGAGTGGCATGGTCCTTAGGATCTTTAAAATCGTCTGGCCAGTGATGCTTACCTATATTGCAATAGGCGCGCCGTGCGGAATGATCATGGGGCAGACGGGAATGGAGCCCTGGATGGTCTTTGCTCTGAGCAGCACGTTTGTGACGGGCAGCGGCCAGTTTATGATCTGCAATCTTTGGCTGGCGGGCGTGCCTGCAGCATCGATCGTCGCGAGCGTTGCTGCCATCTCCTCGCGCTTTGCGCTTTACTCGGCATCGATCGCGCCGCATCTGACGGGTGCCTCGAAGCGTCAGACGCTGGCTGTTGCCGCGACACTTACCGAGGAGGCATATGGCATCTCGCTTGCCAAGTTGGTTGAAGGGGAGGATTGGGGCCCGCGCGAGTCCTTCGTGCTCAACGTGATTCTCATCGCAACATGGGGCGTTTCGTGTACGATGGGCGCCATCGTCGGCGCCGTTGTCGATGTTCCCACCGCCATTGCAGCCTTTGTCTGCACCTCGCTCTTTATCTGCCTGCTCTTTTCGCAGCGGCTGTCGCGCGGCAACGTTGTCGCGGCGGTTTCGGGCGCGGTGTCCGTCGCCGTATGCAAGTTCTTGGGCCTCACGAATATTGCCGTGCCGGCAAGCGTCGTGGCCGGCATTGCCATTGCGTTGGCGTGCGATGCTGTATTTGACGGAAGAGGTGCCCGCGATGCCCGTTAACGAGTTCTTGGTTCTGTGGCTGTCGTCGTGGGCTGCTATCGCGTTCTTTCGCATCGCGCCGGCGTTTGCCTTGCGCGGGAGAACGCTGTCGCCCCGCATTACCGAGGCCCTGGGTTATATCCCGCCCGCTGCCTTTGCCGCGCTGGTCGCCAACGACTTGGTGAGCCCCGGCGCGTTCGACGCGGGACCCTGGCCTGCCTTGGTTCCCTGGATTGCGGCTGCCGGCGTCGTGGCCGTGGCGGTCAAGACAAAATCGATGCTGTGGTGCTGTGTTTCGGGCATCGTGTTCTATATCGTTTTGAGCCTCATATAAGAGCGGGGCACGTTTAGCGCCCCTGTCCAACGAATCGAATTTCTCACCGAGCTGGTCTATTTCTTCTGGTACCATGGTCAAACTTTACTGTAGCAAAGCGTGACGTGGGCTTTTGTACCCCGTCAGCGGAAATGGGGGTTTCATGGCACAGGAAGCGACCGCCAACGAGCAAAAGAAATTCAAGGTCCCGCGCATCCCGGGCGACATCATGATCTATCCGATGATCGTCGGTCTTTTGCTCAACACCTTCTGCCCGCAGGTTTTTGAGATCGGCGGCTTCTTTACGGCTGCCTGCCGCGGTGGCTCCAATGCCATCGTCGCCGCGATCCTGCTGTTTGTGGGCGCCGGCATCAGCTTTAAGTCCACGCCGGGTGCCATCAAGACCGGTATCGTCGTGCTGATCCCCAAGCTGGTCGTCGCAGCGGCTCTCGGCCTGGGCGTGGCATATTTCTTTAACGACAACTTCCTGGGTCTGAGCTCCGTGTCTATCATCGGCGGCATCACGTTTTGCAACATGGCGCTCTATACGGGCATCATGGGCGAGTTCGGCGATGAGTCTGAGCAGGGCGCCGTCGGTATCCTGTTCCTTACGGCCGGCCCCGCCGTCACGATGATCATCCTCGGTGTTTCCGGCCTCGCCAACATTCCCATTGGCACCATTATCGGCTCCATCTTGCCACTCGTTATTGGCATGGTTCTGGGCAACCTGTTCCCGTTTATCAAGAACCTGCTGGTTCCCGGTGCCAATCCCGCGATTGCCGTCATCGGATTTCAGCTCGGTGCGTCCATGAGCCTGTCGAGCTTTATCACCGGCGGTATTTCCGGCATCTTGCTGGGCCTTGTCACGCTGTTTGTCGTCGGTCCCATCACCTTTGCGTTCGAGCGTCTGTGCGGCGGCAATGGCAAGGCCGCTGTGGCTTGCTCCACCATTGCCGGCACGGCTATGACCACACCGGTTGCCCTCGCCGAGGTCGCACCGCGCTACGCCGAGCTTGCGCCCATCGCGTACGCTCAGATCGCCACCGCCGTTATCATCACGGCGATCATGGCTCCGATTCTGACTGGCTGGGTCGACAAGAAGTTCTGCCAAGGCAAGGAGGATCTGTCGCCTGTCGGTGTCGAGGCCATAGAGGAGGCCGTCGCGACTGACATCGATGGCGAGTAGCAATCGATACCCATCAATGATGCCGGCGTGTGCAATTCGCGCCGTATGGGCGCCCGAACAGAAACTGTTTTGCAGTGATGTTCGGGCGCTCTGCTATTATCCCCTTTACCCCTGTGGAGTAAAGGGGTGTTTATTGCCCTGATTCGAATTGGGCGATTCTGACCACTTGGGTATTGAAGGGATGGCGCTAGTGGTTAAGGCACTCAAGATTGAGATATTCGTGCTATGCATGATTGTTCTTATCGGGCTTGCCGTGCGAAGCCGTCGCTCCTTATTCTCGAGTACCCAGCAGCTGTTGTTTAGCATGCTCGGCTACACCTCTGCCGCGTACATGTTATTCGATATAATCTGGACGCTTTCGGACGGTGTGGGCGGCACGCTGGGCATTGCTGCCAACTGGATTTCCAACGCGCTTTCGTTTTCACTCTTTGCCGCCGCGTGCCTTATTTGGTTTATCTATTCCGAGACGGTGCAGGGCTCTCACCTTTTGACCGCGCGCTATAGGATGGCGTTTGTAATGCTACCTGCGGCGCTGGTGGTCGTACTGGCGTTTACCAGCTGCTGGACGCATGCCCTGTTCTATATCGATGCACAGGGCGTGTATCGTCGCGGTTTTGTCTATATGATCCAGCCCATCGTCAGCTACTGCTACGTTATATATACGTCCCTGCATGCGTTTATACAATCTCGCAAGGTCGAGAGCCTGCAAAAGAAGGCCATCTATCAAACCTTGGCATTTTTCGCCATTCCGGCCTTGGTGGCCGGTGTCTTTCAGGTCTTTTATTCGGGTCCCTGCCTTAGTGTTGGCATCATGTTAAGTATGTTGCAGCTCTACATTGTTTGTCAGGAGCAGCTGATCTCGACCGACCCGTCGACCGGTCTCAACAATCGCAACCGCTTTGAGACCTATATGCTGTCGCTCTTCTCAAATGTGGATCAGGCCAAAGATGTGTATCTGCTTATGATGGACGCCGATGGCTTTAAGCAGATTAACGATCACCATGGACATGTTGAGGGCGACCATGCTCTTCAGGTCATCTCCACGGTGCTCAAAGATGTCTGCTCGGCGTCTGGTGGCTTTATCGCACGTTATGGTGGCGATGAGTTCGTAGTGCTCCAAAAGGCGACAGAGGAGCAGGAAATCATAGATCTGTGCGCGGTAATCAACGACGAGCTCGCGCGTGCCGAGGTGCCGTATCTGTTGCAGATGTCCATCGGCTACGCACGGGTCGGTGATGGCGTCGATACCTAGCAAGACTTGCTTCGCGCCGCCGATGCGGAGCTCTACCGCGTAAAGCATGAAAAGAAGAAAGCCGGCGCTTAGATACGCTAGAAAAAAGCGACCACGCGAACGTCCGCTGCAAGTGCGGCATACGCAAGGGCCTGGTTTGTTAGGCCTTTTTAGGTTTGTTGACAATGATGATGCCGCCGCAGACCAACAGCAGGGCAACGATGACGGTAACGGGGCTCGTGCCAGCGCCCTCGCCGAGCAGCAGCGCGCTCAGCAGCACGCCAAAGACCGGGTTCATAAACCCAAAGACCGAGACGCGGCTGACAGGGTTGACGGCAAGCAGGCGCGACCATAGCGAGTACGCGACGGCGGAAATGAGTGCCATATAGATAATGAGCGCGATGGCAGGGATGATCGCGGTGGGGGAGAGCGCGCCGCCCATCAAAAACCCGATGGCGGTAAGGACCAAACCTCCGACTAAAAACTGCCAGCCGGCGAGCAGAACGCCGTCATGCTCGCGCGAGAAGATGCCAATGAGGCAGGTTGACAGGGCGCCCGCAACAGTGGAGGCCAAGATAAGGCCCTCGCCGTCGAGCGTAAAGCCAAAGGTGCCGTCCGCGCCCGAAAGGTTGACGAGCGCGACACCGGCAAAGCCCAACACGCAGCCAAGCACCTTGGCCGTGTTGAGCTTCTCGGTGTGAAATGCCAAGGCGGCAAAGAGGATTGCGAGGAAGTTGGCGCTGGCCTCAATGATGGAGCTCGACATGGCGCTGGCGCGCGAGAGTCCCAGGTAGAAAAAGAAGTACTGCCCGATAGTCTGGAAGAGTGACAAGACAAAGATGGGCTTGATATCGCGTGCCTGTGGTATGAGGGGGCGGCGTTGGGCCGCGCTCATCCCAACGATAACCAGGGCGCCGGCAAGGGTGAAGCGCAGACCCGCGAAGAGCAGCTGCGAGGCACTATCGTGTGCGGGGATGCCAAAGAGCTCGTAACCGATCTTGATGCAGGGGAAAGCCGACCCCCAGAGCGCGCAACAAACAAGACAGCCCAAGATGAGTCCAGGCAGGGTGGCGAGATGCGGCTTGCGGCTTTCCATGATGTCCTTCCTGTATGCGCGAAGCAAAAAAGAACCCGCCACCGGGTGTGCCAGTGGCGGGCGTTGTTACCCGAGGGGATTGTACCCGATGGGAAAGCTTTAAGCGAAGTAGGCTACGCCGCTCTCAAAGATCGGCATGAACTTGTCGCCGGGGACATGCTCGGGCACGTTGCGGTACAGGTTGTCGCCGCGACGCTCGGCATGGCCCATCTTGCCCAGGACGCGGCCGTCGGGGCTCGTGATGCCCTCGATGGCGAGTGCGGAGCCGTTGGGGTTGACGGAAAGGTCCATGCTGGGCTTGCCGTCCTCGCCCACGTACTGCGTGGCGACCTGGCCGTTGGCGATCAGCTGGGCGAGCACCACGTCGTTGGCGACAAAGCGGCCCTCGCCGTGGCTGATGGCGACGGTGTAGGGGTCGTCCAGGCTGCACTGCGACAGCCACGGGGACAGGTTGGACGAGATGCGGGTGCGCACCAGGCGGCTCTGATGGCGGCCGATGGTGTTGAACGTCAGCGTGGGTGCATCGGGCGTGGCGTCGACGATGTCACCGTAGGGCACCAGGCCGAGCTTGACCAGAGCCTGGAAGCCGTTGCAGATGCCCAGCATCAGGCCGTCGCGGGCCTTGAGCAGGTCGCGGACTGCTTCGGTGACCTCGGGAGCGCGGAAGAACGCCGTGATGAACTTGGCGGAGCCATCGGGCTCGTCGCCACCCGAGAAGCCGCCGGGGATCATGACGATCTGGCTTGCACGGATGCGACGGGCAAGCTCGTGGGTGCTCTCGGCGACAGCCTCGGGCGTGAGGTTGTTGATCACGAAGGTGTCGGCCTCGGCGCCGGCGGCACGGAAGGCGCGGGCGCTGTCGTACTCGCAGTTGTTGCCGGGGAACACGGGGATGATCACGCGCGGGCGGGCGATTTTGGCGCCGCCGTACACGTGGATATCCTTGGCACGGAAGTCGATGGTCTCGACTTCGGGGGTCTCGCCGGCGCTGCGGTAGGCGAAGACGCCCTCGATGCCGCTCTCCCAGGCCTCCTGGAGCTCGGCGAGCTCGATGACCTCGGAGCCGGTGTCGATGACATAGCCCTCGACGGTGGTGCCCAGGGGCTCGACGACAACGCCGTCGGCGACCTCGGGCAGCTCGGCGTCCTCGGCGAGCTCGACGATAAAGCTGCCGTAGAGCGGGGTGAAGAGGCTCTCCACGTCCACGTCCTCGGCAAGCTCGATGCCGATCTGGTTGCCGACGCACATCTTAAAGAGGCTCTCGACGCCGCAGCCGTAGCCGGGCGTGGAGACGGCCAGGGCGTCGCCGTTGGCGGTGAGCGCCTCGACGGCGTCAAACGCGGCGAGCAGCTGCTGAGCGTCGGGGCGGTAGTCCTCACCATAGGTGGCGGGGGCGATGCGCACGACGCGATGCGTCAGACCCTTGAACTCGGGCGAGACGGCACGGGCGGCCTTGCCCACGGCCACAGCGAAGCTGATCAGGGTCGGCGGAACGTTGAGCTCACCGGCCTCGTCCTCAAACGAGCCGCTCATAGAGTCCTTGCCGCCGATGGCACCGGCACCCAGATCGACTTGGGCCATAAGGGCGCCCAGGACGGCTGCCATGGGCTTGCCCCAGCGCTCGGCCTCGGTGCGCAGACGCTCGAAGTACTCCTGGAAGGAGAGATAGGCACGCTTGTGCTCAAAGCCGGCAGCCACGAGCTTGGCGATGGACTCAACCACGGACAGGTAGGCGCCCGCAAACTGGTCGGCCTCCATCAGGTAGGGGTTGAAGCCCCATGCCATAGCGCTCGCCGTGGTGGTCTCGCCGTCCACGGGGAACTTGGCAACCATGGCCGAGCTCGGGGTGAGCTGCGTCTTGCCGCCAAAGGGCATGAGCACGGTTGCGGCACCGATGGTGGAGTCGAAGCGCTCGGACAGGCCCTTGTTGGAGGCGACGTTGAGGTCAGTGACAAGCGAGGTCATGCGCTCGGCAAGCGTGGTGCCGGCCCAGCTGGGCTGCCACACGCTGCGGGCACAGACGTGGGCGACCTGGTGCTTGGGCGCGCCGTTGGAGTTGAGGAACTCGCGGGACAGATCGACGATGGCGACACCGTTCCAGGCCATGCGCATGCGCGGCTCGGCGGTAACCTCGGCGATAACGGTCGCCTCGAGGTTCTCCTCGGCGGCGTAGCCCATGAACTCCTCGACGTCACCGTCGGCGACGGCGCAGGCCATGCGCTCCTGGGACTCGGAAATGGCGAGCTCGGTGCCGTCCAGGCCGTCGTACTTCTTGGTCACGGTGTCCAGGTCGACATACAGGCCGTCGGCAAGCTCGCCCACGGCGACCGAGACGCCGCCGGCGCCAAAGTCGTTGCAGCGCTTGATCAGGCGGCAGGCGTCGCCGCGGCGGAACAGACGCTGCAGCTTGCGCTCGACCGGGGCGTTGCCCTTCTGGACCTCGGCGCCCGAGGTCTCGATGGACTCGGTGTTCTGGGTCTTGGAGGAGCCGGTGGCGCCGCCGATGCCGTCACGGCCGGTGCGGCCGCCCAGCAGGATGATCTTGTCAGTGGGGGCGGGGCACTCGCGACGCACGTGGTTTGCCGGGGTAGCGCCCACGACGGCGCCGACCTCCATGCGCTTGGCAACGTAGCCGGGGTGATAGAGCTCGTTGACCTGGCCGGTGGCAAGGCCGATCTGGTTGCCGTAGCTGGAGTAGCCGGCGGCAGCGGTGGTTACGAGCTTGCGCTGCGGCAGCTTGCCCTCGAGCGTCTCGGACACGGGGACGGTGGGGTCGCCGGCGCCGGTGACACGCATGGCCTGGTACACGTAGCTGCGGCCCGACAGCGGGTCGCGGATGGCACCGCCCACGCAGGTGGCGGCACCGCCGAAGGGCTCGATCTCGGTCGGGTGGTTGTGGGTCTCGTTCTTAAAGAGGAACAGCCAGTCCTGGTCCTCGCCGTCGACATCGACCTTCACCTTGACGGTGCAGGCGTTGATCTCCTCGGACTCGTCGACATCGGTCATGACGCCGGTCTTCTTGAGGTACTTGGCGCCGATGGTGCCCATGTCCATGAGGCAGACGGGCTTGGTGTCGCGACCGAGTTCGTGGCGCATCTCCATGTAGCGGTCGAAGGCCTGCTGCACCACGGCGTCGTCGATCGTCACGTCGTCCAGGACGGTGCCGAAGGTGGTGTGGCGGCAGTGATCGGACCAGTAGGTGTCGATCACGCGGATCTCGGTGATGGTGGGGTCGCGATCCTCATCGCGGAAGTACTGCTGGCAGAAGGCGATGTCCGCCTCGTCCATGGCAAGGCCGCGCTCGGAAATAAAGGCGGCAAGGCCGGCTTCGTCGAGCTCGCGGAAACCGTCGAGCACCTCGACGGGCTGGGGCTCGGGGGTCTCCATGTACAGCGTCTCGGGCAGGTCGAGCGAGGCGATGCGCGCCTCGACGGGGTTCACCACGTAGTGCTTGATGGCATCAATGGCGGCCTCGTCCAGAGCGCCCGAGATCATATAGACCTTGGCGGAGCGCACGGCGGGGCGCTCGCCCTGGCTGATGAGCTGCACGCACTCGCTGGCGGAGTCGGCGCGCTGGTCAAACTGGCCAGGCAGGAATTCGACGGCAAAGACGGCGCCATCGCTTGCGGGGAGCTCGTCGTAGGTCACATCGACCTGGGGCTCGCTAAAGACGGTCGGCACGCAGGAGCGGAACAGCTCCTCATCGATGCCCTCGACGTCGTAGCGGTTGATGATCCTCAGGGCCTCGATGCCCTTGATGCCGAGAATCTCGGTCAGCTCGCCCTTGAGCTGCTGAGCCTCGACGTCGAACCCGGGTTTCTTCTCCACGTAGATACGAGAGACCATTGGTTCCTGCCTTCCTGATCGGTTGGGCGTACGGTACGGTATGCGGCAGCGGTCGGTTTGCGGGGTCTGCCCTGCGGTCGCCTTGAGCCACATGTTTGTAAACCTCACTATGATACGACAGCTCGCGGCGCGTTGAGGACGGCGAGGGTGCTACAGTGAAGCGCAAACAAGAGAAAGGCATCACATGGCATTCGTTTCGCTCGCCATCATCGCACTCGTGGCCTTTGCGAGTCCTTTTATCGCCTCGGCGATTCCCGGAAAACCCGTTCCCGAGACGGTCTTTTTGCTCGTGCTCGGCGCGGTACTGGGACCCCATATGCTCGGCGTCATCCATGTAGATGCTGAGGTCTCGCTTGTGTCCGAGCTGGGCCTGGCCTTTTTGTTCCTGCTTGCCGGCTTTGAGATCGACCCCAAGAGCATCACAGGCGTCGAGGGGCGCTACGGCTTGGCGACGTGGGTCGTCACGTTTGGTATCGCCTGGCTTGCCGTGCGCTTTACCCCGTGGTTCTCAGTCAGTCATTTCGACGGTATCGCCGTGACGCTTGCCCTCACTTCGACGGCGCTCGGTACGCTTGTGCCCATCATGCGTGAGCGCTCGCTCACCGGCACGCGCGTGGGCGACTCGATTCTCGCGTATGGCACTTGGGGCGAGCTCGGTCCCGTGCTCGCCATGTCGGTGCTGTTGTCTGCCCGCACTGGTATCCAAACGCTCGTTATCCTTGGCTTGTTTGCGGTGGTTTGCGTGTTGCTGGCCGTGGTCCCGAGCCGCTCCAAGCGCGTCGGCAGCCGCTTCTTTGCATTTGTTGAGGAGCGCGCCGATACCACGTCGCAGACCTTCGTGCGCCTGACGGTGCTCATCCTGGTCACGCTCGTGGCATTCTCGGCTGTCTTTGATCTCGACATCGTGTTGGGTTCTTTTGCCGCCGGCTTTGTCCTGCGCTATATCATCCCCGAGGGCAACCATACGCTCGAGACCAAGCTCGACGGTCTGGCCTACGGTTTTTTGATTCCGGTGTTCTTTACCGTATCGGGCGCAAAGATCGATCTGACGGCCGTGGCGTCGCGCCCGGGCTTGCTCGCGGGCTTTATCGTGGCGTTGTTGATCATTCGCGCTGTGCCGATCCTTGTCTCTATGAGCATTTGTCCCGCGACGCGCGACGTTTCGGCGTATGGCCGCATTACCGTGGCGCTCTACTGCACCACGGCGCTGCCGATCATCGTTGCCGTGACGAGCGTTGCCGTCAACGCGGGCGCGCTGTCGCAAGACATCGCGTCGGTCATGGTTGCCGCCGGTGCCATCACGGTGTTCTTGATGCCATTGCTCGCGCAGCTCTTCTACCGCGTGGTGGATGCCGCACCGGTCGCCGCCGTGGCAGAGGTTGCCGAGCATCCATCCGATGCGCTCGACATCTTGCGCGCCCACCACGACCTAGCGAGCTTGCTCGCGCGCGAGCACGAGCTGCTGACCTCGCATGGCCATGGTCGCGTATTCGAGGGCCTGCCTACGCTCGATACGATTGCCGAGCGTCTTTCCGCCGAGGCAGCGAGCGGCCACATCGATGCCCGCATCGTGGACGCGGCGCACCTGCTTGCCGATAAGACCTATGGAGACGAGGTCGACCCGTCCGAGCTGACTCCGCGTGAGCGCCGCCGCCTGGAGCGCGCCAAGCTCGCTGTGCGCGAATACCGCCGCCGCATGCTGGAGCTCTATGCGCGCGAAGAAGCCGAAGACGACGACGGTAAGTAGTCGATTCTTTCTCGGGGAAGCCGCGTCCCGCTTTGAAGGCTCGGAACGGGATGTGGTTTCCGGAACGGGGGCCGTTGGGAAGCTGTGTCCCGGAATGGGCGCTCAGAGTGGGATGCAGTTTCCGCGAGAGGCCCGTTGCAGAAACCACTTCCCAGAATATGCCTTCAAAACGGGACGCAGTTTCCGCAAGGAGGTCCTGGGGGGACCGGGCCCCGCTCTGATCCGAAATACTGGGACATAGTTTCCCTTTCATAACAGAAGAAGGCGCGCTGCCTGCGGTTGATGCAGGCAGCGCGCCCTCTTTGTTGAGCTATGTTGAGGCTGGGAGCTGAGGCTTGTGGTCCCTTAAGAGCGGGCTGCTCCGTCGACGGGGAGGATGGCGCCCGTGACATAGGAGGACATGTCGCTCGCCAGGAAAACGAAGGCGTTGGCAACGTCCTCGGGCTCGCCCATGCGACCCAGCGGAATGGTGGCGATGATGGGCTTAATAACCTCTTCGGGCAGGTTGGCGACCATATCGGTCTTGGTTACGCCAGGCGCGACGGCATTGACGCGAATACCCATGGGGGCGAGCTCGCGCGAGAGCGACTGGACCATGCCGTTGACGGCGAACTTGGACGTGGGATAGCCAACGCCGGAGGGCTGACCGTACTTAGCGACCATCGAGCTCGTGGTGGTGATGGTGCCGCCGTGGCCGGCTTCGGTCATGATCTTGGCGGCAGCCTGGTGGCCATTAAAGACGGCGACGACGTTGAGGTCCATAACCTTGGCGAACTCCTCGGCCGTGTAGTCCAAAAGGGGTGAGCGCTGGGAGATGCCGGCATTGTTGATGACCGTGTCCAAGCCGCCCATGTCGGCTGCAGCCTGGGTAAAGGCCCCGGTCACGGCCTCGAGCGAGGTGAGGTCGCAGGAGCGGCCCCAGACCTTGGCGTCGGGATAGGCGGCTGCCAGCTTCTCAACGGCCGCGTCGGCAGTCTCCTGGCGCGAGCCAAAGACGGTGACGGCAGCGCCTTCCTCGATAAAACGGCAGGCGATGGCATAGCCGATACCGCGCGTGCCTCCGGTGATGATTGCTTTCTTGCCCTCGAGCAACATGGTGCTTCCTCTCATCGCGGGCGGACATTCGCAGCACAGCGTAGCGGTAGCCGGAATCGGTCGCGTTTGCATATCGGTGAACGGTAGCCCGCGTTACCGATGAGCGGCTCGCGCAAATATACTCTGCCGTTGTGCTTGGGGCAGGAGACAAAAGGGCTCCCGTCCCACATCGGACGGGAGCCCTCAAGGCGCGTATTGCTGGGCGAGCGTTGGACTAGTTGGCCATAACGCCTTCGGACCAGGCCTCGACGTCCTCGATGCGCAGGACGTTGGCGACCTCGGCCACGCAGTCGACGCTGGCAAGCTCGGCGGCGGCAGCCTGGACGTCCTTCTCGAGCGCGCGGTGCGTCAGGAAGATGACCGAGCAGGCATCGCTGACGCCCGACTTGCCGTCCTCGACCTGGTTGATGAGCGAGATCGAGATGTTGTGCTTGGCAAAGATGTCGACCGTCTCGGACAGGGCGCCCACGCGGTCGGCGACCTTCAGGCGCACATAGTACTTGGTCTGGAGCTCGTCCATGGGCTTAAAGGCGAGGTTGTGACCGTAGGGCTCGATCTCGGGCAGCGGGGCCACGCCGCGGCTGATCTGCTCGGAGAGC
The DNA here is from genome assembly GCF_003467145.1 of Collinsella sp. AM44-11. Classification (NCBI taxonomy): domain Bacteria; kingdom Bacillati; phylum Actinomycetota; class Coriobacteriia; order Coriobacteriales; family Coriobacteriaceae; genus Collinsella; species Collinsella sp. AM44-11. Next base: position 123,071 of record NZ_QSFE01000006.1, read on the forward strand.
GACAGAATATCGCCCACGACGGCGCTTGCGGTGGGGAAGGAGCCTGCGCCCGCGCCGTAGAACATGGTCTCGCCCACGGCGTCGCCTACCACGTAGACAGCGTTCATGGCGCCGTTGACCTTGGCAAGCATGTGGTCGGCGGGGATGAGCGTGGGATGCACGCGGACGTCGACGCCGGCGTCGGTGTTGCGGGCGATGCCCAGCAGCTTGATGGTGTAGCCGAGCTCGCGGGCCTGGGCGATGTCCTCGGCGCCGATGGTACGGATACCCTGCTGGTACACATCATCGGTGGTCACGCGGGTGCCAAAGCCGATGGAGGCGAGGATTGCCGTCTTGCTGGCGGCATCGAAGCCGTCGACGTCGGCGGACGGGTCGGCCTCGGCATAGCCCTTAGCCTGTGCGTCGGCGAGCACGTCAGCGTAATCGGCGCCCTCGGCGTCCATGCGCGACAGGATGTAGTTGGTGGTGCCGTTGAGGATGCCGGCGATGGTCAGGATCTTGTTACCCACCAGGTCGTGCTCGAGTGTGCTGACAATGGGGATGCCGCCACCGCAGCTGGCCTCGCACTTAATCTGCACGCCGCACGCACGCGCCTTCTCGGCAAGCGTCTCGACACGGCGGCCCAGCAGGGCCTTGTTGGCGGAGACGACATGCTTGCCGTTCTCGAAGGCAGTGGTGAAGATCTCGGTTGCGGGATGCTCGCCGCCAATCAGCTCGACGACGATGTCGACGGCGGGGTCGGTGACGACATCGTGCCAGTCGCTCGTAAAGGCCTCGCGCTCAATGCCTGCCGCCTCGGCCTGCTCCCAAGCAAGCGCGCAGGCGCGGGTCAGCTTAAGGTCGATGCCGTAGGCTGCCAGGTACTCATCGTGGTGGCTCTTGATCAGACGGGCCACGCCGCCGCCGACGGTTCCCAGACCGATCAGACCGACGTTCACGGTGCGCAGGGGTTCGCTCATAGATAGCTCCTTCGTGCATCTTATGGATGGATTAACCGCTTAAAGGTTGAGTGCATTCTAGCGTGAACCGAGGGCGCGTGCTCGCCAGGCAACAGGAGTCGCACAAAACGGCACCCCCGAAACGCTGCGGAAACATTGGAAACATGCTCGCTACAAACGGAACTCCGTAACAAACTGTCAACGTTTGCGCCATAAGGTTTGCCCCGTACCGCAAGACGGCCGCACCGCGGCCAGCGAAAAAGGGGGACACCATGTTCAACATCAACAGCACGCTCAGCCGTAGGAACTTTCTCGCCGGCGCTGCGGCGTTCGGCAGCACCGCCGCACTCGCTGGTTGCTCGTCGGGTGGCTCGGACGGCGGCTCCGCCGATGACGGCAAGACCTTCAAGATCGGTGTCATCGGCCCTCTGACCGGCGCCGCGGCAACCTATGGCGTTTCGGCCGAGAAGGGTGCCAAGCTTGCCGCCAAGGATTTCTCGACCAAGGATCTCAAGCTCTCGCTTAAGTCCGAGGATGACGTCGCCGACGGCGAGAAGGCTATCAACGCCTTCAATACCCTGTGCGACTGGGGCATGCAGGCGCTCGTCGGCCCCGTCACGACTGGTGCCGCCGTCGCTGTCTCGGGCGAGATCGCCGACGATATGCTCATGGTCACGCCCTCTGCTTCGTCCCTCGACGTCACCAAGGACAAGACCACGGTTTTCCAGGTTTGCTTTACCGACCCCACCATGGGCGCGAGTGCTGCCAAGTTTTTGGCCGAGAAGTATGCAGACGCCAAGATCGCCCTGTTCTACAACTCCGGCGATACGTACAGCTCGGGTGTTGCCGATGCCTTTGCCGAGCAGGCCAAGGAGTCCAAACTTGATATCGTCGATACCGAGACCTTTAAGGACGACTCCTCCACGAGCTTTACCAACCAGCTCACCAAGGCCAAGGAGGCCGGCGCCACGCTCATCTTTGCGCCGATCTACTACACGCCGGCGTCCGTTTTGCTCAAGAACGCCAAGGACATGGGATACGACATGACCCTCATGGGTACCGACGGCATGGACGGCCTGCTCTCCGTTGAGGGCTTCGACACCTCTCTTGCCGAGGGTGTGCTGCTCATGACCCCGTTCTCTGCCGACGATGAGAAGAGCGCCGACTTCGTCAAGGCATATAAGGACGCCTACGACGAGACGCCCAACCAGTTTGCCGCCGATGCCTATGACTGCGTCCATGCGATTGTCGAGGCTATCGATAAGGCAAACATCGACATTACGGCCGACGGCGCCGACATTGCCGGCGATCTTGCCAAGGCCATGCGCAAGATCAAGATCGAGGGTCTGACGGGCGAGCTCACGTGGAACGACGAGGGCCAAGTCGAGAAGCCCGCTACAGCCTATGTGATCCAGGACGGCAAGTACATCGCCGCCTAAGTGCGCATAAAGCGCTACCGGTGAGGCCGTTTTAATCAGGGCAGGGACGCTTGTAACAGAATGGAAACATTACTTTTACACAATAAAGTGGCTAAACTGCATAAACTAATAGAAATACGCATAACTATGGATAAACGGACAAAACAAAAGAAAAGTTGAAATAATCGCCACTTTTCTCAACTAAAGCGTCTACTATTTTGCGAACGCCGAACACGGCGAAGGATGGCCTGTCGGGTAACCAAAACCCGACGAGATTTGAGAGGAGAGCCGCATGTCGAGCCTCACCGGTAAGTCATTGAACCCTGTTATGAATCGCAGGAGCGTTATCGCGAGCGCAGCAGGTCTGGGGGCGATGTCCATTCTAGCTGGCTGCTCCTCCAGCGGCGGCGACAGCGGTTCCGCTTCGAGCGACGCTTCGTTTAAGATCGGCACTATCGGCCCGCTGACCGGCGCCAACGCGTCCTACGGCAAGTCCGTTACCCAGGGTGTCGAGCTTGGCTGCAAGGATTTCTCGACCAAGGAGCTGCCGCTTGCCAGCAAGGCCGAGGATGACCAGGCCGATGGCGAGAAGGCCGTCAACGCCTTCAACACCCTGCTCGACTGGGGCATGCAGGCCCTCGTCGGTCCGACCACCACGGGTGCGTCGGTTGCCGTTGCCGCCGAGTGCGGTAACGACCCCAAGACATTCATGATCACCCCGTCCGCGTCCTCCGAGGACGTCACCGACGGCAAGGATTGCGTCTTCCAGGTTTGCTTCACCGACCCCAACCAGGGTGTCAACGCTGCCAAGTTCCTGGCGCAGAAGTATGCGGACGAGAAGTTCGTGCTGTTCTATAACTCCGGCGACGCCTATTCTTCGGGCATCGCGGATTCCTTTAAGGCCCAGGCCGCTGAGTCCAAGCTCGAGGTTGTTGACGAGGAGACCTTTAAGGACGACTCCGCCACGAGCTTTACCAACCAGCTGACCAAGGCCAAGCAGGCCGGCGCCACCATGATCTTTGCGCCGATCTACTACACGCCGGCGTCCGTCCTGCTCAAGAATGCCAAGGACATGGGCTACGACGTCAAGATGATGGGCTGCGACGGCATGGACGGCATCCTGGGCGTTGAGGGCTTCGACACCTCTCTTGCCGAGGGTCTGCTGCTCATGACCCCGTTCTCCGCCGACGACGAGAAGAACGCCGACTTCGTCAACGCTTACAAGGATAAGTACGGCGATACTCCCGACCAGTTTGCCGCCGACGCCTACGACGGCGTGCACGCGGTGGCCGAGGCCCTCAAGGAGGCCGGTCTTGGTGTCGACGCCGACCCGACCGAGGTCGCCGAGAAGCTGCCCAAGGCTATGCTCAAGATTACCGTTGACGGTCTGACCGGCAAGCTCACCTGGAACGATAAGGGCCAGGTCCAGAAGGACCCCACGGCGTACGTCATCACCGATGGCAAGTACGTACAGGCCTAATAGACCGCCTTACATAGAGCGGTTTTGATCCCAAGCAGGGGAGGTTTTGGCCTTCCCTGCTTGCTTGGTATCTAGGGACAGTGTAACGTCCCTGTTTCATACATTAACTGGAAACCTATTCGAAAGGGGGATGTGGAACATGACGGTCTTTATCCAATACCTGGTCAACGGCCTGTCCATGGGCAGCGTCTACGCCATCATCGCGTTGGGCTACACCATGGTCTATGGCATCGCCAAGATGCTGAACTTCGCTCACGGCGACGTCATCATGGTCGGTGCCTATGTCTCGTTCTGTGCCACGTCGTATCTCGGCCTCCCGGGCTGGGCATCTGTAATTCTCTCTTGTGTGGTCTGTACCGTTCTCGGTGTTCTCATCGAGGGCCTGGCATACAAGCCGCTGCGTCAGGCGGGCCCGCTGGCCGTTCTGATCACGGCCATCGGCGTGTCCTACTTCCTGCAGAATGCCGCGCAGCTCCTGTGGGGCGCCACGCCCAAGAACTTTACTTCGCTCGTCACCTTCCCGGTGCCGGAGTTCTTGGCCAAGTACAACGTGAGCGCCGTATCGCTCGTCACCATCCTCGCCTGCCTGGTCATCATGGCCGGTCTGATGTTCTTTACAGGTAAGACCAAGATGGGCAAGGCCATGCGTGCCGTGTCCGAGGACAAGGCCGCCGCTCAGCTCATGGGCATCAACGTTAACCGCACCATCTCGATGACGTTTGCCATCGGCTCGGCGCTTGCCGCTATCGCCGGCGTGCTCCTGTGCTCCTACTCGCCGGTCCTGCAGCCCACCACGGGCGCCATGCCCGGCATCAAGGCTTTCGACGCTGCTGTCTTCGGCGGCATCGGCTCCATTCCCGGTGCCTTTGTCGGCGGCATTCTCATCGGCATCATCGAGGCGATGGCTCAGGCCTACATTTCCACGAGTCTTGCCAACTCCATCGTCTTTGGTGTTCTGATTGTCGTCCTGCTCGTCAAGCCTGCCGGCCTCTTGGGCAAGTACGTCCCCGAGAAGGTGTAGGTGAGCGCTATGAAGTTCCTTAAAGACAAGCAGACGCGTCACGACTTTGTCACGTACGCCATGTGCATCGTGGCATTCGCCATCGTGTTCTTTATGCAGTCCAACCATATGATCCCGCGCATGATCGCCGGTCAGCTGGTTCCCATCACGGCCTACATCGTTATGGCCATCTCGCTCAACCTCGTTGTCGGCATCGCGGGCGACTTGTCGCTGGGCCACGCGGGCTTTATGAGTGTCGGCGCCTATACGGGCATCGTTACCGCCGTCGCGCTGGAGAGCGCCGTTCCGTCCGATCCGATGCGCCTGATCATCAGCATTGTGGTCGGCGCTATCGCCGCTGCCATCTTGGGCTTCCTGATTGGCATCCCGGTTCTGCGCCTGAGCGGTGACTACCTGGCCATCGTGACCCTGGCTTTTGGCGAGATCATCAAAGAGATCGTCACCTGTCTTATCGTGGGCGTCGACTCCCGCGGCCTGCATGTTATCTTTAACATCACGGGTAACTCCACGATCGACGACCTGCACCTGCTCGAGGACGGCACCGCCATCATCAAGGGTGCCCAGGGCGCATCGGGCGTGTCGACCTATTCGACCTTCCTTGCCGGCGCCATCCTGGTTATGGTCGCGCTCGTGATTGTACTCAACCTGGTGCGCAGCCGTACCGGCCGTGCCATTATGGCCGTGCGCGATAACAAGATTGCAGCCGAGTCCGTAGGCATCTCCGTCACCGAGTACCGCATGATCGCCTTCGTGGTTTCCGCTGCCCTCGCCGGTGCTGCCGGAGCTCTCTTCGGCGGTAACTTCTCGCAGCTTTCCGCCACCAAGTTCGACTTCAACACGTCGATCCTCATCCTGGTGTTCGTGGTCCTGGGCGGTCTGGGCAACATGCGCGGTTCCGTCATCGCGGCCGCACTGCTTACGGTGCTCCCCGAGCTGCTCCGTCAGTTCTCGGACTACCGCATGCTCATCTACGCCATCGTGCTGATCCTGGTCATGATCTTTACTAACAACCCGCAGCTTAAGGCGTTCTTCGGTCGCGTCAAGGACCGTTTTGCTTCCAAGAAGGAGGTGGCAGCCGATGCCCAGTAAATTTGAGTTCAACAAGGGCAAGATGGTCCCGTATCCTTCTGGCGCCATCGTTCCCGATCGCGATCTGGGCCAGCGCCCGGCGCTCGAGTGCATCCACCTGGGCATTGAGTTCGGTGGTCTTAAGGCAGTCGACGACTTTAGCCTGACTATCGGCAAGACCGAGATCGCCGGTCTGATCGGCCCCAACGGCGCCGGTAAGACCACGGTATTCAACCTGCTTACCAAGGTGTACCAGCCCACGCACGGCACCATCCTGCTCGACGGTGAGGACACCTCGGGCAAGTCGGTCTATCAGGTCAACCGCATGGGCATCGCCCGTACTTTCCAAAACATCCGCCTGTTCAACACTATGACGGTGGAGGACAACGTTAAGGTCGGTCTGCACAACCAGGAGCGCTACTCCGGTTTTGAGGGCGTGCTGCGTCTGCCGACGTATTGGAAGCACGAGAAGGCCGCCCATGAGCGCGCCATGGAGCTGCTCTCCATCTTTGATATGGAGCATCTGGCAAATGAGCAGGCCGGTTCGCTGCCTTATGGCGCCCAGCGTCGTCTGGAGATTGTTCGTGCGCTTGCCACCAACCCTAAGTTGCTGCTGCTTGACGAGCCTGCCGCCGGCATGAATCCGTCCGAGACCGCGGAGCTCATGGCGAACATCGTAAAGATTCGCGACACCTTTGGCATTGCCATCATGCTTATCGAGCACGACATGTCGCTCGTCATGAACATCTGCGAGGGCATCTGCGTGCTCAACTTTGGTAAGGTCATCGCCAAGGGCACGGCAGAGGAAATCCAGAACAACGACGCTGTTATCGAGGCATATCTGGGCAAGCAGGATAAGGGGGAGAACTAAATGGCAGAGCCGATGCTTTCCGTCTACAACATCAACGTCTGGTACGGCGCCATACACGCCATCAAGGACATCTCCTTTAACGTCAACGAGGGTGAGATCGTGGCCTTGATCGGCGCGAACGGTGCCGGCAAGTCTACAACGCTTAAGACCGTCTCGGGCCTGCTGCGCTCCAAGACCGGCTCCATCAAGTTTATGGGCGAGGACATTACCCATACGCCGGCTGACAAGCTGGTGGGCAAGGGCCTGGCTCAGGTCCCCGAGGGCCGTCGCGCCTTTTTGCAGATGACGGTCGAGGAGAACCTGGAAATGGGCGCCTATACGCAGCCCAAGTCCACGGTGGCTCCGGGCCTTGAGCGCGTCTACGAGCAGTTCCCGCGCCTTAAGGAGCGCCGTCGCCAAGTCGCCGGCACCCTTTCGGGCGGCGAGCAGCAGATGCTCGTTATGGGTCGCGCCCTTATGAGTAACCCCAAGCTGCTCATGCTCGACGAGCCTTCCATGGGCCTGGCGCCGATTCTGATTGAGCAGATCTTCCAGATTGTCGAGGACCTGCACAAGGCCGGCACCACGGTGCTTCTGGTCGAGCAGAACGCGCAGATGGCGCTCTCGATCGCCACACGCGGCTACGTGCTCGAGACCGGCAAGATTACCATGACCGGCACGGGCCAAGAGCTCCTGCACGACGATAACGTCCGCAAAGCTTACCTGGGCGGCTAACTAGTTACGCGGTTTTACCAAACCGCGTAACGGCTCGACGCTGCAAGCCCGCCAGAGCGGCAATCTGCGTTTCAAGGTCGGCGGCATGACCAGAAGGTCAATGCCGCCTTGTTTCAAGGCACCTTGCTCGCTCTGGCGGGTTTTCGCTGTCGTTGCCAAAACATCGACGTTGGGGGTAGTCATTGGGGACGTTCTTGAATGACTAGCCGTTTAAGAACGTCCCCAATGACTAGGTCAAAAGGCTCCGAGTGCGGCGTGCTCACGCCCGTCGTGGTGTGCCCGAAGGGGGATGGCTGCTACGAGCTCGATCATTTGCGAGTAGAAGACGAACCAGCCGTTGCAGATCCAATATGGATCTCGCCAACCTCGGCAAGCTGCTCGATGAGTGGAAGCCCTGTCGGGTCGTCCATTTCAACACCACCCAGAATGATGGTGTCATCGCGCAGGTCGATCTGCGTGTTGAACACAGCGAGGTTAAAGCCGGAGGCCACAAATCCGATAGCAGCCAGGACGAGCCCCGTGGCAACAAGCCCACCCGCTACGGCAAGGTAAATCTTTTTTACGCTGGACATGTTTGCACTCCTTCCTATGCCGTGAGCGGCGCCGCTTCAGCGCCCATGCGGCTCTTATTGCCTCGATCTTTCCAGAAGGGCGAAACGGCTTTCTTCGCCCAAAGGGCAGAGAGGCGCGCGATCTGCTTGGACGCCGTCCAGGCGCCTGCTCCCGTGAGGAGCGCCACACCGATGGAAGCGAATCCCATTCCCATCGAGGCCAAAACGTACGGAACATGCCCGATAATGATGCCGTCCACGGCGAACAGGAGCCCTACCAGGCCCGCGCCCCCGAATGCCGCGGCCACGATCCACACACAGAGTGCAAGAACCCAAATACAGATGTAGACTGCAACGGCAACGGCGACGAACGCGAGCAGCAGCGGAATCCATACCGGAGAGCCCACGATGGCGAGCGCCCATAGAAGTGCCGTGCTCTTGCGCTTGGTCCTCGCGATCGCGCGCGGCACGGCGGGCAGTTCGTCGAGCGTTGCCTCGGCGACCTCACCGGGCGTGCCCATGGCGGCCACAGCCTCGGCCTCCGTCATGCCGTCCTCCATACGGTCGGCGATGGCCTCCGCGTAGAACTCCTGCGTTTCCTTTACCTGATCTGCCGGCAGGCAGGCCAGAAGCTCGCCCAGCCGGTTCAAGAACTCATCGCGCGTCATGGTGCGCCCCCTCCACGTAACGGTAGATCTCCTGCACGGATGGCCATTCGGCGAGGAACTCGGCGATACGCTCGCGCCCGGCGTCCGTGATGCGGTAGTACCTCCGCAGCCGCCCGTTGTGTTCGGCGGAGCGCGCGGTGATGCAGCCCGCCTTCTCCAGGCGCTTGAGCAACGGATAGAGCGTGGATTCCGTGAGCCCCATACTCGCGGGCACGTCCTTCACGATCTGATAGCCGTAGGATTCCTCGCCCGAGACGGCCGCGAGCACGCAGGCCTCGAGGAAGCCGCGCTTCATCTGTGCCTCCATCCGCACACCTCCTTTCGTAATATACTGTGTAACACCTACTATATGACACATAGTATATGATGTCAACAGTTGTCGTATAGGGAGTCCGGTCTGTCTGTCCCCTGCGGGTACTCATTGGGGACGTACTTAAATGAGTGCCCATCGCTCAAGGTGGCACCTGGGGACGTTCCTTATGTGCCGGCACTTTGGGACACTCCTTGTCAAGGTTTTGTTCCATTGTGCGGGTTGCTATTTAACGTGCGACAATGCCGTGTGGAAATAGAAATGTCTTCTGGGGGCTATCTATGCTGTACGAGTTTTGCGCCGAGAACTTTGGGCGGGTACCGGCGGCTATCGAGGCCGGTGCGGTTCGCATTGAGCTGTGCGACAACTTGGCCGTTGGCGGCACCACGCCTTCCGCCGGCGTTATCAGCGCTACGGTCAACTATGCTCACGAGCACGATGCACGCGTGATGTGCATGATTCGTCCGCGCGGCGGCGACTTCCAGTACAACCAAGACGAGCTGCGCATGATGGAGATGGACCTGGGCCTTGCCGTAAGTGCCGGTGTCGACGGCCTCGTCTTTGGCTGCTGCAAGCGCTGTGCTGGCGGATGGGCGCTCGACGAGCTCACACTCGGTGCCTTGGTGATGGCTGCGGGATGTGCAGCCGAGGAGTGCAAGCGCGATCCCGTCGACATCACCTTCCATATGGCATTTGACCAGCTTTCCCCCGAGGCTCAGCTCGACGCACTCGATACGCTTGTTGATTGCGGCGTTACGCGCATCCTGACGCACGGCGGCGCCGCTGGCACGGCGATCGAGGACAACCTGGAGCACCTGTCGCGCCTTGTCGAGTATGCGGCCGGGCGCCTGACCATCCTTCCCGGCGGCGGCATTACCACGGCCAACCGCGATGCCGTGGCGGCGGCGCTTGGCGTCTCCGAGCTGCATGGCACCAAGATCGTGCCGCTGGAGGCGTAGCCCGCGCTGGCTGCGTGTTCATCCCATGGCGCTTGAGTAACAAGGGGAGCGCTCGAACAAAGCGGACAAACTAGCGTGCCATGGCGTCGCGGCCGGCCTCGACGCGCTTGCGCTGGGCGGCGCGCTCCTCGCCGGTTAGGCGCTCAAAGAGATGCCCGATAATCGAGGCCAGTACCTGCTGAAACAGCGTCCCGCACATGACGGGAAACACGACTTCGCCGGGAAAGTACTGCGTGGCGATGACGGCGCCCGAAGAGATGTTACGCATGCCGCAGGTAAAGCGCATGGTAGTCGTCTCGCTATATGGCAGATGCAGCGCGCGGGCGACCAGAAAACCGACGACAAAGCCGCTGATGGCGAAGACCAAAATAAAGAGGGCGACTTCCAAGCGCTGTGCGTTCATGTGCAGTACATACTCACTCATGGCGGTGGAGTTGGACGCGATGACGCCCATCATCATGAACTTGCAGGCGGGCGAAAGCGCGGGGGAGAGTTTCTCGTGTCCCCAGCCGCGCGTGAGCTCGTTGATCACGATGCCGAGCACGGCGGGGATGGCGATCATAAAGGCCATGTTCTGCATCATGCTCGGAACATCGATTGCAACGGTGGCACCCAGCAGGAGCTTAAGCGTGAGCGGAATCGTGACGGGCGAGATGGCCGAGGACGTCAGGATAATGGTGAGCGCGAGCGGGCCGTTGCCGCCGAACATGCTAATCCACATAAAGGCGGTGACTGCCACGGGTACGCTGTACTCGAGCACGATGCCGCAGACAAGGTTTGGGTTGGAACCAAAGAACAGTGAGCTCATGGCATACGCCGCGATGGGGATGAGCACGGCCGAGACAAATAACGCCAAAATCAAATGTAGGGGACGGCGGAACGCCTCGGCCACCTGGTGAAAGGTGTTGCTGAGCGCACCTTGGAACGTCATAAAGGCAAACAGGGCGGGAACGATGGGCTTGAGCACGCCGATCTGCTGGGGAAAGAGCACGCCGAGCGTCACGCAAATCGGAACGATGACCTGCATGTGCCCCGCGAGAAACTTGCCCAGTCCAACCCATTGCTTCATATGCTCTTGTGACTCCCTTTGCTCGTGAATTCGTTTTGAATGGATATGCTAGACGCTCGCATGCGTCTGTGCGTCAGAAACGCTCGAATATTTCGAGGCTATTACCGCCCTCGTTTATCGAAACCGCGGCGTGCTGGACGTTGTGCGTCCGTGCCGCACGGTATAATAAATCCGTTCAACAGATCTGCCTGCCGAAGCGGGCATACACAGAGGACTCATCGCTATGAACCGTGAGAGGTATCGCGGCGACCTGCCCCTATCGGGGGTGGGCGCCTATGTCATCGCTTAAGACGACGCATCGCTGGGCGGTCGCTCGGCAAAACCCCGAGCTCGAAAAGGAGCTTTCGGCTGGCCTGGGCATACCCGGGCTGGTGGCGCGCATTATGGTTGCGCACGGCATTACATCCATCGAGGAAGGCCAGCTGTTTTTGACGCCTTCGCTCGATCGCGACTGGGCGGACCCGCTCGTTATTCCGGGCATGGCGGTCGTCGCTGACCGCGTTGAGCGTGCTATTCGCAGCCACGAGTGCATCGCCGTCTTTGGCGATTTTGACGTCGACGGCATTACGTCGACTTGTCTGTTGACCGAGGCGCTACGTTCGTTTGGCGCCAACGTCACGCCGTTTATTCCGCATCGCTTTGACGAGGGCTACGGCCTGTCGCGTGCGGCGCTCGACCGCGTCAACGAGCTCGCCCAACCCAACCTGATCGTGACCGTCGATAACGGTATTGCCGCCAAGGAGGAGGTCTCCTATCTGGAGAGCCTGGGGATCGATTTGGTGGTCACGGACCATCACGAGCCGTCCGACCAGGTGCCGCAGGGCGTGCCCCTGACCGACCCCAAGCTCGAGGACGAGGGTCCCTCGCGCGAGCTCGCCGGTGCCGGCGTGGCGCTCAAGCTGGTGCAGGTCCTGGGCGAGCGTTTGGGCAAGCCGTCGTATTGGCGTTCGCTGATCGAGGTCGCGGCGCTGGGCACCGTGTCCGACATGATGCCGCTCACGCCCGAGAATCGCGCACTGGTCGCCGAGGGCATCCAGCAGATGCGCGTGACGGCCCGTCCTGGCTATATCGCGCTTGCCGCACTTGCCAAGGCCGACCTTTCTACCATTACGGCCGACGGCCTGTCGTTTTCGCTCATCCCTCGTCTGAATGCTGCCGGCCGCATGGCTGATCCCAAGCTGGCGCTCGACCTGCTGCTTGCCCGCGATCCTATCGAGGCAAGTGCACTGGCAGCCGAGCTCGAGGAAATCAATCGCCAACGCCGCGAGATCGAGGCCGAGCTTACGCGCGATGCCATGGCGAAGGTCGAGGAGACTTATGACGGCGGGCGCGCAATCGTCGTGGGCGGCGAGGGCTGGCACGAGGGCGTCAAGGGCATCGTGGCGAGCCGCCTGACCAATCGCTATCACGTGCCGGCGCTGCTCTTCTCGATTGAGGACGGCGTTGCACGCGGATCGGGCCGCTCGGTGGGCAAGGTCAACCTGTTCGACGCCGTCGAGCGTTGCTCCGACCTGCTGATTCGCCGCGGCGGGCATGCCGGTGCGGTGGGTGTGACCATCGAGGCATCCAAGCTCGATGAGTTCCGCCGTCGCCTTTCGGCCGTGCTATCGGAGCTTCCCGCCGATGACTTTGAGGACACTGACGAGGTTGCCGCCACCGTTGACCTCTCCGAGCTAAATATCGAGACCATCGAGCAAATTTCCCGTCTTGAGCCGTTTGGCCAGGGCAATAAGGTGCCGCTTCTGGCCGCCGAGGGCGTGACAATGTGCGATCGCGCCGTGGTGGGCAAAACCGGCGAGCACATGCGCTTCGTGGCGACCGATGGCGCCGCGAGTGTGCCGGCCATTATGTTCCGCGTGCCGCAGATCGATAAGCTCATCAATTGCGATAGCGCCGTCGACTTGGTGTTCGAAGCCGTGGCCGAGCATTGGCAAGGTCGCGTAAAGCCAAAGCTCATGATCAAGGATGTCTTGGTCCGCGATACCACGGCGCCCAGCGTTGACGACCCGGCATGTGAGCTTCGCCGCGGCGTGGAGCCTGCGGACGCCGGTCTTCGTCTGGAGTCCCGCAAGCGCCAAACGCTCGCCCAGCTTTCCTATACCGAGCTGACGCGCTCGCTTATCCATAGCTTTATTGGCTCGAACCAGCCGCACCGCGCGCAGGTCGAGGCGCTCGATGCGCTCGCCGACCACCAGAGTGTTTTGGCCGTTATGGGGACGGGACGTGGCAAGTCGCTCATCTTCCATGTGCACGCCGCGCGCGAGGCGGTCCTTCGAGGGCGTGCGAGCATCTTTGTCTATCCGCTGCGCGCGCTCGTTGCCGACCAGGCCTATCATCTTTCATCGACGATGGCTGCGCTCGGGATTGGCGTGGGCGTGCTGACCGGCGAGACCGTGGAGGCAGCGCGCGATGACGTGTTTGCCGGCCTGGCTTCGGGCCGCACCGGCATCGTGCTCACGACGCCTGAGTTCCTGTCTATTCACCGCGACCGCTTTGCGCGTTCGGGGCGCATCGGTTTTGTCGTTATCGATGAGGCGCATCATGCCGGTCTTGCCAAGGGCGGCGACCGTAGCGCATACCTCGACATGCCCGACATCCTCAAGGCCCTGGGCGATCCGGTCGTTATGGCGGCGACGGCCACCGCGACGGCTCCGGTTGTGGCCGAGCTCGCCCGCGTGTTGCCGATTACCCGTACGGTGGTCGACGAGACCGTGCGTGAGAACTTGCAGCTCGAGGACGACCGCGATCTTGCGAGCCGCGAAAACCGCCTGGTGTCCATCGTCGCGACGGGGGAGAAGACCGTCATCTACGTCAACTCGCGTGATCAGTCCGTGGCGCTTGCCAAGACGCTACGCAAACGCGTGCCCGACTGTGCGACTCATATCGCGTTCTATAACGCGGGGCTCGCACGCTCCGATCGCCGCCGTGTCGAGGAAGCGTTTCGTGACGGAAACCTCAGTTGCATCGTTTCGACCTCTGCCTTTGGTGAGGGCGTGAACCTGCCCGATATCCGCCATGTCGTGCTCTACCACATGCCGTTTGGCGCGATTGAGTTTAACCAGATGAGTGGCCGCGCCGGTCGCGATGGACAGCCCGCCGTGATTCACCTGCTCTATTCGTCGCGCGACGCCCGCATTAACGAGCGCCTACTCGACTGCTATGCGCCTGAGCGCGACGAGCTCGTCACGCTCTATCGCGCGCTGCAAACCATGTGGCGCTCCAACCGCGGCAAGACCGGGGACGATTCCTTTAGCGCGAGCGATATCGACATCGCGCAGATGTGCCTTGCCATCGATGCTCGCACGCCGGTCGACGAGCGCTCGGTGGAAAGTGGCCTGGGAATCTTCGAAGAGCTTGGCTTCTGTCGCGTTTCGGGGTTTGACGACACCCGTCGCATCGCGATGGCCGAAAACCCCGGCCGTGTGCAATTGAGCAGGTCAATTCGCTATTTGGAGGGTTTGCGTTCGCGCATGGAGTTCTCGGCTTTCCGGAGTTGGGCGCTCGATTCGTGCGCTTCTGATATGCTAGCCAAAGTTAACCGCCCGATCGTACCGCGGGCCTAGGGGAAGGGGACCTCGATGGATGCCGCAGCCCGTACCGCCCATGATTCCGCCCTCCAGCCGTTCTCGGAGATGGAGCACTATAAGCATGCCGATGAGCTGCCGCCCGAGATTATGGCGGACAGCTACGACAAGCTGGAGCGCCTGTGCCTCAAATATATGAATGAGGACGACTTTTCTAAGGTGGAGCAGGCCTATTGCTTTGCTGCCGAGAAGCACTGCAACCAAAAGCGCCGCTCGGGTGAGATGTACATCAACCATCCCGTCGAGGTGGCCATCATTTTGGCCGATCTCAAGATGGACTGCGATGTGGTGTGCGCCGCGCTGCTGCACGATACCGTCGAGGACACCGAGACCTCGCTTGCCGATGTTTCCGGCCTGTTTGGCGATACGGTGGCCGAGCTCGTCGATGGCGTGACCAAGCTCACCAACATCGAAGTCGACAGCATGGACGAGAAACAGGCGCTCACGCTGCGAAAGATGTTCCTCGCCATGTCCAAGGACATCCGCGTCATCATCGTTAAGCTTGCCGACCGTCTGCACAACATGCGCACCCTTGCGGCCCTGCGTGAGGACCGTCGCCTGTTTAAGGCCCGCGAGACCATGGACGTGTATGCGCCCCTGGCCGACCGTCTGGGCATGAGCTCCATTAAATGGGAACTCGAGGACCTGTCCTTCTTCTACCTTGAACCCGACGCCTACCAGCGCATCGCACGCATGGTGGCGGAGTCGCGCGAGGTCCGTGAGCGCTATCTGGCCGAGACCATCAAGACACTCACCGACGAGCTCAACCGCATTGGCCTGGAGGACTTCCAGATCAACGGCCGTTCCAAGCACTATTGGTCCATCTACCAAAAGATGAAGCGCAAGGGCAAGGAATTTTCCGAGATCTACGACCTGGTGGCACTGCGCGTCATCACGCATTCGGTGCGCGATTGCTACTCCACGCTCGGTGCGGTGCATACGCTGTGGCACCCCATGCCCGGGCGCTTTAAAGACTATATCGCCATGCCCAAGGTCAATAACTACCAGTCGCTCCACACGACGGTTATCGGCCCCACGGCTCGTCCGCTCGAGATTCAGATTCGTACCTACGAGATGCACGAGCAGGCCGAGTACGGCATTGCCGCCCACTGGCTGTATAAGAAATCGGGCGGATCGTCTGCGTCTAAGACCAATGATGCCCAGCGTCTGGACGACCAGATTAACTGGCTCAAACATTCGCTCGATTGGGCTGCGTCTGATGAGATCACCGACGCTAAGGAATACCTGCATTCGCTGAAAGTCGACCTCTTCGATCAGGAGATCTTCGTCTTTACGCCCAAGGGCGAGGTCATGGCGCTTCGTGCCGGCTCCACGCCACTCGACTTTGCCTACGCCGTTCACACCGAGGTGGGAAACCACTGCGTCGGCGCTAAGATCAACGGTGCGGTGGCCCCGCTCACGCACGAGATCAAGACGGGCGACCGCGTTGAAATCCTGACCAACAAGAGTTCCAAGCCGTCGCGTGATTGGCTCAAGATCGTCAAGACCCCTTCGGCCAAGTCCAAGATTCGTCGCTACTTTGCTGCTGCGACCAAGGACGATGACGCCGCCGCCGGTCGCGATATTCTGGCCAAGGATCTTCGCAAGCGCGGGTACGGTATTTCCACGCCGCGCTCGACGCGCGCGCTCAATGCCGTTGCGGAGCAGTTTAACTACAAACAGCTCGAGGACCTGTTCGCGGCAGTTGGTGCCGGCAAGGTTGCCCCGCGCGCTGTGGCCAACAAGGTCGAGCAGATCTTAGATCCCAAGCCCGAGGAGCAGCTCACCAAGGCCGCGGCAATCGCCGAAGTTGTTAAGCAGCCGGCTCGTGGCTCTAATCGCAAGCCGCAGAAGCGTGGCAAGAACGCCAGCAACGGCATTATCGTCAAGGGCGAGAGCAACAGCGGCCTGCTGGTTCGTCTGGCACATTGTTGCAACCCTGTGACGGGTGACGACATCGTAGGCTTTATCACGCGTGGACGCGGCGTCTCGGTGCACCGGGCCAACTGCCCCAACGTCAAGGGCCTCATGGAACACCCCGAGCGCATGATTGACGTCGAGTGGGACGGCGCTGCCGACACCCTCTTCCAGGTCGAGATTGTGGTCGAGTGCCTGGACCGCATGGGCCTGCTCAAGGATGTGACTATCGCCATCGGAGATGCGGGTGGCAATATTCTTTCCGCTGCCACGTCGACCAACCGTGAGGGAATTGCAACCCTGCGCTTTATGGTCGAGATCTCGGACGCGAGTGGTCTGGATCCGCTGCTGGCTTCCATCAGCAGCGTCGATTCGGTCTACGATGCTCGCCGCCTGATGCCCGGCGAGGGTGGAGCGCAGCTCAAGCGCCGCGTTTAGTCGCGACGAACGTGCCACATTATCGATATTCGCTACACTCGAGGCATCGTTTGATGCCTCGAGTTCTATAGAGAGGAGAGGGACATGGGTGCTGCGTCCTTGGATTTAACTCCCAAGGGATCGGTCGAGATCGAGACGCTCGTAAACGGTCCCATTCAGACCAATAGCTATGCTGTTATTACGGACAATGAGTGCGTGATTATCGATCCCGCATGGGAAGGCGAGCGCTTGGTGGAGCATATTCGAGCCGAACACCCCGATGTGCAGGTGCTCGGCGCCGTTTGCACGCACGGTCACGCCGACCATGTTGGCGGTGTCGCTGGAGTTCGGGCCGCCGTTGGCGCCGACGCCCTGTACGAGCTGTGTGGCAAGGACGCAGCAGTGCCGCATGCGAATATCGAGGAGCAGCGAGCGATGTGGGGCATCGAGACGCCCGATCCAGGTGAGCCGACGCGGCTGCTTGCCGAGGGCGACACCATTGAGCTGGGCGACATTTGCCTGCAGGTAATTGAGGTGCCCGGGCACACACCGGGCGGCATCGTTCTGTTCGCCGCCACTGAGCAGAGGAACATTGCCTTTGTGGGCGACACCCTATTCCCGGGCAGCCACGGCCGCACCGATCTTGCCGGTGGCGACGAGGCAGCGATTCTGCGCTCGCTCTCCAAGCTCGCCCACATGCTTCCACCCGATACCGTTTGTTTGACTGGCCACGGTCCCTCGACCACTATGGCGCGTGAACTCATGTGCAACCCGTTCATGCGCTAGACAGTTTCCGTTTCCACCCAAGAGACTTCCGACTTCTGGGGAAATCGGGATTGTGGAACACCTTTCATAAACCTTGTATCTTTCTAATTGTCGGATAGATACGGGGAGGTGAAACGTTGGTGTTAGATTCACAGGTTCAAAAAGTACTTGACTACATAGAGGCTAATCACGATGTTTCGCCCGCTCGTCTTTGCGAAGAGTTTGGCGTGAGCGATCGCACGATTCGTACTTATGTCAAGAAGCTCAACGCTGTCCTCGAGCCTCAGGCCCATATCCATAAACACCGTGGCGGGGGTTATACCCTCAATATCAGCGATTGCGACGCATACCGCTCGATCAAGGACGATGCATCCAATGGGGGTCTCAAGTCAATTCCCTCTACGAGCGAGGGGCGCGTTGAGTACTTGCTGAACGACCTGTTGAGTCGCGTCGACTGGATCACCCTGGACGATCTTTCGGAGATCCTCTATGTATCCCGCAATGCTATTTCAGGCGATCTCAAGCGGGTTGAGGCACAGCTGGCCAAGTTCGATCTCAAGCTTGAACGGCGTCCTCATTACGGGATTCGCGTGAGCGGCTCGGAGATGTCGCGTCGCCTCTGCTTGGCAAGCATTACGCTCGACAAGCTTGCAGAGCATCGTGAGAGCGATTCTCAGAACCAGGTGACCCTCGACACGATTGCCACCTGTGTGAATGAGGTCATTGCCGAGGAAGGCTTCCAAATCAACTCAGCGGCCTATCAAAACTTGCTGGTTCATATCGCGGTCGCCATTTGGCGAATCCGCGAGCAGTGCTACGTCCCGCTCGAAGCCGAACATATTGAGAAGCTGCGTACAGCGCGCGAGTTTGCGGTGGCCGGTTGTGTGGCTTTGCGTATCGAGAAAGCTTTCGACATTCGGCTCCCAGAGGAGGAGGTTGCCTACATCGCCATTCACCTTGCGGGAAAGCAATCTCTGTATGCTAGTTCCGACGGTGCAGATGAAGGTCTCGTAATTTCCGACGAGGTTTGGGATGTGGTCACTGAGATGCTCGAGTGCATCTGGGATTCCTATCACTTTGATTTTCGCGGCGATCTTGAGCTCCGCATGAACCTCGCGCGTCATATCGTTCCGCTTGCCGTGCGTCTCAAATATCGCATGCATATCGATAATCCGCTGCTTGCCGATATCAAGGAGAGATTCGCGCTCGCGTATTCGATGGCACTCGATTCGTCGGTCATCCTTGCCGAGCACTACGGTAGTCGTCTTTCGGATGACGAGATCGGCTATATCGCACTCGCCTTCGCCTTGGCGCTTGAGCGCCAGAAGAGCGAGGTCCCGCGTAAGAATATCCTCGTAGTGTGCGCGAGCGGACAGGGAAGCGCCAAGCTCCTTGAGTACCGATACCGCCAAGAGTTCGGTGCTCTCGTGGACAAGATTGTGACCTGCGATGCCTCCCATGTCGACAGTATTGATATGACGGGTATCGATTACGTTTTTACCACGGTGCCCCTGCATCGAGCGCTTCCGGTGCCCGTGCGCGAGGTGAGCTTCTTTCTCGATGCCGATGATATGCACGATGTTCGTGAGATTCTTGCCGGTGCAAATGTTACCGGTGACCTTGCACCTTATTTTTCGGCTGACCTTTTTGTCTCCGATATGGTCGCTGCAGACAAGAACGAGGTCATCTCAATTCTATGCGAGCAGGTCGCCGCCATGCGTAACGTGCCTGACGAGTTTAAGCAGCTGGTCATGCGTCGCGAGGAACTCGCGCAGACGAGTTTTGGCAATCAGGTCGCCATGCCCCATTCGGTCAAGGCCGTGACGGACGAGACGTTTGTTTGCGTTGGACTGCTGCGCGAGCCGGTCGAATGGAACGGGCAAGCGGTGCGGGCGGTCTTTCTAGTATCAGTCTCAAAGGCTAAGGACAAGAAGCTTGACCGTTTCTACCGCAGTATGGCCAAGATGCTTACCAGCAAAGAGGCTATCCAGGGGCTTGTCGACAACCAACGATGGGAGACCGTCGTCAAGCTTTTGAATATGTATGGAAAAACAGACAACAACGAGTAGAAGGAGACACCGATGGACGAGAGCAAATATGAAAATGCCCTTCAAATCATCCTGCATGCGGGCAACGCCAAGTCCGCCGCGCTCATGGCAATCGACGCCGCCCATGATGGCGATTTCGAAGAGGCCGAGAAACAGCTCGCCGAGGCGCAGTCCGAGATGAGCGCTGCCCACAAGATGCAGTTCGAGCTCACTCAGGCTGAAGCGAACGGCAATACCGTCGATATCAACATCATCTTGATCCATGCCGAAGACCATCTGACGATGGCCATCATGGCGAGTGATTTTGCCGAGCGCTTTATCGAGCTTTATCGCGATAAGTACGAGGGCAAGTAACCCTAAAATACCGAGTTTGGTCAATCGGGCGCCCAAGATGAGCGCTTTTGAAAGGAGTCCGTTATGAACATCATGTTGGCTTGCTGTGCTGGTATGAGCACCTCGCTCGTTGTGAGCAAGATGGAGGAGGCCGCTAAGGCCCAGGGCAAGGATGATTACAAGATTTGGGCCGTCGAGCAAGGCCAGGTTGCCGAGGAACTCGGAAACTTTGACGTTTTGCTGCTTGGCCCGCAGGTCCGCCATCTTCAGCGCAAGCTCACCAAAGTCGTTGACGGCAAAGCTCCCGTTGCCGTAATCGATCCGGTTGCCTACGGCAGCTGCGATGGCGCCAAGGTCCTCAAGCAGGCGGAGGACCTGGTCGCCAAGGCATAAGGGCTCAATAGCCCAAAATCGCCGCTGTGCGACTAGCACTCGACAGCGGTCTACATCCGAAAGCACGTCATTAACTTTCGAAAGCAGGTACATCATATGGCTTTCTCCGAGAAATTCGAAGATGTGATGATGGTTGTCGCAGAAAAAGTAGGCGACAACGTATATCTCTCCGCAATTAAGGATGCCTTTACCGCGTTTATGCCCTTCGTTATCGTGGGTTCTATGGGCACGCTGCTCAAGACGTTGGTCTCTTCCACCACGACGGGGCTTGCACAATGGGTGCCCGCGCTCGCGGGGCTTGAGCCGGCATTTTCCGCTATCAACTACTGCACCATGTCCTTCATGACGGTGCCCATCACCTTCCTGATTGGCCTTTACCTGGCCCGTGCCAAGAAGGCTCCGGAGTATCCGACGGCGCTCGTCTCCGTGGCGGCCTACATCTCCATGATTTGCACCTCTATCAAGGTCGACGGTGCCGGCACGGCTCTCGAGGCTCCGGTGTCTGGTCTTCTTACCACTCAGATGGGCGCTCAGGGTCTTTTTGTCGGCATGATCACGGCCGTTGTGTTCGGTTCGCTTTTCTGCTGGCTCTCTAAGATCGACCAGATCAAGATCAAGATGCCTCCTTCGGTTCCCTCTGGTATCTCCCAGTCCTTCAACGTTATGATCCCGGTCTTTATTGTCCTCGTCGTGAGCGCTATCTTCGGCCTTGGCTTCCAGGCCCTTTCCGGCTCCTATATCAACGATTGGATCTACGGCCTTATGCAGGCTCCGCTCGAGGCGGCCTTCAAGACTCCGGCTGGCGTTGTCATCATCGTTGTCGTGTCCCAGCTCTTCTGGGTTCTCGGTATCCATGGCGGTCTCATTGTTTCCCCGGTGCGCAACCCCATGTTCAATGCCGCAATCGCCGCCAACACCGCCGCCCTTGCCGCTGGCACCATGCCCGATTCTCCGTTCACCATGGGTTTTTGGAACTGCTTCGTTGCTCCCGGTGGCGCCGGTATGACCCTCTGCCTCATCATCGCTATTTTCCTGTGCTCCAAGCGCGATGAGGAAAAGGCTATCGCCAAGCTCGGTTTCCTGCCTGGCATCTGCGGCATCTCCGAGCCCGTCGTCTTCGGTATCCCTCTGGTCTTGAACCCGATCTACGCGATTCCGTTTGCCTTTGGTTCCGGTATCTGCGTCGCCATCGCCATGTTCGCCACCTCTATCGGCTTCCTTCCCTGCAACACCGTTGACGTGCCCTTTGGTGTGCCCATCCTGCTTAATGCCTTTGTTGGCCATGGCTGGCAGGGTGTTGTGGTCCAAGTCGTCGAGCTCGTCGTGGGCGTCCTTATCTGGATCCCCTTCGTCCTCGCCAACAGCAAGCTGGCCAAGAAGGAGCAGGAAGAGGCTGCTCAGGCCTAATGGCTACACCTATCGGCTGTCCGATAATATGCCTGTAACTTCGAGGGGCGCGGTGCACGGGAGCGCCGTGCCCCTCTTTTTAACTAAGGAGATAACTATGAGCTACGTGTTCCCAGAAGGCTTTTTGTGGGGCGGTGCCACTGCCGCCAACCAGTGCGAGGGTGCTTGGGATGTGGATGGCAAGGGCCTTTCGGTCGCCGACTGCACCACCTATAAGCCCAAGGTCGACAAAAAGGACTACGCGGCCCTTCACGGCATCACTGACGAACAGATCAAGGAGGCCGAGGCTTCGACCGATATCCACGTGTACCCCAAGCGTCACGGCATCGACTTCTTTCATCGCTACAAGGAGGACATTGCGCTTTTCCAGGAGATGGGCTTCAAGACGCTGCGCGTATCCATCCAGTGGACTCGCCTGTTCCCCACGGGTACAGAGGAAGAGCCGCTCCAGGCCGGCATCGACTACTACCGCGACCTGTTCCGCACCATGAAGGATGCGGGCATTGAGCCACTTGTGACGCTTCACCACTACGAGATGCCGCTCTATTTGGCAAACCACTACGATGGTTGGGGCAAGCGCGAAGTCATCGACTTCTTCTTGCGCTTCTGCGAAGTCTGCTTCCGCGAGTTTGGAAAGTACGTTACCTATTGGCTCACATTCAATGAGATCGACTCTGTGTTCCGCCACCCCTGGACCACGATCGGCGTTTGCACCGAGCGTTATCCCGAGGATAAGCGCGAGGAGCTTATCTACCAGTGCGTGCACAATCAGTTTGTGGCGAGCGCCCTTGCCACCAAGATGCTGCACGAGATGGTTCCCGGTGCTCAGATGGGCTGCATGGTCACGCGCACCCTCACCTATCCCGAGAACTGCAATCCCAAAAACATGCTGCTTGCGCAGAAGGACAACCGCGATAACTACTTCTATAGCGATGTCCAGGTACTTGGCGAGTATCCGCAGCATGTGCTCAACTATTGGAAGCGCAAGGGCATCCACGTCGAGTTCGGCATGGGTGACGAGGCCATTCTCAAGCAGTATCCGGTCGACTTCGTCTCGTTTTCTTATTACATGTCGATGGTTGACTCCATTGATGCGGACAAGCGCGAGAAAGTCGGAGGAAACCTTGCTACCGGCGTCAAGAACCCCTTCCTGCCCATTTCTGACTGGGGTTGGCAGGTCGACCCCGATGGCCTCACCTACGCGTTGATCGATATGCAGGACCGCTACCATAAGCCGCTCTTTATCGTCGAGAACGGTCTTGGCGCCTACGATAAGGTCAACGAAGACGGCACGATTGACGATGACTATCGCATCGACTACTTCCGTGAGCACATTAAGGCCATCGGCGCTGCTATCGAGGAAGGTGTCGACGTGATGGGCTATACCCCGTGGGGGTGCATCGACCTGGTCTCGATGTCGACGTGCGAAATGGACAAACGGTACGGCTTTATCTATGTTGACCTCGACAATGAGGGCAACGGTACCTATGCACGCTCTAAGAAGAAGAGCTTCGATTGGTACCAGAAGGTTATCGCCACCAACGGTGCTGACCTCGACTAGCTTTCATTCAACAAGTGTGAGGGCCGTCGCGATGACGGCCCGTTTCCTATAGAAAAGAGGACGACCATGGGTGTTTTTCCAAAAGACTTTCTTTGGGGCGGCGCGACTGCTGCCAATCAGTTCGAGGGAGCCTGGGACGTAGACGGCAAGGGTCCGAGTTGCATGGATATGGCCACTAACGGCAACCATCACCACCCGCGCGAGATCACGCCCGAGCTCGACCCCAACAAGCTCTATCCCTGTCACGATGGTGTCGATTTCTACCATCACTACAAAGAGGACATCGCCTTGCTCGCCGAGATGGGATTCAAGGTCTTTCGTTTCTCGATGAACTGGCCTCGCGTCTTCCCAACGGGATTCGAAGATGAGCCCAACGCGGCTGGCCTTGCGTTTTACGATTGCGTGATGGACGAGTGCCATAAGTACGGCATCGAACCGCTCGTGACGCTGAGTCATTACGAGATGCCTTTTGCCATGTGCCAGAAAGTCGATGGCTGGGCTTCGCGCGAGGCTATTGACTGCTACGTGAAGTATGCCAAGACCGTCATGGAGCATTTCAAGGGCAAGTGTCGCTACTGGCTCACGTTCAACGAGATCAATTGCGGCATGATGTCCCTTGGCAACTACATGAGTCTCGGCATTCTGAATCCGGGCTCCTTTGACCTTCGCCATCAGAAAGATGACCCGCAGAAGCGTTTGCAGGCGCTGCACCATCAGTTTGTCGCAAGTGCTCTTGCGGTCAAGGCGGGGCACGAGATCGACCCCGACAACAAGATGGGTTGTATGATTGCCTACATGCTGGCCTATCCGCTCACGCCCAATCCTGCGGACGTCGAGCTTGCCCGCGAGCGTAACCAGTATCGCAACTACTACTGTTCAGATGTCCAAGTGCGCGGCGAGTACCCCTACTTTGCCCAGCGCATCTGGGACGAGGAGGGCGTGACGCTCGATATCACCGACGAGGACCGTAAGATTCTCAAAGAGGGTACGGTCGATTTCTATACGCACAGCTACTATCAGAGCCAGTGCGCAAGCACTGACCCTGCCGAGGAGACGAGCGGTAACCTTCTCGGGGGCGCCAAGAATCCTTACCTCAAGGAGACTGCATGGGAGTGGCCAATCGACCCTATGGGTCTGCGTATCATGCTCAACCAGGTGTACGAGCGCTATCAAATTCCCATTATGGTGGTTGAGAACGGCCTCGGCTGCTGCGACGAGGTCAATCCGGATGGATCCATCGACGACGACTATCGTATCGAGTACTTGCGCGATCACATCAAGGCCATGGCCGAGGCCATCAAGGATGGTGTTGAGGTCTGGGGCTACACGCCTTGGGGCTGCATCGACCTGGTGAGCAATGCCGATGGAGAGATGGCCAAGCGCTACGGGTTTGTTTATGTCGATAAGCACGATGACGGCACCGGTACTATGGAGCGCTCGCGTAAAAAGAGCTTCTACTGGTACAAGAAGGTTATTGAGACCAACGGCGAGGAGCTGTAATGGGAGGAGCGGTTGCCGCGCTTATCAGTCAGATCGTCATCATGTTTATCCTGATGGCGATCGGCTATTTTCTCTACCGCATGAAGATTATCGACCGCAAGGGCACGAGCCAGATGGCCAATGTGGTCATCTATGTGGCGTATCCCTGCATTACGCTGAGAACCCTTATGGTCGACTTCGAACCCAACATGATCCGCGACGCGGGATTTTGCTTTGTGCTTACCGTTGTGGTCACACTAATTTCGATTCCGCTCACGCGTCTGTTTTTTAAAAAGGAGGATGGTGTCGCCCGTTACGGTGCCATCTTCTCCAACAGCGGCTTTATCGGGGTTCCCATTGTTATGGGCGTGTTCGGGTCCGAATACGTCTTCTACCTCTCCATCGGAGTCTCATGCCTCACGTTTTTCATTTGGACGTATGGCGTATGGTTGGTTTCGGGTGATAAGAGCCAGATGTCCTTTAAGAACTGCATTACTAACCCCAATCTCATCATGATCTTGATTGGTCTTGTTTGCTTTTTCTTTTCAATCCATCCGCCCGCGTTGATGGCGACGATTCTCGATGACCTGGGTGCGCTCAATACGGGCCTTGTGATGCTTGTGCTTGGAGCCTATTTGGCGCAGAGCGATATGCGCGCTGTCGTTACGAGCAAAAAGGCCTATCTCGTTAGCTTGGTGAGACTCGTCATCATCCCGGCGATCGTTGTTGGCATATTGGCGCTCTTCCCGTGGATTGATGCCAAGGTTCGCCTCACGATGCTTATCGCTCTCGGTGCACCTGTCGCATCGTTCGCGGCCATCTTGTCCGAGAAATACGGCGGCAACTATAAGTTTGGAATCGGTTTGGTGACGCTGTCCACGATTCTGTCGCTCGTCGCCATGCCCATCATGCTTGAGCTCGCGTCTTTGGTGATCGTATAGCTGGTTGGTATTTGGGGGGTTGACAATAACGTCAACCCCCCAAACTCGTCAACGGCCGTTCTGAGGCGGCAGGCGGTATAAAAAATCGCTAAAGTACCCATATTCGTGAACAAACGAACGTTTATGCCCGGGTGCGCCGTGGTAAAATCTCAGGCGTTATCGGAGCAACCTTACAGGAGGTTTCTTTTATGCTCGTCAACGCAGCAGACATGCTCAAGAAGGCCGAGGCCGGCAAGTACGGTCTTGGTGCCTTCAACACCAACAACCTCGAGTGGACCCTGGCTATTCTCCAAGCCGCCGAGGAGGCCAAGTCTCCGCTGATCCTTCAGTGCACCGCTGGTGCCGCTAAGTGGATGGGCGGTTTCAAGGTCTGCGCCGACATGGTCAAGGCTGCCGTCGAGGCCACGGGCGTTACCGTTCCCGTCGCCCTTCACCTCGATCACGGTTCTTACGAGGACTGCTTCAAGTGCATCGAGGCCGGCTTCACGTCCATCATGTATGACGGCTCTCACGAGGAGACCTTCCAGCTTAACCTCGACCGCACCAAGGAGCTCGTTGAGCTTGCCCACTCCAAGGGCATGTCCATCGAGGCCGAGGTCGGCGGCATCGGCGGCACCGAGGACGGCGTGACCTCCAGCGGCGAGCTCGCTGATCCTGCTGAGTGCAAGCAGATCGCTGACCTGGGTGTCGACTTCCTCGCCTGCGGCATCGGCAACATCCACGGCGTGTACCCCTCCGACTGGGCTGGTCTTTCCTTCGAGCGTCTGGGCGAGATTAAGGCCCAGACCGGTGACCTGCCCCTCGTTCTGCACGGTGGCACCGGCATCCCCGAGGATCAGATCAAGAAGGCCATCTCCCTGGGCATCTCCAAGATCAACGTCAACACCGACCTGCAGCTCGTCTTTGCCAAGGGCGTCCGCGAGTACATCGAGGCTGGCAAGGATCAGCAGGGCAAGGGCTTTGACCCCCGCAAGCTCCTCAAGCCTGGTCGCGACAACATCGTTGCCCGCACCAAGGAGCTCATGGAGGAGTTTGGCTCCGTCAACAAGGCGTAAGCGTCGCTAAACTTCCCGCCGGAAGCCCCGTCCCCCTACACTGTTTTCTTTGCGCTCACCTGGCTTTGCCAGAAGTCGCGCCAAGAAAACAGCTCCGGGGGACGGGGCTTCCTTCGTTTAACGCCGCAGGGTTACGAGTCTGAATTAAGATGGCTACTGGCTTTGCCAGAAGTCGCGCGACGGAAACAGCTCCGGGGAAACGGGGCCTCCTTTGTTAACTTGCTACAGGGTTACTGGTCTGATTTTAGTTATATGGTTACCGTTCAGCGGTGTTGATGGCTCCCTTGTTGGGGCTTTCTTTTTATCTCGCTACAATGGGCTTCAAGCGTTCTAGTGACTTGGAGTTTTGGTATGGCTGTTATTAATGTACTGCCTTCGGATGGGAAGGTTATTGACGAGGGTCCTGTTGGCTGCTCTGTTGATGTTTGCAGTGATGATTTTCGCCATCTCGATATTGGGCTACCGCCTGAGATTCTTCGTCTTAAGGATGCCGGGTATTTGATGCAGGCTGTTGCTGCCTGCGATCGCCTTCTGGAGCAGAACCCCGAACCTTCGCTGGCTGCTTGTGTTCGTGCCGAGCGGTATCGCATGCTCGAGACGCCGCTTCATTTTTCGGTGTCGCGCGATCAGGCTATTGCGATGATTCGCGAGGAGTGGCCAGAGTTTACCGAAGAGCAGTTTGATGACCTGATTAATCGTAAGCGTATTGACTGGCGCTTTATCGATGGCGAACTGTTCGTTCTCGACAACTTCCTCGATTCGCTTCGCGTATATCCCAAAGAGGTTCCCGGCATGCGGCCCGATTCTACGGGCGGAATAGCACTGCGCAACGAGATGCTCAAGGAGATGGAGTCACAAAACGGATTGGCTCGCGTCATTACGCTTAAAGCGTCCGTGTCTGTCCCCGGTGCTCTAGATGGAGAGACTGTTCGCGCGTGGCTACCCGTTGCCGCCGCCTGTCGTCAACAGTCTCATATCGAGGTTCTCGATATGACGCCGGAGGGTGCTGTTGCCCCCGCGAATGCTTCGGCGCGTACCGCCTCGTGGTCTTCTTCGAGTGAGCGCTCATTCTCGGTGACCTATCGCTATCAAATTGATGCCGCTTATCGTGATGTCTATGGGGGTACGCTTCCGATGCATCCTTGCATGGACGCGCCACTGCCCGTGGACACCTCCGAGGACCGTCCGCATATTGTGTTTACGCCGTACCTGCGACAGTTGACGGAGCGTGTTATTGACGGGCTCGATGATCCGCTCGATCGCGCTCGTGCTATCTATGATTACCTGACACAGCGTATCGACTATCGCTATCAGCCACCGTACCTGCTTTTGGGATCTATTGCCGACGACTGTGCACACTCGCTCCGCGGCGATTGTGGCGTTATGGCGCTCACGTTTATCACCATGTGCCGCATTGCGGGCGTTCCCGCCCGTTGGCAGAGCGGCCTGTATGTTGCGCCCGATTCGGTGGGGCCGCACGATTGGGCTGAGTTCTATACGCCACAGACCGGTTGGCTTAACGCCGACGTATCGTTTGGTTCCTCGGCACGCAGGATGGGGGAGGAGTGGCGTCGTCGTCACTACTTTGGCAATCTCGACCCGTGGCGCATGGTGGCCAACAATCGATTCCAGGCTGAATTTGTGCCTGCTTTCGATGGCATGCGCGAGGATCCCTATGACAACCAGATGGGCGAAGCCTCGGTTAACGGACGCGGATGCCGTCGGCGCGAGATGCTTCGCACGGTCGAACTCATCGAAATGCTTGAAGTTCCATTTTCGGACTAATCAACAGAAAGCTGTGATAAACTAACTCACGCATTACGTGCCCGAGTGGCGGAATTGGCAGACGCAGTGGACTCAAAATCCACCGTTGGCAACAACGTGCGAGTTCGAGTCTCGCCTCGGGCACCATACATGCAAGTGAGCGTTCAAGGGGGTCAAGGCCCCCTTTTTCGTGCCGAACTCGCGTGAGCGCGCGGAGCGTTAAGCAAACAGGCCTGTGGCCTGTTTGTAGCGGAGCGTGGCGAGGGCGCCATGCGCCCGAAGCCCGGGGCTTCGCGAAGCGAAGGCCCTTCGAGTCTCGCCTCGGGCACCATACATGCAAGTGGACGTTCAAGGGGGTCAAGGCTCCCTTTTTCGTGTACGTAATGTGATAACGCGCGGTACGTGTTATTATCGCCAAGGCGTTGTTCCCGCAATGCCTTAAAGAGGAACCCGAGGGTTCCCACCTTTTGGCGCCAATGAGCAGCTGACTGGTCATACAACTTAGATTCCCTTCCTCATATTGAGGATGTCTATGTGTACGACCTGGTTGCAAAGAAGCGCCGGGTTATTTTTTTATGAATGGAGGTAGGGAAAATAGCTAAGTCTGATGACACCCGCATCAACGACGAGATCACTGCATCTTCGTGCCGTTTGATTGGCGTCGATGGCTCTCAGCTCGGCCTGTTCGCCATCCGCGATGCCCAGCGCGTCGCTGACGATCAGGGTCTCGACCTGGTCGAGATCGCTCCCAACGCGGAGCCGCCGGTCTGCAAGGTCATGGACTACGGTAAGTTCAAGTACCAGCAGGCCATGAAGGCCAAGGCCGCTCGTAAGAACCAGTCCAAGGTCGAGGTCAAGGAAATGAAGTTCCGACCCAAGATTGACGTTGGCGATTACGAGACCAAGAAGGGCCATGTTCTGCGTTTCCTCAAGAAGGGCGCACGCGTTAAGATCACCATCATGTTCCGCGGCCGTGAGATGGCTCACCCGGAGCAGGGTCTTAACGTTCTCGAGCGTCTCGCCGAGGATCTCAAGCCTTACGCTACGGTCGAGTCCAAGCCTAAGATGGAAGGCCGTAACATGCTTATGCTGCTCGCCCCGATTAAGGGCGCCTTCGATGAGGATAAAGCGGCAAGCGATACCAAGTAACTAGTGTTCTGTAACCGATTAAGGAGTATTTCATGCCTAAGATGAAGTCCCACAGCGGCACCAAGAAGCGTTTCCGCAAGACTGGTACCGGCAAGCTTATGCGCGCCAAGGCTTTCAAGAGCCACATCCTGAGCAAGAAGTCCACCAAGCGTAAGCGTGGCTTCCGTCAGGAGACCGAGATCGCCGCTGCCGACCGCAAGGTCATCAAGTCGCGTCTCGCCTAAGTTCGCGTTCCCGTTTTTCGTTTTACCGTCTAGGAGTTGATAGAACATGGCACGTATTAAGCGCGCTGTTGCCGCCAAGAAGAAGCGCCGTACCGTTATGCACCGTGCGAAGGGTTACTACGGTGCCGCTTCGCGTACTTACAAGCATGCTAAAGAGCAGGTCCAGCACTCCCTGCAGTATCAGTATCGTGATCGCCGCAACAAGAAGCGCGAGATCCGTTCTCTCTGGATCACCCGTATCAACGCTGCTGCTCGCCTGAACGACATCTCTTACTCTCAGTTCATGCACGGCCTGAAGGTTGCCGGCATCGAGCTCGACCGTAAGGTCCTGGCTCAGATGGCTTACGAGGACATCGAGTCCTTCAACGAGCTGGCTGCCATTGCCAAGAAAGCCCTCGAGGCCTAATAGATTCTGTTGAATCGCTAGGGGAGTGTCGCACTGTGCGCGGCACTCCCTCTTTTTTTATCGAAAGCGCTGGTTTACATAGCTAAAAGCGCGGGTAGATAAGCACTTACAGGTGACCGATCTCTATATATCTCTTAACCGAAGGGTCATCATCTGATACGTGCGGTCTTGCTGCACTCGACTTTCTACTTCCTATATAGAAAGCCATAGATTGTGTAGGACTTGTGAAGAGTGGAATTGACGTCCCACACGGCTTCGCGGTCTGGCAATATATCTCCTTGCCGCGCGGCCCGGTCGGACCGGATCAGCCGCCAGGCGTGCACCTTGAGAACCGGATACTGCGAGGATGGACACATTCAGTGTCGCATCCGGGCAGACATCGAACCATTTGAAATGGTCTAACTTGGATTTGTTTTTCGCAAGGCCGCCGAGAGGCGGCCCCGAGAAATTCCTTTTCCTATACAGAACCATATGAATCGAACGGAACCGATCAGCGATGGACTGAGAGGACCGGACGGGCTCGAAGCCCAGAATATTTTGGACGGAGAGTTCGATCCTGGCTCAGGATGAACGCTGGCGGCGCGCCTAACACATGCAAGTCGAACGGCACCCCTCTCCGGAGGGAAGCGAGTGGCGAACGGCTGAGTAACACGTGGAGAACCTGCCCCCTCCCCCGGGATAGCCGCCCGAAAGGACGGGTAATACCGGATACCCCGGGGTGCCGCATGGCACCCCGGCTAAAGCCCCGACGGGAGGGGATGGCTCCGCGGCCCATCAGGTAGACGGCGGGGTGACGGCCCACCGTGCCGACAACGGGTAGCCGGGTTGAGAGACCGACCGGCCAGATTGGGACTGAGACACGGCCCAGACTCCTACGGGAGGCAGCAGTGGGGAATCTTGCGCAATGGGGGGAACCCTGACGCAGCGACGCCGCGTGCGGGACGGAGGCCTTCGGGTCGTAAACCGCTTTCAGCAGGGAAGAGTCAAGACTGTACCTGCAGAAGAAGCCCCGGCTAACTACGTGCCAGCAGCCGCGGTAATACGTAGGGGGCGAGCGTTATCCGGATTCATTGGGCGTAAAGCGCGCGTAGGCGGCCCGGCAGGCCGGGGGTCGAAGCGGGGGGCTCAACCCCCCGAAGCCCCCGGAACCTCCGCGGCTTGGGTCCGGTAGGGGAGGGTGGAACACCCGGTGTAGCGGTGGAATGCGCAGATATCGGGTGGAACACCGGTGGCGAAGGCGGCCCTCTGGGCCGAGACCGACGCTGAGGCGCGAAAGCTGGGGGAGCGAACAGGATTAGATACCCTGGTAGTCCCAGCCGTAAACGATGGACGCTAGGTGTGGGGGGACGATCCCCCCGTGCCGCAGCCAACGCATTAAGCGTCCCGCCTGGGGAGTACGGCCGCAAGGCTAAAACTCAAAGGAATTGACGGGGGCCCGCACAAGCAGCGGAGCATGTGGCTTAATTCGAAGCAACGCGAAGAACCTTACCAGGGCTTGACATATGGGTGAAGCGGGGGAGACCCCGTGGCCGAGAGGAGCCCATACAGGTGGTGCATGGCTGTCGTCAGCTCGTGTCGTGAGATGTTGGGTTAAGTCCCGCAACGAGCGCAACCCCCGCCGCGTGTTGCCATCGGGTGATGCCGGGAACCCACGCGGGACCGCCGCCGTCAAGGCGGAGGAGGGCGGGGACGACGTCAAGTCATCATGCCCCTTATGCCCTGGGCTGCACACGTGCTACAATGGCCGGTACAGAGGGATGCCACCCCGCGAGGGGGAGCGGATCCCGGAAAGCCGGCCCCAGTTCGGATTGGGGGCTGCAACCCGCCCCCATGAAGTCGGAGTTGCTAGTAATCGCGGATCAGCATGCCGCGGTGAATGCGTTCCCGGGCCTTGTACACACCGCCCGTCACACCACCCGAGTCGTCTGCACCCGAAGTCGCCGGCCCAACCGCAAGGGGGGAGGCGCCGAAGGTGTGGAGGGTGAGGGGGGTGAAGTCGTAACAAGGTAGCCGTACCGGAAGGTGCGGCTGGATCACCTCCTTTCTAGGGAGATAAATTCTTAGAGAGAAAACACTTTAACTCGAATAGAGGGCAGGAGCCCGTCCGGTGGATGTCGCCCGGAGGAAGTCCCCGCAGCACCCGGTCCCCGGGGTCGCACCCGCGTACCTTGAGAGCCGCATAGCGATAGGAGAGAGATGGAAGATCATTCTTCCAGACTCGATTCTTTTCTGCGATTTAAAGACAGAATGATAGCAATCATTCATCCGATCCAAACAAGAAGAATTCACTTATATATGAGTGAGGAGCATCTGATCGCGAGCACAGTCAAGACACTGTGCCGCGGTATGAGATACCCGAATTGCGACATACGAGCGCTATTCATGATATCGATTAATTAATTTTAGCGACACGTGGATATCCCGCGGGCCCGAGAGCGGTCCCGCAAGATACCACGGGCGCACGGCGGATGCCTTGGCACAGGGAGCCGATGAAGGACGCGGCAAGCTGCGATAATCCCCGGCGAGGAGCACACATCCTTCGACCCGGGGGTCTCCGAATGGGCGAACCCATCCACAGAGGTGTGGATATCCCCACCCCGAACACATAGGGGCCGGGAGGACAACCCGGGGAACTGAAACATCTAAGTACCCGGAGGAGAGGAAATCAATCTCGAGACTCCCCGAGTAGCGGCGAGCGAAAGGGGACCGATGGCCAAACCGTCGAGCGGGCGTACCCGGCAGGGGTTCCGCCGACGGGGTTGCAGGGCCGCGCATCCGGGGGCTGCCGCCCCCGGGCGCAGGTCCGGCTGGGGAGCGGAACGGCATGGGAGGGCCGGCCGCAGCGGGTGACAGCCCCGTACGCGAACCCAGACCGGACGGCGCGACGCGGTCCCTGAGTAGGGCCGGGCACGTGAAACCCGGTCCGAACCTGGGTGGACCACCATCCAAGCCTGAGTACTACCCTGTGACCGATAGCGCACCAGTACCGTGAGGGAAAGGTGAAAAGCACCCCGGGAGGGGAGTGAAACAGTACCTGAAACCGTGCGCCCACGAGCAGTCGGAGCACCCTTCGGGGTGTGACGGCGTGCCTTTTGTAGAATGAGCCAGCGAGTCGCTGGCGCGGGGCGAGGTTAACCGAAAGGGAGCCGGAGCGAAAGCGAGCCTTAACAGGGCGACTTGAGTCCCGCGCCGCGGACGCGAAGCCGGGTGAGCTATCCGTGGGCAGGCTGAAGCGGGGGTAAGACCCCGTGGAGGGCCGAACGCACGTCGGTTGAAAACGGCGGCGATGACCTGCGGATAGGGGTGAAAGGCCAATCAAACCCGGAGATATCTCGTTCTCCCCGAAATAGCTTTAGGGCTAGCGTCGCGCGTTCACCGCCGGAGGTAGAGCACCGGATGGACGAGGGGGCTTCGCCGCCTACCGAATCCAACCGAACTCCGAATGCCGGCGGCCCAGAGCGCGGCAGTCAGAGCATGTGGGCTAAGCTGTGTGCTCGAGAGGGAAACAGCCCGGACCGCCCGCTAAGGTCCCCAAGTTCCAGCCGAGTGGCAAAGGATGTGCGTCCGCCCAGACAACCAGGATGTTGGCTTAGAAGCAGCCATGCATTCAAAGAGTGCGTAACAGCTCACTGGTCGAGTGGACATGCGCCGACAATACACGGGGCTAAGCTGGACACCGAAGCGGCGGGATTTTATCTATATAGAATCGGTAGGGGAGCTTCCCATGGGCGGCGAAGCCGCCGGGCGACCGGCGGTGGAGCGCATGGGAGTGAGAATGCTGGCATGAGTAGCGAGAGACGAGAGAGTAACTCGTCCGCCGTGAACCCGAGGTTTCCTGGGCAAGGCTAATCCTCCCAGGGTCAGTCGGGGGCTAAGGCGAGGCCGGGAGGCGTAGCCGACGCGCAGCAGGCAGACATTCCTGCACCGCGCACGCGGCGCTACGACCGACGGGGCGACGGATGGGGGTGGCTCGGCGGGGTTCTGGACGTCCCCGTGATGGAGCGCGGCCCGCGGACCAGGGAAATCCGGTCCGCATACAGGGCGAGGCTCCGGACGAAGCATCTGAGCGAAGCGAGTGAGCCCGAGGTCCCTAGAAAAACCCCTAGGCAGGCGCGTGCGCGCCCGTACCGCAAACCGACACAGGTGGGTGGGTAGAACATACCGAGGCGATCGGGTCAACCATGGTCAAGGAACTCGGCACAATGGCCCCGTAACTTCGGGAGAAGGGGTGCCCGCGCGTACGTGAACCGGCTTGCCCGGGGAGCGGAGGCGGGCCGCAGTGGAGAGGCCCAAGCGACTGTTTACCAAAAACACAGGACTCTGCAGAAGCCGCAAGGCGACGTATAGGGTCTGACGCCTGCCCGGTGCCGGAAGGTCACGCGGAGGAGTTAGCCGCAAGGCGAAGCCCCGAAGCCAAGCCCCGGTAAACGGCGGCCGTAACTATAACGGTCCTAAGGTAGCGAAATTCCTTGTCGGGTAAGTTCCGACCTGCACGAAAGGCGCAACGACTTGGGCGCTGTCTCGACCATGGACCCGGTGAAATTGCACTGGTCGTGAAGATGCGACTTACCCGCGGAAGGACGGAAAGACCCCGTGAACCTTCACTGCAGCTTGGCATTGGCCGCTGGTCCCGCGTGTAGAGGATAGGCAGGAGGCACAGATCCGGAGGCGCCAGCCCCCGGGGAGCCGCCCTTGGAATACTGCCCTCGCGCGACCGGCGTCCTAACCCGAGGCCGTCGACCGGCTCGGGGACCGTGCCAGGCGGGCAGTTTGACTGGGGCGGTCGCCTCCTAAAGGGTAACGGAGGCGCGCGAAGGTCCGCTCGGGACGGTCGGCAACCGTCCTTTTGAATGCAAGAGTACAAGCGGGCTTGACTGCGAGGCCCACAAGCCGAGCAGGTGCGAAAGCAGGCTCTAGTGATCCGGCGGCCCCGAGTGGGTGGGCCGTCGCTCAACGGATAAAAGGTACTCCGGGGATAACAGGCTGATCTTGCCCAAGAGTCCACATCGACGGCAAGGTTTGGCACCTCGATGTCGGCTCATCGCATCCTGGGGCTGGAGCAGGTCCCAAGGGTACGGCTGTTCGCCGTTTAAAGCGGTACGCGAGCTGGGTTCAGAACGTCGTGAGACAGTTCGGTCCCTATCCTCCGTGGGCGCAGGAGAATCGATGGAGGCTGCCCCCAGTACGAGAGGACCGGGGTGGACGCACCTCCGGTGAACCGGTTGTCGACCAACGGCACGGCCGGGTAGCCGCGTGCGGCGCGGATAACCGCTGAAGGCATCTAAGCGGGAAGCCGTTCCAGGGATTAGTTCTCCTTCCGGTAAGGGCCCAGGTAGACTACCTGGTCGATAGACGGCAGGTGCAAGGGCGGCGACGTCCTCAGCCGAGCCGCACTAATCGCCCGAGCTCTTCCGGAACCGCACCTCGCGGCCCGCGGGACCTAGCGCTCATGCGCGGTCCGGGCACGAGGATGCCCCCGAGTCAGACCTTTCCTATGCGCCATGCGGCCCCCAGGGCACGTAGATGAGACCCAGGACACCGTAACGGTGGGCGCCGCCCACCGGTCAGCGGCCAGAGCATGGGGGGCACGCCCGGTCCCGTTCCGAACCCGGAAGCTAAGCCCCATCGCGCCGAGAGTACTGCGGGGCCAGCCCGTGGGAGGCCAGGGCGCCGCTGACCGGTGGACGGCACCGAGCCGTC
>NZ_QSFE01000007.1:0-136658 GCF_003467145.1 Collinsella sp. AM44-11
CTGCGCACTTCGTGCGGCGAGGGCTTCTTGCGTCCTGCGGAGTGCGCCGGAAAGCAAACATACGGCGGCCCCTGCGATGTCCGGTCTTCGGCGGATTACTGGCTGGGGGAATAATGGCGCGCTTCGCGCGTTTTGGATGGGGTTTGTCCCGGCGGCGCGTTTGGCGCTTCGCGCCACGCGTCTTATCGATCGGGATTGAGATGCATGTGGCGCTTCTCGACTTACGACTGCAGCGGCCGCGGTTCCGTTTGGGATCGCGGTTGTTTTGTTGTGGGTCAAATATGAACGTTGTGTTAATGAGTCGGTGGACGGTGGTGTTTTTCGGTGAGCGGCGTATCCTTCCAACGGTTTGACTAGTGTGTCAGTTGAAAGGAAGAGGGCGCTCGTCATTGTTTGAATGTGAACTGCCGTTTGACCACAAGACGTTGCATCTGGAACTCGAGGATAAGAACTTCGCGGGTGTGATGGAAGGTCACCAAAACGAGTTTAAGACTACGAAATCGCAGGAAGAGCTGGTAGAGGAGTCGCTTGCCAACCCTTATGGCTCGCCTTCGCTCGAGGAGCTTTGTGCTGGCAAGAAGGATATCGTCATCATTAGCTCCGACCATACGCGTCCCGTTCCCTCGCGTGTGACGATGCCTATTCTGCTGCATCACATCCATGCTGCCGCTCCCGAGGCACGTGTGCGCATCCTGGTCGCGACCGGCATGCATCGCCCCTCGACGCACGAGGAACTCGTTAACAAGTACGGCGAGGAGATCGTCGCTAACGAGGAGATCGTCATGCATGTCGCGACCGACGACAGCATGATGAAAAAGATCGGTACCCTGCCTTCTGGTGGCGAGTGCATCATCAACAAGATTGCTGCCGATTGCGATCTGCTGCTTGCCGAGGGCTTCATTGAGCCGCATTTCTTTGCCGGTTTCTCTGGTAGCCGCAAGTCCGTCCTGCCTGGCATCGCCAGCTACAAGACCATCATGTACAACCACAACGGTCAGTTTGTGAACGATTCCCACTCGCGTGCCGGCAACCTGTGCCACAACCACGTGAGCGAGGACATGTTCGCCGCCGCCGAGATGGCTCACCTTGCCTTTGTGCTCAACGTGGTGCTCAACGGCAAGCACGAGGTCATCGGCTCCTTTGCCGGCGACATCCACAAGGCGCACGAGGCTGGCTGTGAGTTCGTGAAGAGCCTTGCCGGCGTTGAGCCCGTTGAGTGCGAGATTGCCATCACCACCAACGGCGGCTACCCGCTCGATCAGAACATCTATCAGGCCGTAAAGGGCATGTGCGCTGCCGAGGCCACGCTTCCCGAGGGCGGCGTGATCATCGACGTCGCCGGTTGTGCCGACGGTCACGGTGGCGAGGGCTTCTATCACAACATCGCCGACAACGATCCGGCGGAGTTTGAGCGCGCCTGCATCGATCGTCCCAAGGACGAGACCCTGCCCGATCAGTGGACGAGCCAGATCTTTGCCCGCATCCTGGCGCATCACCCCGTGATCATGGTCACCGACCTGTGCGATCACCAGATGCTCAAGGATATGCACATGACGCCGGTCAACACTATCGAGGAGGCGCTCAAGCTCGCCTTTGAGATGAAGGGTGCCGATGCCAAGGTTGCCGTTATTCCCGATGGCCTGGGCGTTGTCGTCGCGCAGCACTAGCACGCGGCCTAAACGAATCGTTTTTAACTGACAAGAAAGATAAGGTTTTATGCTTACCAAACTCCTCTGCGAATTCGGTGCAACTGCCCTCATGATCATCTTTGGCGTGGGCGTGCACTGCGATACCGTGCTCAAGGGCACTAAGTATCAGGGCTCCGGCCATATGTTTGCCATCACCACCTGGTCTTTTGGCATCTCGGTCTGCCTGTTTGTCTTTGGCGGCGCCGTGTGCATGAACCCCGCCATGGTGCTTGCCCAGTGCATCGTCGGCTTGGTGCCGTGGGGCAGCTGCATCCCCTTCATGATTGCCGATATGCTCGGCGGCTTTGTGGGTGCCGTAATCGCCTGGTTTATGTATGCCGATGAGTTCAAGGCTTCCGAGGGCGTCGTCGACCCCATTGCCCAGCGCAACATCTTCTCGACCAACCCCACCACCGAGGGTACGAACTATGTCCGTAACTTCTTCTGCGAGGCTATCTGCACCTTCGTGTTCATCAGCGCTATCCTTGCTGCTGCTAGCCGCGCCGGCGAGAACGTTCTGATGCTCGCAATCTGCGTCGGCCTGATCGTTTGGGCCGTTGGCATGGGCATGGGCGGCATCACCGGCTTCGCCATGAACCAGGCTCGTGACCTTGGTCCTCGCATGGCCTATCAGGTGCTGCCGATCAAGAACAAGGCTGACAACAACTGGAAGTACGGCCTGCTCGTTCCTGGCATCGCTCCGTTTGTCGGTGCCGCTCTGGCCGCGCTGTTTGTGCATGGTTTCTTGGGCATGTTCTAGTCCAAGACAATTGATATAACGCCCGGGTCCGGCATAGGTTATCTTTCCGCCGCGTCCTCGGACATGCAAGAAGCTCCCGCTGCGCACTTCGTGCGGCGGGAGCTTCTTGCGTCCTGCGGAGTGCGGCGGAAAGTTAACCTATGCCGGACCCTGCGGGAATCCAGTTGCGTTCGAACAAGCAACCAACATATATATCTGAATTTGGATGTGGTGGGCACTTTGTTGTTAGGCGCTTTGAGGTGCGAGTGACACTTTGGGATGCGTGGCGCCTTGGGGTGGGGCGATGCTTTGGGATGAGCTTCTTACTTAGTTGAAGAGGGGCTTAATGGCTGATAGGTAGTCTTTGGCTACTTCGGTCTTATCTGCTTGGAAGTTGTGCCAGGCCCACCATTGGACCATTCCTACGAAGCTTGAGGCTATGTGGTGTAGTAGGAAGCTTCGGTCCATGGTGGCGGCGGGGCCGTTTGGGTCGGTAGGGACGGTTTCGGCTGCGCGCGACATGATGGTCTTGCGTAAGCAGTCGGCGAAGACGCGTGAGCCGGCGCCGGCTACGAGGGCTCGGACGCCCTGGCGGCGCTCCCAGAGGTTGTTGAGGATATGCTCGACCTGCACGAGTGGGTCGTCGAGCGGTGTGCCATCGTCGTCGAGGGCGTGGGTGCAGATGTCGCTCACGAGTTCGGACAGTAGGTCATCCTTGCTCTTGAAGAGACCGTAGAACGTGGCTCGACCCACATGGGCGTGAGCGATGATGTCGCCGACGGTGATCTTGCCGTAGTCCTCTTCGCGCAGCAGTTCGGAGAACGCCGCGACGATGGCGGCGCGGCTTTTTGCCTTGCGGGCATCCATGGCTATGCGTCTGCGTCAACGAGCAGGCAGCGGAGCGTGCCGGAGCAACCCTCGTAGGGGCGCTTGCCGGCGCCGTAGCCGACGGCCTCGATGCGGTAGCGGGCCGGCAGGTGCTCGGACGTGCGCAGTGCGGCGACGATGGCGGCGCCCGTGGGCGTCACAAGCTCGCCGGCGACTGGTGCGGGCGTGAGGGCGATATTGCCCGCCTGGCACAGGTTGACGACAGCGGGGACGGGAATGGGCATGAGACCGTGGGCACAACGGATGGTACCGTGACCCTCGGAGAGCGACTCGACCACGATGTCCTCAATACCCAGGTCATCGAGGCAGATGGCGACAGAGCAGACGTCGACGATGGAATCGACGGCGCCCACCTCGTGGAACATGACGGTCTCGGGCGTTTTGCCGTGAGCCTTGGCCTCGGCAGCGGCGAGTACGGAAAAAATGGCGAGGGCGCGACGCTTGGCGCCATCGCTTAACTGCGAGCCATCGATGATGGCGGTGACGTCAGCCAAAGAACGGTGGTGATGGTGGTGGGCGTGATGGTGACCCTCGTGGCCATGGCCGTGGCCCTCATGGTCATGCTCGTGGCAGTGCTCGTGTTCGTGCTCGCCATGATCATGATGGTGGTGCTCATGCTCGTGCGTGTGCTCGGCAGCTGCTTCGTTGCCGTAGAGCCAGGCCATATCGTGATCGTGGTTCTCGAGTTCCTCTGCAAGCTGGACGTCGAAATCGCAGGCGTCGATGCCATGCTTGCTTACGCGTGTGACGGCGATCGTAAAGCCGTCGACCGGCAGCGTGGCGAGCTGCTCGCGCAGGTGCTCCTCGCTGGCGCCTAGGTCGAGCAGGGCCGCGACGGTCATATCGCCGCTGATGCCCGAGGTGCCGTCGATGATAAGCGTGTGCTGATGATTGGACATGGAATGCTCCTTAACGGGCGCGGGGCGTGCCGGCGCTCAGATGATTGATAAGACTTGCCTGGTAGGCGGCACCAAAGCCGTTGTCGATGTTGACGACCGAAACGCCGCTGGCGCAGGAGTTGAGCATGGCGAGCAGCGCGGCTACGCCACCAAAGCTCGCGCCGTAACCCACACTGGTGGGAACGGCTATGACCGGACAGCTTACCAGGCCGCCGACAACGCTCGCCAGTGCGCCCTCCATGCCGGCAATGGCGATGACCACCTGTGCCTGGGCGAGTTCCTCGGCATGCGCGAGCAGACGGTGCAGGCCGGCGACACCCACGTCGTAGAGGCGGTCGACCTCGTTGCCATAGAACTCGGCCGTCAACGCGGCTTCTTCGGCGACGGGCAGGTCGCTCGTGCCGGCGCAGGCGACGACGATGCGTCCGTTGCCGGTGGGGGAGGGCTTGCCGCCCACGAGGGCGAGCTGTGCGTCCGGGACATATCCCAAGTCGATGCCGTTGCCAAGAAGCTCAGCGGTGCGCGCGGCTTTTTCGGCATCCAGGCGCGTGACCAGGATGCGCTCCTGGCCGGCATCGCGCAGTGCTTCGATAATGGCGGCAATCTGATCGGCGGTTTTACCGGCCCCGTAGACAACCTCGCCGGCTCCCTGGCGCACCCCGCGCGAAAGATCGAGCTGCGCAAAGCCCAAATCGGCGGTCGGAGCCGTCTGGATGCGCGTGAGGGCGTCGGCAGGGGTGACTGCTCCGCCGGCAACATCGCTCAGCAATTGCTCAAGATCTCGCTTATCCATATATGTTCCCTTCGACGGCGCAAAGTCTAGCACTCAAAGGGTATGTTTCCGAACACTAAGACAAAATTGTTCGGAAACTATAGGACAGACTGATTCAATTGTTAGATGGATTGACTAGTCGCGCAGGATGATGTCCATGGCGAGCATCAGGTTGCGCTCGTCGATGGCAAACGGGGCCGCCTCGCGCGTCTTGGGCTTGGCGCAAAATGCGATGCCCGTGCCTGCGGCCTGGATCATGGGGATGTCATTTGCCCCGTCGCCAATAGCGACCGTATGGGCCATGTCGACGCCGCACTCAACTGCCCAGTCCAGCAGCTGGATGAGCTTGGACTCCTTGGTCACGATGTCTGCCGCCAGCTTACCCGTGAGCTTGCCGTCCACGACCTCCAGGCGGTTAGCCAGGCAAAAATCGATGCCCGCGGCGGTCACGATCTTATCGGCGACCTCGTGAAAGCCGCCGCTTACCACGCCGACCTTCCAGCCCTTGCTGTGCGCCGAGCGCACAAGCTCCAGCGCGCCGGGGGTAAACGTCACACGCTCAAAGGTGCGCTCGAACACGCTCTCGTCCAGGCCGGCGAGCAGTCCCACGCGCTCCTCGAGTGCCTGCTTAAAGTCAAGCTCGCCGCGCATGGCGCGCTCAGTGATCTGTGCCACCTGCTCGCCTACGCCGGCCTCCTCGCCCAACAGGTCGATGACCTCCTGGTTGATGAGCGTGGAGTCGATATCCATAACGATGAGGTGTGCGGTCATGACGGGCCTTTCCGAGTGCAGTTGTATTGGGGCACATTGTCGCACGTGACGAGCGCGGGCGGGTGCCGCGGCGCGTCAATTGTTTCGTCTCCGTCAAGTCTTTGGGCAGGAGCTACTTTTCCGCGGCACATCGACACAGGTGCGATAAGATAGAACGCCATGTCTGGCTGCGCGGTTTACGCAGGCCGGGCAAATCTGTACGACGCCGCCCGGAACGACACGGGGCGGCACAGATCCATAAAGGAGGATCACTGGTATGAGCCAGACCCGTCCCATCGACGAGCATTCCATGCACACCCGTACCTGCGGCGAGCTTCGCAGCGAGAACGTGGGCGAAGAGGTCACCCTCACCGGTTGGGTGAGCCGTCGCCGCGACCACGGCGGCCTTATCTTCTGCGACCTTCGCGACCGCGAGGGTATCACGCAGCTCACCTTCGACCCCGAGCACTCCGACGGCGACGCCTTTAAGATCGCCGAGACCATGCGTCCCGAGTGGCCCATCAAGATCCACGGCGTCGTGCGCGCCCGTGGCGAGGAGACCACCAACACCAAGCTCGCGACCGGCGAGATCGAGGTCCTGACCGACCACGCCGAGGTGCTCAACACGTCCGTCACCCCGCCGTTCCAGATCGAGGACGGCATCGAGACCAGCGAGGACACCCGCCTGCGTTATCGCTATCTGGACCTCCGTCGTCCCGAGATGATGGCCAACCTCAAGCTGCGCTCCGACTTTACCTTTGCCATTCGCGAGGCGCTGCACAACCGTGAGTTCATGGAGGTCGAGACGCCCTCCCTGTTCAAGTCCACGCCCGAGGGCGCCCGCGACTTCATCGTCCCCAGCCGCATCCAGCCGGGCAACTTCTACGCTCTGCCGCAGTCCCCGCAGCTCCTGAAGCAGCTGCTTATGGTCGGTGGCGTCGAGCGCTACTACCAGGTCGCCAAGTGCTTCCGCGACGAGGACTTGCGTGCCGACCGTCAGCCCGAGTTCACCCAGGTCGATATCGAGATGTCCTTCGTGGACCAGAACGACGTCATGAGCGCGCTCGAAGAGGTCCTGGCCGACGCCTTCGGCCGCATGGGTGTCGAGATGCCCACGCCGCTGCGCCGCATGGACTATTGGGAGGCCATGGACACCTATGGCTCCGACAAGCCCGATACTCGCTACGGCATGCACCTGGTTGACCTGACCGACATCTTTGCCAACTCCAAGTTCAAGGTCTTTGCGACTGCTGCAAACGAGGAGGGCTCTGTCGTCAAGGCCATCAACGCCAAGGGTGCCGGTGTCTGGGCTCGCGCCAAGATCGACAAGCTCGCCGGCGTGGCCTCCACGTTTGGCGCCAAGGGCCTTGCCTGGATCGCCTTCCGCGAGGACGGCTCCATCAACAGCCCCATCGTCAAGTTCTTCTCGGACGAGGAGATGGCTGCCCTGCGCGAGCGCATGGACGTCGAGCCCGGCGACCTTGTGATGTTCGCCGCCGGCCCGCGCCTGCTCTCCGACGAGATCCTGGGCGGCATGCGTTCCCACATGGCCAATGCGCTCGAGGTCAAGCGCGAGGGCCACGACTTCCTGTGGGTCGTCAACTTCCCGCTGTTCCACTGGGACGAGGATCGCAAGGCCTATGCTGCCGAGCACCAGCCCTTTACCCTGCCGACCGAGACCGACATCGCCAAGATCGAGGCCGACCCGCTGGCAGCCGGTTCCTGCACCTACGACTTTGTCATGGACGGCTTTGAGGCCGGCGGCGGCGGTATGCGTATCCACAA
Source organism: Collinsella sp. AM44-11 (assembly GCF_003467145.1). Classification (NCBI taxonomy): domain Bacteria; kingdom Bacillati; phylum Actinomycetota; class Coriobacteriia; order Coriobacteriales; family Coriobacteriaceae; genus Collinsella; species Collinsella sp. AM44-11. The sequence goes on from NZ_QSFE01000007.1 coordinate 7,522, forward strand.
CGCCGAAATGCAGATGTCCATGCTCAAGCTCCTGGGCTTTACCGAGGAGCGCGCCGAGTCGCAGTTCGGCTTCCTCATGGAGGCTCTCAAGTTTGGTGCGCCCCCGATGGGCGGCTTCGCCCTGGGCCTGGACCGCGTGTGCATGCTGCTCACCGGCTCCGACTCCATCCGCGACGTCATGGCGTTCCCCAAGACGGCCAGCGGCTCCGACCTCATGTCGGGCGCCCCGAGTGCCGTTTCCGGCGCCCAGCTCAAGGACGTCAGCCTGCGCTTGATGTAGGCAAGCGGCTACCTATTGCCTGTAACGAGGGAAGGACGTGTGCCTTCCCTCGTTTTTTATGCGCGGGCGTTGCGAGGGCATAGGTTGACCGGACGTGGCGGAAAGTGCGTCCCGGAATCTGCGTCCGGAATGGGATGAGCTTTCCGCTAGGGTTGTTCCGCGGAAACTACGACCCGGAATTTGCGTCCAGAACGGGATACGGTTTCCCGAACAGGGCCCTTTGGGAAAGTGCGACCCAGAATCCAACCAAATAACGGGACACAGTTTCCGGTTGAGCTTCTGGCGGGCCTCGGCAAGCATCTCACGCTACAATAACTACCAGGTGGCTGGGTTTGCCGGCCGAATGAGCGATGCCGCGGGAGGGGACATGGTCGAGTTTACAAAGACGATTAAAGATCCGTTGGGATTGCATGCCCGCCCGGTTGCGCTGCTCTATGACATTATTGCCAAGCATCGTAGCAACGTATCGGTCAGCATCGGCGATCGCCATACCGACGGCCGCGATGTGATGGGGCTCATGGCTCTCTACGGCGAATGTGGCGAAGACATCGTGTTCCGCGTTTCGGGCGTGGATGAGGCCTCCTGCGTCACATCGATCAGAAACCTCTCGCTCTAACCTCAACAATGTGACAAGGGGACAGGCCCCTTTGTTGCATAAATTGGTATGACAAGGCACCGCAAAGAGATGGTCTTTGCGGCGCCTCTTTTGTTTCGTATAGGAAACTTTTTCGAAAACTGAATAGGAACCCTTTCCAAAAAGTTAACCACGTGCTAGTTTACTGTAGCGAACATAGACGTGGTTAACTTTTGCTGCGTCGATGTTGAGGACGAACTGACGTTAGGAGCACACTCATGTCTTGCGGACCGCAGATGCCGGCCATGCCGCTTTCGATGGTGAAAGCGGGCGAAACCGTGCACGTGTCTCGTGTAAAGGGCAATGAGGACATGAAGCACCACCTCAAGGACCTCGGCTTTGTCGAGGGCAGTGAGGTTCACGTGGTGAGCTCGAGTGGCGCCAATATCATCGTCACCGTGCTGGGCGCACGCTTTGGTATCGATACCAAGGTCGCCATGCACATCATGACCGTCGGTTAGTTCGCAGCATTTCATAAAAGCTGAAAGGGGGAAAAGAATATGAAGACGTTGGGTGACGTTAAGGTGGGCGAGAGCTCTACCATCGTCAAGCTTCACGGCGAGGGCGCGCTTCGCCGTCACCTTATGGACCTGGGGCTCATCAAGGGCACTTCGTTCAAGGTCGTAAAGGTTGCACCGCTCGGAGATCCGGTCGAGATCAACGTGCGCGGCTACGAGCTCTCCATCCGCAAGGAGGAGGCTGCCGTCGTCGAGGTCCAGTAAGGGCCGGCGGCACATATTTCTGCAGATAAAGTTAGGTTTTTCTAACTCATTAATGCAGTGTTGAAGCACATTATCCAGCCCGCGCGGAGAAAGCAGCGCAGGCACACAAGGAAGAAGGATTGAATGGCGGACTCTCAGATCCATGTCGCGCTGGCGGGCAACCCCAACTGCGGCAAGACCACGCTTTTCAACCTGATCACCGGCGCCAACGGCTACGTTGGCAACTGGCCCGGCGTCACGGTTGAGAAAAAGGAAGCCAAGCTCCTGAGTGACAAGAACGTCACGATTACGGACCTCCCCGGCATCTACTCGCTTTCCCCCTACAGCCCCGAGGAGCAGTGCTCGCGCGACTACCTCATGAGCGGCGAGCCCGATGTGGTCGTCCAGGTCGTCGACGCCACCAACCTGGAGCGCAACCTGTACTTGGCACTTCAGGTCATCGAGACCGGTCTGCCCGTGGTCGTTGCCCTCAACATGGCCGACCTCGTGGAGAAGAACGGCGATAAGATCGACACGGACAAGCTTTCCAAGAAGCTCGGCTGCCCGGTCATGATGATCTCGGCCCTTAAGAACAAGGGTATCAATGAGCTGTTCGAGCAGGTCAAGAAGTCCGCTGCTTCCAAGGGCCAGGTGCCGGAGCACAAGTTCGATTCTTCTATCGAGGACGTTCTGACCCACATCGAGAACAACCTGCCGGCGAGCGTTCCCGCCAACAAGCGTCGCTACTACGCCGTCAAGCTGTTTGAGCGCGATGCGGACGCCTGCAAGCTCATCAACCTCACCAAGGAGAAGGCCGATCGCGTTGAGCAGCTGGTCGCCCAGTGCGAGCAGGATTGCGACGACGATGCCGAGTCCATCATCACCGGCGAGCGCTACGGCGTGATCGCCCACATCATTGACGAGTGCCTCACCAAGGCCCCTGCCAAGATGAGCACCTCCGAGAAGATCGACCGCGTGGTTACCAACCGTATCCTGGGCCTGCCGATCTTTGTGGTCGTCATGTTCTGCGTGTACTACATTGCCGTCTCTACCTTGGGCGGCACGGTGACCGACTTCACCAACGACCAGCTCTTCGGCACCGACGGCTGGTATGTGCTCGGCCAGGGTCGCGACGCCTACGATGAGGCTGTTGAGGCTGCGGGCGACAACGCCGACTCGGTCGACCCGGCACAGTACGGCCCCTATGTCCCGGGTATCACCACCGCGGTGCATGACGCTCTCGTGGCGGGCGGTACCGAGGACGGTGGCCTCGTCGATTCGCTGGTCTGCGACGGCATCGTGGCTGGCATCGGCGCCATCATGGGCTTCGTCCCGCAGATGTTCCTGCTCTTTGTGATGCTGTCTTTCTTGGAGGACTGCGGTTACATGGCCCGCGTCGCCTTCATCATGGACCGCGTGTTCCGCCGCTTTGGCCTGTCCGGTAAGTCCTTTATCCCCATGCTCGTGTCCTCGGGCTGCGGCGTCCCCGGCGTCATGGCTACCAAGACCATCGAGAACGAGAAGGACCGCCGCATGACGGTCATGACCACCACGTTCATCCCTTGCGGCGCCAAGCTGCCGATCATCGCCCTGCTTATGGGTTCCATCATTGGCGACTCTTCTACCACCGCTGCGTGGATCAGCCCGCTCTTCTACTTCCTGGGCGTCTTTGCCGTCATTGCCTCGGGCCTCATGCTCAAGAAGACCAAGCTCTTCGCCGGCCGCCCGACGCCGTTTGTTATGGAGCTTCCTGCCTACCACTTCCCGGCGATCCGCTCTTGGGCGCTGCACGTGTGGGAGCGCTGCTTCGCCTTTATCAAGAAGGCCGGCACGGTCATCTTTGCGTCCACCGTCGTCGTTTGGTTCCTCTCCAACTTTGGTAGCTACAACGGCGCCTTTGGCTACCTGCCTTCCATGGAGGGCATCCCCGAGGAGTTCATGGATTACTCCGTGCTTGCCATGTTCGGCAACCTGGTCGCTTGGATCTTCGCCCCGCTCGGCTTTAGCACCTGGCAGGCAACCGCGCTGACCGTCTCTGGCCTCGTCGCCAAGGAGAACGTTGTCGCCACCGCCGGCTCGCTGCTCTCTGTCGCCGACGCCGGCGAGACCGACCCGAGCCTGTGGACCGCGTTTGCGGCTATGTTCCCGACCATGGGCGCTTGCGTCGCCTTTGGTGCCTTCAACCTGCTGTGCGCTCCGTGCTTTGCCGCTATCGGCACCATCCGTAACCAGATGAACTCCGGTAAGTGGACCGCGATTGCCATCGGCTACGAGTGTGCCTTTGCTTGGGTCATCGGCCTGTTCATCAACCAGTTCTATAACCTGCTTGTTCTTGGGCAGTTTGGTATCTGGACGGTTGTGGCCATCGTGCTGCTGGTTGCGATGCTCTTCCAGATCTTCCGTCCCATGCCCAAACACGCATGGACCGACGAGGACGAGACCAACACTGCTTCCGCCGCAGTTTCCGCTTAAGTCCGAATAAGGATTAGCCCCTTTCCACGAGCCCGGGTGTCCCAGCGACCCCCGGGCTTTTTGGTGCAAGGGGGAAGGGTTGGTGCAAAGTAACCTGACCCCCATGCACCAAAAGCTGAGATGTGGCGTTTCCGCAGATAAAACCGACCAAAATAAACCTGTCCCTTTTTGGCAGGTGAAAGATGGGGTAAAGTAAGTGGTGGTTAACTAGAGGAGGCTTGCTATGGCACCTATCGATATTGTTGTACTGGCTGTTATCGGCATTGCGTTTGTCGCGGTATGCGTGCGCATCTACCGCAAGGGCACCTGCGCCGACTGCGCTCAGGGTGGCGTTTGCACGGGGCATTGCTCCAACAAAAAGACGTGCGCCGCACTTAAGGGCGTGGACAAAATCGCCGAAGACTTGGGTCGCGGTATTCATTAGCCGACCGGCGTTTGGGTATGTTTGACTGCGGATACGGCAGTTGCTGATACGATATGTACGTTAGCAACTGCCGCCGAGCGGCTCAAACGAAAGGAACCCTGTATGGAGTCCTCCGCCTATCCGATGCTCTTTAGCCCGATCAAGGTCGGTACAACCGAGGTCAAGAACCGCGTCTTTATGCCGCCGGTATCTACCAACCTGGCCGATCACGGCTATGTGACCGACGACTTGGTCGATCATTACCGTGCCCGCGCCAAGGGCGGCGTGGGCCTCATCATCACCGAGGTCGTGACGGTCGAGCCCACCTATACCTATCTGCCGGGCGATATGTGCTGCTACGACGACACGTTTATCCCCGGCTGGGAAAAGCTCGCCGCAGCCGTCCACGAGTATGGCTGCAAGATCATGCCGCAGCTCTTCCACCCCGCCTACATGGCCTTTAACATCCCGGGCACGCCGCGCCTGATCGCTCCGTCCTTTGTGGGCCCGTCCTATGCCCGCGAGGCGCCGCGCCCTATCACGGTCGATGAGATCCACGAGCTCACGCATCAGTTTGGCGACGCTGCCGTGCGCATGCAGAAGGCCGGTGTCGACGGCGTCGAGGTCCATGCGGCGCACGCCCACGGCATGCTCGGCGGCTTTTTGACCCCGCTCTATAACAAGCGTACCGACGAGTACGGTGGCTCGCTCGATGCCCGCATGCGCTTCTTGCTCGAGGTCATCGCCGAGATTCGCGAGCGCTGCGGCAAGGACTTCATCATCGACGTCCGTATCTCGGGCGACGAGTACACCGATGGCGGTCTGACCCTCAACGACATGATCTACGTCTCGCGTCGCCTGGAGAAGGCTGGCGTCGACATGATCCACGTGTCGGGCGGCACTACCATCAAGCGCGGCTCCGCGATTCCCGCCGCCGGTACGCAGCAGGCCTCGCACGCCGCCTGCTCGCGCGAGATCAAAAAGCATGTGAACATTCCCGTCGCCACGGTCGGCCGCATCAATGAGGCATGGATTGCCGAGGAGCTGATCGAGGACGGCGCTGCCGACATCTGCATGATGGGCCGCGCCAATCTGTGCGATGCCGAGTTCTGCAACAAGGCCGCTGCCGGCAATGCCGATGATATCCGTCCCTGCATCGGTTGCCTGCGCTGCCTGAACGGCATCATGTTTGGCAAGCGCATCTCCTGCACCGTCAACCCGGACGTGGAACGCGATGAGGCCGGCTACGAGCCTGCCGCCGAGGCCAAGAACGTACTGGTTGTGGGCGCTGGTCCTGCGGGCATGGAGGCAGCCTACATTGCCGCCAAGCGCGGCCATAACGTGGTGCTCGTGGACAAGCAGGACGAGCCGGGTGGCGAGATGCGCATCGCGGCCGTTCCGCCGGCAAAGCAGGAGCTCACCCGCGTGATCAAGTATCAGTACCGTCGCCTGGCCGAGGCAGGCGTCACGTGCGTCTTTGGCACCGAGCTCTCGGCCGAGGACATTCAGCGCGACTACGCGGGTTACGAGGTTGTCCTGGCTTATGGCGCCGAGCCCATCGCCCCGGCCTTTATGCAGGGCTTTAAGCAGGTTATGACGGCTGACGACCTGCTGGGTGGCAAGGCTTTCCCGGGTAAGAAGATCGTCATTGTGGGCGGCGGCACCGTTGGCTGCGAGACGGCCGATTACCTGGCCCCGTTGGTCAACGACCTTTCGCCGGCCAATCGCGATGTCACCGTTATCGAGATGACCAAGACGCTTGCCGCCAACGAGGGCGGTGCCGGTCGCGCGGTGCTCATCACGCGCATGCTCTCCAAGGGCGTCCATGTGCTGACCGAGGCCAAGGTGACCGAAATCACCGAGGACGCCATCAGCTACGAAAAGGACGGCGAGGTCCACACCATCGCCGATGCCGATACGCTGGTGCTTGCCATGGGCTATCGTCCCAACACCAAGCTGGCCGACGACCTTACCGCTGCCGGCGTTGCCACCCACGTGCTGGGCGATGCCCAGAAGTGCGGCAACATCCGCGACGCCATCGGCGATGGCTACAAGGTTGCCTGCGAACTCTAGTCAACCCCTTGGTGCGTGGGGGCAGGTTACTTTGCACCAACTTGGTGCATGTAAATCTGGCCCCATCGCGCCATTGCGGCTTCATGGAATAGCGCCCGTACGCATCGAATTTCTCCTCTCATAGATGCGCGGCACAAAGAGCCCCGAGTTCATACTGAACTCGGGGCTCTTTTCGTTTGGATTGCAGACGTATTGACAGACGAAAACAGTCTGTGTCCGGTATTGAGCCATACGAAAGCGAAATTATGCGTCCTAATTCCGTACGCAAATAAAGATGAAAACCGTTTGCGTCTTGGATAAATCAGTACGCAAACGGTTTTCGTCTTATAATACGCTTATGAATGGTACGAAACGAGAGGGTTGTGCATATGGTTGTTAGAGAGAGCCCTACAGTCGAATACGAGGAAAGCGTTACGCCGACGTTTCTTAAAACGGTGAGCGCCTATGCAAACTACGGGACGGGCAAGATTGAGTTTGGCGTTGATGACGAGGGCGTGGCTGTCGGCCTTGCAGATCCGGTCGCAGAGTGTCTCCGCATCGAGAACATGATTAATGACAGCTTGGATCCCGTTCCCCGTTACACGCTCGAGCGCGATGAGAAACACGGGACCGTAATCCTTACGGTTTATGAGGGCCAGGACAAACCCTATCGAAGCAAGGGAAAGGCCTACAGGCGAAACGATTCGGCAACGGTGGAGGTCGACCGGTTTGAGTATGGCAGGCTGACGCTCGAAGGCAGCAACGTAACGTTCGACGCGCTCACGTCGGCTCGCCAGGACTTTAGTTTTCACACGCTCGAGCATAAGTGTGTTGAACATCTCGGCATTTCCGAGCTAACGCCGGATATTATGCGCACGCTTCGCTTGCTCGGCAAAGATGGCTATACCAACGCTGCGGCGATTTTGGCGGATAAGAATGATTTTCCGGGCATCGACTGCGTCCGTTTTGGCGATACCGAGGATGTGATCTTGGACCGTGAGACGGCGACAAATGTATCCGCAATTGAGCAGGTGGACAGGGCGGTGGCTATGTTTGCACGCTACTACCGTTTTGAGCGTATCGAAGGGATGGAGCGCGTCCAAACCGATCGAATTTCTCTTGAGGCATTCCGCGAAGCTGTTGCAAACGCTTTGGTGCATCGGACGTGGGACGTTCGAGCGAATGTTCAAATTGCCTTGTACGACGATCGTGTTGTTGTGACTTCGCCCGGATCACTGCCTGCCGGTTTGACGACGGAACAATACCTGTATGGGCAGATATCCGTGCTCAGAAACCCAATTGTCGCCGAGGTCTTTTTAAAGCTGGATTACATCGAGAAATTTGGCACGGGAATCGCGCGCATTAGACGTGCCTATCGCGATTCGATCAATCAACCAATTTTTGATGTTCGCGGCGGCATGGTGGCCGTCACATTGCCCGCTACCGATGCCTTTGAAGGGTCCGAGGAAGAGATCCAGGTTCTCAATGCCTTGTCGGGCGGGCGAATTATGTCGCGAAGCGAGATTGAAAAACAGACGGGGCTGAGCCGCATGCGGACGTTGGCGGCACTCGAATCTCTGCTTGAACGGAATGCAATCGTAAGGCAGGGAACCGGGCGGGCCACGAAATACGAGCGCTCATAGTCCAAAAGAGCCATGGTACAAGACGGACCCCAAGCCAGCGTTGGCTTGGGGTCCGTTATATCCCGGATGGTAACGGGCCGATTATTGTCAAGTTATAGCAAAGTATAGCGACGTACAGCAAAGTATAGTGAAATATGGCAAGCCGTATAGCGCGCCTTGATTATCAACCCTTGATTATCAACCCTTGATTATCAACCGTCCGTATTTCACAGCAACTTATAACAGGCTCGGGGTGCCAATTTGGGGTGCGGTAGTGCTGCGTCACGAAAAGGGCCTATCTACTACGTTTAAGCCGCAGGGGTCAACCATAGTCGGCTTTTTCGATAATTGACAAGCTGTCTACCTGCGGTTTTGTTTTCACGGTTTTCGGTATGGTCGAGGCTATCCGTGTTAACGTAGTAGATGGGCCACTTTTGTGGCAAGGGGCCGATCTGCGAGCCAGGGTAGCTAAAAGAGCCCCGTCCCAAAAAGACTGATTGGGAGCCGGGGCGTGTCGATGCGATAGTATTACGTGGTGGAATTCGACAAACCGTGGGCTTCATCCGAGGGCTTTATGGAACAACACCAGCATTATCAGAGCCTGCAAGATCAGGCATACAACGCACTGCGCTCCAAGATTATCTATGCCGAGCTCAAGCCCGGCACGCGCCTTTCGGCGATTGGTCTGGAAAAGGAGACGGGGATCGGGCGCACGCCAATTCGCGAGTCCTTTGTGCGCCTGCGCGAGCAAGAGCTGGTGGAAACGCGTCCCAAGAGCGGCACCTACGTCTCTAAGATCAGCATGGAACACGCCGAGAATGCCTGTTTCTTGCGCGAGAAACTCGAAAGAAGCGTACTCATTAAATGTTGTCCGGCTGCCACGTCCGAGCAAAAGCATCGGCTCGAGCAGATTCTTGCCGAGTCCGAGTCGCTCGACCATAGCGAGACGCGTCGCTTTTTCGACTTGGATAACCTGTTTCATGAGACGTGTTTTGAGATTGCCGGTCGTCACATGCTGTGGGATTGGATGAAGAGCGTCAACACGCATTTTGAGCGATACAACTGGTTGCGTATGGTGTCGCAGGATCTGGATTGGGAGCCGATTCGTCGGCAGCATCGCCGGATTCTCGAGGCCATTAAGAGGGGCGATACCGACACGGCGAGCTATCTGGCCGAGACGCACTTGCACCTGATGCCCGAGGAGCAGGGCCCGGTTATCGCCTTGCATCCCGACTATTTCGAGCTGTCCAAAGACTCGTATATCTAGCCCATCACCGCATCTGCTCGAGACGCAAAAACGATGCTGCTCACCTACAGCGTTTTGCAAGCGAGATTTTTAAAAAAATGCCTAACATGGCCCAGACTGCCGACAATTAGGAAACGGGGTGCGCTATGGCGCAGATGAGAATCAAGGACATTGCCGCCGAGGCGGGCGTGAGCCCGGCCACGGTTTCGCGCTATCTCAACAACCGCCCCGGGCAGATGACCGAGGAAACTCGTGCGCGCATCGCTGAAGTCATCGAGCGCACCGGCTATCGCCCGCGTGCCGCCGCGCGCAATCTGCGCAGCTCGCGCACCAACCTCATCGGCGTGATCCTGGCCGACATCGCCAACCCGTTCTCCAGCGCCATGCTCGAAGGGCTTTCCGCCAGTGCCGCCGCGCGCGGCTGCTCGCTTATGACTGCCATTAGCGGCAATGATTCCGCCAAGGAAGCAGAGTCGCTCACCAGACTTATCGATGCCGGCGTGGACGGCCTGGTCGTCAACACCTGTGGCGGCAATGACGAGGCAATCGCCGCGGCCGCGGGGCGCCTGCCCGTCGTGCTGCTCGACCGCGATATTGCCGCCGGCGGTGTCGATCTGGTGACCTCCAACAACCGTGAGCTGGTCGCCGGCCTGGTAGACGCCTTGGCTGTCGCGGGCAGCGAGCGCCTGTGCCTGCTCACCGAGGCAAGCGATGACAGCCCTGTGCGTCGCGAGCGTGCCGAGGCCTTTGCCGACGAGCTTTCGCGACGCGGCCTTGCGGGTGAGGTCGTCACCCTGGCCGATGGTGGCGTCGAGGGTGTCAGTCGCCTGGACGAGACCATCCGCGGCTATGCGGGTAAAAAGCTCGGCCTCATTGCCGTCAACGGCTTGGTTTTCCTGCGTCTGACCGAGGCGCTGGCCCAGCTGGGGCCCTCGTTGCCGGCGGGTCTCAAGATTGCAACGTTTGACGACTATCCCTGGAACCACGTCCTCTTTGGCGGTGTGACCACGGCCGCGCAAGACACCCTTACCATTGCCGAGCGCGTAGTCGAGCGCCTGTCCGAGCGTATCGACATCGTTACCACTACGGTGGGCGATGCCGCAAAGCTCGCCCCCAAGCGCATCGAGATCCCCGGCCACATCGAACACCGCGCCTCGACCTCGCGCTAACTACTCGTTCGCAACTGCCTGTTCGCGCACGTTTTTTGGGCGCTTGATACGCTTTAACCCTGCGGAAACATTTTTCTGCGATAGTATCTGCGATATAGACCAGTCGAAACCCGCCCGAAAGAAAGGGGAGCGACATGAACCAGCAGAACATCGATTACGTACTCCGCTCCGTAGAGCAACGTGACATCCGCTTTGTTCGTCTGTGGTTTGTCGACATTCTCGGCCGCCTCAAGAACTTTGCCATTAGCCCCGAGGACCTCGAGGTCGCTTTTGAGGAGGGAATTGGCTTTGACGGCTCCGCCATCGAGGGTTTTGCCACGCCCGAGGAAGCCGACATGCTGGCGTTTCCCGATGCTTCGACCTTCCAGATTTTGCCGTGGCGCCCGAGCCACAATGGCGTCGCCCGCGTGTTCTGCGACGTGTGCACTCCCGATCGCAAGCCGTTTGCCGGCGACCCGCGCGATGCCCTGCGTCGCATGTTCCGCAAGGCCGAGAAGGCTGGCTATCTGCTCAACGTGGGTGCCGAGCTGGAGTATTACTACTTCCCCGACGAGCATACCCCCGAGCCGCTTGACAACGTGGGCTACTTCGATCTTTCGGTGAGCGATGCCGCCCGCGACTTGCGTCGCAACACGGTCCTCACGCTCGAGAAGATGTCCGTGCCCGTGGAGTACACCTTCCACGCCGCCGGCCGCTCGCAACACGGCATGAGCCTGCGCCACGCCGAGGCCCTGAGTATGTCCGACGCCATCACTACGGCCAAACTCATCATTAAGCAGCAGGCCTACGAGAGCGGTTGCCACGCCTCCTTTATGCCCAAGCCGTTGGCGGGCGAGGATGGCAGTGCTATGTTCCTGTGCCAGTCGCTGTTCGACCATGACGGCAACAACGTCTTTTGGGGCGAGGACGACGAGAAGTACCATCTCTCCGACGTCGCCAAGCACTACATGGCAGGTATTCTGGCACACGCGCGCGAAATCAGCGCCATCACCAACCCCACGGTCAACTCGTACAAGCGCATCACCACGGGTGGCGACTCCGTGCCGCAGTACGCCACGTGGGGCCTGCGCAACCGCGCGAGTATGGTCCGCATCCCGGTCTACAAGCCCGGCAAGCCGCTGTCCACGCGCATCGAGCTGCGCAGTCCCGACCCCATGGCCAACCCGTACCTGGTCAACGCCGTCACGCTGGCGGCTGGTCTGGACGGCATCGAGCGCAAGCTGGAACTCCCGCCCGAGGCCACGGCCGAGACGCTCAAGCTTACCGACCGTCAGATGGTCGAGGCCGGCTACGCGCCGCTGCCGCGCTCGCTCAAAGAGGCGCTCGACGTGTTTGAGGACTCGCAGTTTATGAAGGATGCTCTCGGCGAGCACATCCACAGCTTCTTCCTCAAAAAGAAGCGCGACGAGTGGCATAAGTTTGAGTCTACGATCACCGAGTGGGAGATCAAGCACTATCTGGCGAACTCCTAATCGCGCTGGCTTGTTCCAGTACGATTGAGCTCATTTCTTTGGAGGCCGATATGTCCGAAAAGAGTGCCCTGTTCATGGCGCGCACGACGCGCTTCCACGAGTTTGCCCGCAGCCTGACGACCACCCTGGGTGTCGAGGTGAGCCTGGCAACCCCCGATTCGCCGACTGCGGCGCACGACTTTGACCTGCTGATTCTCGATTCAGATGGCATCCGCAGCGACCGCATCGATCAGATTGCCAAGTGGCTTGACGATCGTGGTGGCGTCCCCATGTTGGTGATCGTTGACGACGAGGCGCTCGGTACCCTGCGCCTGCCGAATCACGCGCATGCCGACTTTGTGTGCCCCACGGCGACGCCCAACGAGCTCAAGGCTCGCGCGCAGCGCCTGATGGGCGAGGAGGAGACCGTCACCGCCGATGATGTGCTCAACATCGATAACCTCGAGATTAATCTGGCTACCTACCAGGTGACACTCGATAACGAGCCCATCGACCTGACGCTGATGGAGTACTCGCTGCTGAGCTTTTTGGCGACGCACCCCAACCGCGCCTACAGTCGCGAGGTGCTGCTGCACCGCGTATGGGGCTTTGAGTACTGCGGCGGCACGCGCACCGTCGACGTGCACATCCGACGCATCCGCTCCAAGGTGGGCCCGCAGATCGCGGCGCACATCACCACCGTCCGCGGCGTGGGATATCTGTTTAAGGACTAGATTTCCACCACAAAGGGGACAGGCACCTTTGTGGTGGTTTTGCCGCAGGTGCGGGTTCCCTTCGAGTTTGCAGCAGAACTTAAGCCTTCCTAAAAGATTGCGTTCTCGTACACGTACGCCCGCATATTGGGGTACAACTCAACGTGAACAATGATGGCCCGCCACGTGTTTGGCGGGCCATTGGTTATTTGACGAAAGGATCGCAGCTATGAGCGAGAACGATTCCCAGCGTCCCCAGGATGTTGGCAATGCCGGCGAGACTCAGCAGCAGCCGCGCGTGCAGGTGGAGTCGACGCCTGCCGACGGCAACAACATTCCCTACGTGCAGGCCTACGACACGCAGACCGGAAAGCCGCTGGGCAGCCAGCAGGTTGTAAACAAGCACACGGTGGTCAAGACCAAGACCAAAAAGCTGCCGATCTTTATTACGGCGCTCGCCGGCTGCGCCTGTGGCGCCCTGCTGGTCATTGCGCTCATTATGAGCGGTACGCTCAACATTGGCGGCGGCAAGAATGCCGTGACGGCGGGTGCTTCGGGTTCATCGACGCAAAAGATCACCATCGATTCCGAGGACACCACGCTGGCCGAGGCCGTTTCTGCCAAGGCCCTGCCCTCCGTGGTTTCCATTACCGCCACTTCGAGCGGCGGCCAGAATGGCTCGCTTTCGCAGTCTGCCGACGAGTCGGACAACTCGGGCAGCGTCGGTTCGGGCGTGGTGCTCGATACCGAGGGCCACATCCTCACCAACAACCACGTGGTCGATGGCTATGACCAGTACGTGGTGACCATGGACGACGGCACCACCTACGAGGCCGAGTTCGTGGGCAACGATGCCTCGAGCGACCTAGCCGTCATCAAGCTCAAGGACGCCGACGCCTCCAAGCTCACGCCGATCGAGATTGGTGACTCCTCCAAGCTCAACGTGGGCGAGTGGGTCATGGCGATCGGTTCGCCGTTTGGCAACGAGCAGTCTGTCTCCACCGGTATCGTCTCGGCGCTCTACCGCTCCACGGCCATGAGCTCTACCAACGGTAACACCATCTATGCCAACATGATCCAGACCGATGCCGCCATCAACCCGGGCAACTCCGGCGGCGCGCTCGTTAACGACAATGGCGAGCTTGTGGGCATTAATTCGCTCATCGAGAGCTATTCGGGCTCCAGCTCGGGCGTGGGCTTTGCCATTCCGGTCAACTATGCCAAGAACATTGCCGACCAGATCATCGACGGCAAGACGCCGGTGCATCCGTACCTGGGCGCCACGCTTTCGAGCGTCAATGCACTTAACGCCCGCACCAACAAGCTGAGCACCGATAGCGGCGCGTATGTGGCAAGTGTCGTCGAAGACGGTCCTGCCGCCAAGGCCGGCATTCAGGAGGGCGACGTCATCACCAAGCTGGGTGACGACGAGATTACGAGCGCCGATGGCCTGATCATCGCACTGCGCAGCCACGAGGTGGGTGAGAAGGTCGAGATCACGCTCATGCGCGGCAAGGAAGAGAAGAAGGTCACGGTTGAGCTGGGCTCCGACGAGGAGCTGCAGAACCAGCAGCAGAACGACAGCGCGACCGATACCGGCAACGGCGGTATTACCGACGAGCAGCTGCGCCAGTATCTGGAGGAGCTGCTTGGCCAGCAGGGCCAGGGTCAGGGCAACGGCCAGGGTTTCTAACGAGCTGTATCGCACATATCGAAGCCAGAGGGGCTGTTCCGCCAGCGCGGGACAGCCCCTCTTTTCGCGATGATCCCTTGGAGACGGAGGAAAACGGATCATTTAGAAACGGCAAGGGCATGGTTTGAACGCGCGATCCACTCCAGTTTGATGGCTGCCGATTCGGTGCGGTTTGAGACCGCTATTCGGCCCCATGGTGACCGGTGGTACTCTTGTATCCGTTTGAAATCGAGCGAAGGAGTGCCGCTATGGAGCAATCGAGCCTGTTTGGTGACGGCGTGGACATCGATACCGAAACGCCCGCGAGCACGGATACCGCTGCACCGGCCGATGCCCGTGCCCAGGCGGCAGCGCGTGCGGCCGAGCTGCGCCACGAGCTCGATTACCACGCCTATCGCTACTACATGCTCGATGCGCCCGAGATCACGGACGCCGCCTTTGACAAAATGCTCGTTGAGCTGCAGCAGATCGAGGCGACCTACCCCGACCTGGTGACGCCCGACAGCTATACCCAGCGCGTGGGCGGCTACGTGAGCGAGCAGTTTACACCGGTCACACATATGGCGCGCATGTATTCCATGGACGATGCTATGGATCTGGACGAACTTGACGCGTGGCTCCAGCGCGCCGAGGATGCGCTCGGTGCCGGCAGCGTCACCTATACCTGCGAGCTTAAGATCGACGGTCTGGGCGTGGCGCTTACCTATCAAAACGGCACCTTTATGCGCGCCGCCACGCGCGGCGACGGTACCACGGGCGAGGATGTGTCGCTCAACGTGCGCACCATCAAGGATGTGCCCATGCATCTGTCCGAGGCAGCGCTCACCCACATGGGCGCCGACCGCGAGCGTACCATTGAGGTACGCGGCGAGGTGTACATGCCCAAGGGCAGCTTTGTTCGTCTGAATGAAGAGGCCGATGCCGAGGGCCGCGACCCCTTTGCCAACCCGCGCAACGCCGCCGCCGGCAGCCTGCGCCAAAAGGACCCCAAGGTCACGGCGCGCCGCGACCTGGCTACCTTTATCTACGCCATTGCCGATACCGATCCGCTGCACGTCCACAGCCAGCGCGAGTTCCTGGACTGGCTGCGTAGCGCCGGCTTTAGCGTCAACCCCAACGTTGCCCGTTGCGCCACACCCGCTGAGGTTCACGAGTTCTGCGCCCAGGCGCTCGAGCATCGCGGCGACTTGGACTACGACATCGACGGCGTGGTCGTAAAGGTGGACAGCTTTCAGCAGCAGCTCGACTTGGGCTTTACCGCCCGCGCACCGCGCTGGGCCATTGCCTTTAAGTTCCCGCCCGAGGAAAAGCAGACCGTCCTGCGCGAGATTCGCATCCAGGTGGGCCGCACCGGTGTGCTCACGCCGGTCGCCGAGTTCGACCCGGTGACGGTTGCCGGCTCCACCATCGCGCGCGCCACGCTGCACAACATCGACGAGATCCGCCGCAAAAACGTGCGCGAGGGCGACACTATCATCGTGCACAAGGCGGGCGACGTAATCCCCGAGGTCGTGGGCCCGGTGCTCGACAAGCGCCCGGCCGACAGCGTTGACTGGCAGATGCCCGAGGTCTGCCCCGTGTGCGGCAGCCCCGTGGTCCACGAGGATGGCGAGGTCGCCTACCGCTGCGTGTCCATTGACTGCCCGGCGCAGCTCAAGGAGCGCTTGCTCCACTGGGTGAGCCGCGGCTGCATGGACGTTGATGGCCTGGGCGACGAGATCGTCGACAAGATGATCGCTGCCGGCCTGATCCACGATGTCGCAGACTTCTACCAGCTCACGGTCGATGACATCGCAGGCCTGGATACGGGGCGCGTGTACGCGAGCACCAATAGCAATAAGGGCGTTAAGAAGGGCGATCCTATTCCGGTAGGCCTCAAGACGGCCGAGAAAATCATCGCCGAGCTCAACAAGTCCAAGAGCCAGCCACTCGGGCGTGTGCTGTTTGCCCTGGGCATCCGTCATGTGGGCAAGAGCGTGGGCGAGGTCATCGCCGAGCGATTCCTGTCGATTGACAAGCTCATCTTGGCGAGCGAAGAGGATATTGCCGAGTGCGAGGGCATCGGTCCCAAGATTGCGGCGAGCGTCAAACAGTTCCTGGCCGTGCCCGAAAACCTCGCCGTGCTGGAGCGCTTGCGCCAGGCTGGTCTGTCGCTTGAGGTCGACTTGGGCGCCGCGCACGCGCAAGCCGCAGCCGACGCTGGGGTGGCGGGCGAGCTTGCCGACGCACAGCCGCTTGCGGGTCTGACCTTTGTGCTCACCGGCACGCTCGTCAATCGCACGCGCGACGAGGCGGGTGCGGCGCTCAAGGTGCTCGGCGCCAAGGTTTCGGGCAGTGTTTCTAAGAAGACGAGCTACCTGGTCGCCGGTCCCAAAGCGGGCTCCAAGCTCACCAAAGCCGAGCAGCTGGGCGTACCCGTGCTGGACGAGGACGCACTCGAGCAGATCTTGGCTACCGGCGAGGTGCCTGAGGCGTAAGGCATCGATAGCCAAATTGAAGAACCGCCCGGAAGCACGATGCCTTCCGGGCGGTTCTTACTTTGCTGGGGCAACCGGCACCGTGATCTGCGTTACGTAGGTTGCCGGGTCGTCGCTGATGATGTCGTCGATCAAGGCGATCTCGCGCGAGGGGCCGGCGGGCGTCAGGTTGTGTTCGCGCATATAGCTGAGCAGCCGCTCGTAGCGCGGGGCTGCTTGTCCGTGCGTGCCGCGGAAGCTTATGGTTAGGCAGCGCGCGGCGGGCCGCACCTCGACGTCGCCCAAGTAATCATCGGTGTCATCGAGCAGCAGGAAGACCTCGTCGTAGCCATCAAAGTCGCCGGCGGCGAGGCGTTCGGGCGCGATGCCCACACCCAGATTGCCCAGATAGGCAAAGGTTTCGTGCTGCCCCTGCTGAAGCTGGCGGATATGCCATCCCAGCGAATAGGCGTCGGTGGGATTGACGCGCTCGTGCAGCGTGGCGCAGCGAAGTTCGGGTTCCTCGATTTCGCTAATGGTGTCGAGATCAGCATTCAAAGCGCCATGAAGCAAGGCAAGCCGCTGGTCAATCTTGCGCGACATGCGCTCCAACTCACGCCGCCTGTGCTCAATTAACTCCTGTTGCTTGGTCAGTTGCCGTTGCATCAAATCCATATCGCGCGTAGTGACAAACTCGCGAATCTGGGCCAGCGGCAGGTCAAGAACGCGCAGGTTGCCGATGGTGTTGAGGGTGGAGAGCTGCCGCGATCCGTAGTAGCGGTACCCACTCGTCGGATCGACATATGCCGGTTCCAATAGCCCCATCTGTTCGTAATGGCGCAGTGTGCCCACGCTCAAATTGAGCAAGCGCGCCACCTCGCCAATGCGGAGCAGGCCCTCGGTGTGTTCGCTTGGCATGTCGGTCACAGGACCGCTCCTTTCGGTAAAACAGGGGAGAGGCGCTAGGCCTGCGTTGCCCCGCTACGCCATCAGCTTGTCAAAAGTTCCGCGGCGGTTGAGCACGGTAAATGCAATCACGCAGATGGCCGCCGACAGAATCGACCCGCACGGCGAGGCGATACCCATGGGGAACAGCGTGTCGGAATAGGCGTTCGACAGCAGCCATGCGCCGGGTACGCGAATGAGCGCCACGGCCAGCACGTTGTGCGCAAAGCCGATGTAGCTCTTGCCGTATGCAGCGAAAAAGCCGCTAAAGCAAATGTGGATGCCGGCAAAAATCGCGTCGAAAATATAGCTGCGCATATAGCCGGTGCCGGCGGCGACCACCGCGGGGTCCTTGGCAAAAAAGCCGATAAACGCCGGCGCCACCAGCCACATCAGCACCGTGATCAGGCAGCCGTACACCACCGAGACGGTCATGGCATCCTTGAGCACCTGGCGCGCGCGGTCGCCCTTGCCTGCGCCGGCGTTTTGCGCCGTGAGCGCGCTGACGGTAGCGCCCATGGAACTCGGCACGATAAACAAAAAGCTGATCATCTTTTCGACCAAGCCTACGGCGGCGGCATCAACCAGGCCGCGGTGGTTGGCGATGACGGTGATGAACATAAACGCCACCTGGATGCAGCCGTCCTGCACGGCTACGGGCACGCCGATCTTAAGGATGCTGCCGAGCACCTCGGGCTGGGGGCGTAGGTCGCTGCGCTTGAGGTGAATGTGCGTACGGCGGCTCTTGAGCCACACGAGCGCGAGAGCCACGCTCGCCGTCTGCGCGATGACTGTGCCGAGTGCCGCGCCTACGGGGCCGAGCCCCATGTGGCCGATAAACAGAAAGTCGAGCGCGATGTTGATGATGCATGCCACGCCAATCACGTACATGGGCGAGCGCGAATCGCCTAGGCCGCGAAAGATGGCCGAGAGGATGTTGTACGCGGCGATAAAGGGAATGCCCATAAAGCAGATACGCAGGTAGGCGGCGGTGCCCTCGACCGCCTCGGCCGGCGTGCCAATGAGTGCCACAATCTGCGGACACAGTGCGAGCAGGACAGCGGCCAGCACCACCGAGACACCCATAAAGAGCGTGATGGTGTTGCCGATGGCGGTCTCGGCGCGGTCAAACCGACGCGAACCCACGGCGTGGCCGACGATAACCGTCGTTCCCATGGCCAGGCCCACGAGCGTCACGGTAATGATATAGAGCGTCTGCGCGCCGTTGCCCACGGCGGTGATGCCGGCGGCGCCGCTAAACTGCCCCATCATGTACAGGTCGGCCATGCCGTAGAGCATCTGCAAAAAGTACGAGAGCATATAAGGCAGGGCAAAGACCGCGATGGTCTTAAGGACATTGCCGCGTGTGAGGTCGTGTTCCATGGGCGGGGCTTTCTGGCTTGGTCTGTTTACGTACCAGTGTAGTGAAAACCCTACAACGATTATAGAGTCAAGGTTTATGTTGGCAGTGGGGCGAAAAAGTCACGCTCGCGTTCATTTCTAATTGAATACAGGGGCGCGTCCTGCGAGCTTGGTGCCTGCACTAGCCTTGCAGAAATCGATTTCGGAACACTTGACACCGCCGCACGGCGCGCCATAATACGTGGGTTTGCGAACAACGTTTGATGGGGGATGAACCTGCGTGCGCAATCTCAAGATTCTGTTTTCCTATCTGGGGGCATACCGCCGCGATGCCATGCTCGGCGTGCTCTTTGTGACGGCCGAGACGGCGCTCGAGCTGTTTATCCCGGTCATCATGGCAAATATCATCGATGTAGGCGTGCCCGCGGGCGACATCGACTACATGCTGTTGCAGGGCACGTATATGTTGGTATGTGCCGCATTTTCGCTGGTACTTGGCTTGGGCTATGCGCGCACGTCTGCTCGCGTCGCCTCGGGGCTGGGCGCTAACCTGCGCGAGGCCGAGTATCGCAAGATCCAGACGCTCGCCTTTGGCAATCTGGACAACTACGACGCCAGCTCGCTCGTCACTCGCATGACCACCGACATCACCGTGATTCAAAACGCCATCGGCAACGGCTTTCGCCCCATGGTGCGCGGCCCCGTGACGCTCATCGTCGGCTTGGTCTATGCGCTGGTGCTGTCGCGCCCGCTCGCTACGGTATTCGCGATTATTCTGCCAGTGCTGGCGATTGTACTGGGCGTTATCACCTATCGCGTCAGCCCGCTCTACCGCCAGCTGCAGACCTCGATGGACCATCTCAACGGTGTGGTGCAGGAGGACCTCACCGCCGTGCGCGCCGTCAAGGCGTACGTGCGTGCCGAGCACGAGGAGGCCAAGTTCGATGCCGTCAATACCGAGCTTGCGCATACGGCGACGAAGACCTTTGGCAACGCCGTGCTCAACCTGCCGGTGTTTCAGCTGTCGATGTACGTGGCGGCGCTTTCCATTCTGTGGATCGGCGGGCGCATGATTCTTGCCGGCGAGCTCGGCGTGGGCTCGCTCACGGGCTTTATGAGCTACGTGCTGCTCATCATGAACTCGCTCATGATGATTTCCAACGTGTTTTTGCTGCTCACGCGCGCACTTGCCAGCGTGGAGCGCATCTCGCGGGTGCTCGACGAGCGTTCGCTTATCCAGGCGCCCGACGTTGCCACTGCCGTGCACGGGGTGGCCGACGGAAGCATCGAGTTTCGCGACGTGTCGTTTAAGTACCGCGCGGATGCTGCCGAGGACGTGCTCGAGCATATCGACCTTTGCATCGAGGGCGGCTCGACGGTGGGCGTGCTCGGCGGCACGGGCTCGGGCAAGAGTTCGCTTGTGCAGCTGATCGCGCGCCTGTACGACGCCACCGAAGGCGCCGTGCTCGTGGGCGGGCGCGATGTGCGCGACTACGACCTCGCGACCCTACGCGACGCCGTGGGTATCGTGCTGCAAAAGAACGTGCTGTTTACGGGTACCGTGCGCGAGAACCTGCAGTGGGGAGCGCCCGATGCCACCGACGAGGAGCTCCTGCGTGCCTGCCGGGCGGCATGCGTGGACGAGTTCCTGGATCGCATCGGCGGCCTTGACGGCTATCTGGGCCCGGGCGGTGCCGGTGTCTCGGGCGGGCAGAAGCAGCGCCTGTGCATCGCGCGTACATTGCTCAAGCATCCGCGTGTGCTCATCTTTGACGATTCGACCAGCGCGGTCGATATGGCGACCGACGCCAAGATCCGCGAGCATATCGCTCAGATTCCCAACACGACGGTGATTGTCATTGCGCAGCGCATTGCGAGCGTCATGGATGCCGCCCGCATTATTGTGTTGGACGACGGCCGTGTCCACGGCGTGGGCACGCATGAGGAGCTGCTGGCGGGCGACAACATCTACCAGGAGATTTACGCCTCGCAGATGGAATTTGCAGGGAACGCGGACACCGGCGACGGCTGCGACGATGGCTGCGCGAATGATCCGTTTTCCTGCGTTCCCAGCGGATCGCCCTTGGAAGGGGGTGAGCGCCATGCCTAAGACATCCGCTCAGGCCCGTCCCGCCAATCTGGCGCAGACGCTCCGCC
This sequence comes from Collinsella sp. AM44-11, assembly GCF_003467145.1. Lineage (NCBI taxonomy): Bacteria > Bacillati > Actinomycetota > Coriobacteriia > Coriobacteriales > Coriobacteriaceae > Collinsella > Collinsella sp. AM44-11. The sequence goes on from NZ_QSFE01000007.1 coordinate 28,878, forward strand.
GCTTGCTCTCCTACATGGGACACGCCAAGTTCTCGCTGCTCGCAGTGGGTGTGCTTGCCTCTGTTGCGGCCATCGCGAGCCTTGCCGGTACCTACATGGTGCGCCCCATCGTCAACGGTTTGGCAACGGGCGGCGAGGAACTGCTCGCTAAGCAGGTTATCTTTACCGCTGCCATCTACGCCGCGGGCGTGCTCTCGGCTCTGGGCTACTCGCAGATTATGGTGCGCGCGGCCCAGCGCGTGGTCTCCGATATCCGCCGCGACCTGTTTGCGCACATCCAGATGCTGCCGCTGAGCTACTTCGACAGCACGCGCTCGGGCGACATCATGAGCTTTTTCACCAACGATGTCGACACTGTCTCCGAGGCGCTCAACAACAGCTTTGCCAACGTGATTCAGGCGAGCATCCAGGTGGTCGGCACCACGGCCATGCTCATCATCCTCAACTGGCAGCTCACGATTATCACGCTCGTGTGCGACGCGGCCATTGTGCTGTACGCGCGCTACTCGGGCGCGCGCTCTAAGCGCTTCTTTGCCGCCCAGCAGGCATCGCTTGGCGACCTGGACGGATATATCGAAGAGATGGTCTCGGGCCAAAAGGTCATCAAGGTCTTTAATCACGAACAGGCCAATGTGGCTGGTTTTGACGCACGCAACCAAGAGCTGCGCCGCACCGGTGGTGCCGCGCAGGCCTACGCCAACTCCATGGTGCCCATGACCGTGGTGATCGGCTATGCCAACTACGCCATCGTCGCCGTGGCGGGCGGCATGCTCTGCATCAAGGGGCTCGCCGACGTAGGCGCGCTTGCAAGCTACCTGGTCTTTGTACGCCAGGCGGCCATGCCCATCAACCAGTTTACGCAGCTGGGCAACTTTTTGCTCAACGCGCTGGCCGGTGCCGAGCGCCTGTTTGCCGCCATGGACCTTAAGCCCGAGGTGGACGAGGGCTGCGTGGAGCTGGTGCAGACGGGCGACGCCGCGTGGGCATGGAAGATTCCCGAGGGCCAGGGCGTGGGCGCGTACGGGCACCTGCATGATGTGGCTGCCGTTGATGAGTCGGGCCGTGCGGTGGCTGCCGACGGCACCGAGCTCACGTGCGGCTTGGTCCCACTTGCCGGCGACGTGCGCTTCCATGCCGTGGACTTTTCCTACGTGCCAGGCACCCGTGTGCTCACGGATCTCAACCTGTTTGCCAAGCCGGGCCAAAAGATCGCCTTTGTGGGCTCCACAGGCGCAGGTAAGACGACCATCACCAACCTCATCAACCGCTTCTACGAGGTCGATGACGGCGAGATCACGTACGACGGCATCGACGTCAAGCACATTGCCAAGGCCAGCCTGCGCGGGTCGCTCGGCATTGTGCTGCAGGACACGCACCTGTTTAGCGGTACCATTGCGCAGAACATCCGCTTTGGCAAGCTCGATGCGACCGACGAGGAGGTGCGCGCCGCTGCCGAGGCCGCCTGCGCGGATTCGTTTATCCGCCGCCTGCCTAGAGGGTACGACACGCCGGTCACGGCCGACGGCGCCAACCTGTCGCAGGGCCAGCGCCAGCTGCTCGCCATCGCGCGCGTGGCCGTGGCCGATCCGCCGGTGCTCATCTTGGACGAGGCCACGAGTTCCATCGACACGCGCACCGAAAAGCTCATCGAGCGCGGCATGGACCGCATCATGCGCGGACGCACCACGTTTATGATCGCGCACCGCCTGTCCACCGTCCGCGACGCCGACGCCATCATGGTCCTCGAACACGGCCGCATTATCGAGCGCGGCACGCACGAAGAGCTGCTCGCCCAGCACGGCGAGTACTGGCAGCTGGCGCATAGCTTAAAAGAGTTGGATTAACCCGTTCGAACACGATGCTTTGGCCCTCCGTGCCTCTCACCTCGCCTCAAACCATCACAACATTCGACGTTTTTTGCCAAAATCGGGAAAAGCATCGAATGTTGTGATGGTTTTTCTACCACTCGACCGGGCGGAATCGCTTTCTTGCGCGCGAAGGTGTGCGGACCCGTGGGCAGGGGAATAAGGTTGGTTATCCGACTCCATTGGAGGGCTCATGGACCTGCCGATCGTCCTGTCCCATAAGACTGCCTGGCTGTACCACAACGTGGCGCGCCCGTCCGAGCCGCTCTCGCGAGCAAGCAGCCTATACGATGAGGACTCGCTTGCTAACGAGGCGGAGCCGACTGCGGACCTGCCCAAATTGGGGCTCGATGCCAAGGGGCTGAGGGCTTCAACGGCAGTTGGGATCGTTACCGACTATCTGGTTTCGCTTGGTATTCCACGAGAAGAGCTCGATCATATCGACACGCTCGTCAACTTCGATTTTGAGCGCTCGACGCCGGCTGGATTTAGGTGCCACGTGTTTGGGGCGCCGGTACCTCCAGGCCATCTTATCGAGGTGGCAGAGGGCCTTCTAGTGGTTGATGAGGCCATGTGCTTTGTTCAAGCGGGTTCGTGGATGAGCGAGCCCGAGCAGCTGGAATATGGCTACGAAATCTGCGCCCGATACCATTTGAATCATCTGTCGACGGACGATTATGTCGAGATGGGGCAGAGGTATACCGTTGCCGACTTGATTGCCTATTGCAATGAGAACCGATCTCGTCAGGGGGCTATACGCGCGGCCGGTGTGCTCAGGCGCGTGCACGATGGCGCGCGGTCGCCCATGGAGACGGCCACCGCAATCATGGTCGTAGCAAAACGTTCCCAGGGCGGGCTGGGATACGCCAAGATCGAGCTCAACCGTCGGGTCGATGTTCCCAACGAGTTCAAGTATCTCGCTAAGGCTGGGTATTTCGAGATCGACGTATATGCGCCTGCGAGCGGTACGGGGATTGAATACAACGGCTCGGACCATCTTGATAAACAGCGCAGCGCGTCGGATGCGGAGCGCATGACCGTGCTGAGCGCGCTGGGCTTTAGGATGATCGTCCTCACCGGGACTCAGTTTGCCCATCAGCTGCAATTGCACCGGGCGATGAACGCCATCGCACTCGCAATAGGCCTTAAGTGCGACCGAAGCGAAGCTTTCCAAAAGCGGCAGAACGACCTGCGAGAATTCGTGATTCGGCACTGGGACGGCGGTCTTTAGGGGCGCTTTGGTCCTTCTACGGGGTGCCGTGGGCAGGCAAACCATCACAACATTCGACGTTTTTTGCCAAAAACGGGAAAAGCATCGAATGTTGTGATGGTCTGTGCTGAGGATGGGCTTGGAAAGTCCGTTTTGCTCGAAGCGACTTGTCCTGTCGTACGGGTGTCGGCATGATTCTCCCGTGGGGTATTATGTTTTCCGAAGAATAAAACGCCGCGTGAGGGGAGGGCTGCGTGGACGGGCACGTGCAACATGACGGCTTTGGCCGCGATATCAACTACCTGCGCATTGCCGTTACCGACAAGTGCAATTTCCGCTGCATTTACTGCATGCCGGCCGATGGCGTGGCGCCCCGCGCGCACGACGAGCTGCTCAGTGCCGAGGAAATCGCCCGTTTTGTGCGCTTGGTGGCGGGGGAGGGCATTCGCCGCGTGCGCCTGACGGGCGGCGAGCCGCTGGTCAGCCGCCGTATCATCCCGCTCATTCGTGACATCCGCGCGATCCCGCAGATCGAGGACATCTCGCTCACCACCAATGGTGCCCTGCTGCCCAAGCTGGCGCCGCAGCTCAAAGACGCCGGGCTTAACCGCGTCAACATCTCGCTCGACACGCTCGATCCTACGCTCTTTGGAAAGATCACGCGTCTAGGTCGACTCGAGCAGACCATGGCCGGCATCGACGCGGCGCTTGCCTGGGGCTTTGAGCCTGTTAAGGTCAACTGCGTTGTAGTGCGCCGGCTCAACCAGGATGTGGCGGCCCTTGCGCGGCTCACGCTCGACCGCCCCATCCACCTGCGCTTTATCGAATACATGCCCATCGGCGACGAGCGCACGAGCTCGCATTGCGCCGTGGACCCTCACGCACCCACGCTCAACCCCGAGTTGTGGGATGCGAGCGACAGCGTGCCGAGCGACGAGCTGCGGGCGCGCGTCAATGCCGGGGCCGCCGCGATGGGTCTGGGCGAGCTCGAACCGCTTGACATCACCGACGCTCCTGCCGGCGCGGGCCCCGCGCGCTATTGGCGCTTTCCGGGCGCGGCGGGAACGGTCGGCTTCATCAGCGCCATGTCCAACCATTTTTGCGCGAGCTGCAACCGCCTGCGCCTGACGGCCGATGGCAACGTGCGTCCGTGCCTGTTCAGCGATGCCGAGTATTCGGTGCGCGAGGCGTTGCGCCGTGGTGATGATATGCAGGTACTTTCGATTTGGCGCGATGCCGTGGCCCACAAACCGCAGGAACACGCGATAATTGAGGGCACGCAACGATTTATGTCCCAAATCGGAGGATGATCATATGGCCAAGAGCAGGTACGCCGATGCCACCAAGGCCGCTCGCAGGGCCGCGATGTCTGCCCATAAAGCTTCAGCCGCGGCGAATGCTGGCGATGCCGACGCGTCCGCGCGGCCGACTGTCAGCGCTGCCACCGACACCGCCCGCGACGCCCGTCGCGACGAGCTGACGCACGTGGACGCCAAGGGCGAGGTGCGCATGGTCGACGTGTCCGATAAGGCCGAGACCCATCGCATTGCCATCGCCGAGGGCACCATCCTCATGCACCCCGAGACGCAGGCCATGGTGCTGCAGGACCGCGCCAAAAAGGGCGACGTGCTTGCCTGCGCGCGCGTGGCGGGCATCATGGCCATCAAGCGCACGAGCGACATCATTCCCATGTGCCATCCGTTGCTCATCACCAAGAGCAAGTGCGACATTGCGCCCATCGCTCCGGCGGGGACGCCGGCCGAGGACGTGCCCGAAGGCTGGGCGCCGGCGCGCGCGGACGGACAGGTTGGCTTTCACGTACTGGTTACGGCCGGCGTGACGGGCAAGACGGGTATCGAGATGGAGGCCCTGACCGGCGCGAGTGCCGCGTGTCTGACCATCTATGACATGTGCAAGGCCGTCGATCGCGGCATGGAGATCGTCGGCGTGCGCCTGCTGCACAAGGAGGGCGGTCGCTCGGGCGTGTGGGATCGTGCCGAACGCCAGGCCGCTACTGTTGAGGCCGTGGGAGCCGCGGGCAATGCACCCGCGGGCACACCCGTCGCCGTTGCGCCCGCAGCTCCGGCACCGGCCGTTCCCGCGATCGCGTTTATCGGCTACCAAAACTCGGGCAAGACCACACTCGTCGAGAAGGTCATCGCCGAGCTCACACGCCGCGGCCTGCGCGTGGGTTCGCTCAAGCATCACGGGCATCACGGCTTTGATATCGACGTGCCCGCTAAGGACACCTGGCGCCATCACCAAGCCGGATCCAAGCACGTGGGGCTCATCTGCGCCACGCGCTGGGCGGAGTACGCCGACACGCGCGAGGAGGACGAGATGCCCGCGCGCGAGCTGCTGTCGCGTTACAACGATGTCGACGTGGTGATCATCGAGGGCTACAAGACCGAGGGCTTCGACAACATCGTGGTCGCGCGCTCCGGTGTCGACCGTCTGCGCGGCAAGAGCTCGCTCGACCTGGTCGACGGTCACACGCTGGCCCTTGCCTGCAACGAAGCCCTGGCGCGTCAGGCCTTCGACGCCGGCTTTGCGACCCGAGCCATCAACATCAACGACGCCCGAGCCATCTGCGACCTCATCCAAGACCACCTGACCTAAAACCTGCCAAAAAGGGACAGGTTTATTTTGGCAGGTTTTATCTGGGCAAACGTCATTTCCACCACAAAGGGGCCAGGCACCTTTGTGGTGGTTTTTTTTCTTTGGTAGATTTTTGGGACATGCCTTAAAATCTACCAAGTAGTTCATGCTGGGCGGAAAGACGGAAGGGGTTCGATGCGACCCTAGTCAGGCATACGGATAGATTGAGCCAATGGACAGCGGATGAATGGCCGCTGCCCGCTATTCGTATGCGATAAGGAGCACCCATGCCCACGCTTGTATTCCCAAAAGTCCGCTCGTCGCTGTCCGTGCAGGCCAAGCGCCTGGTGGCGATGCGCTTTCTCATCTACACCGGGTTTCAGACCAGTTATTTTATCGGCGTTATCGGAACACTCACCTATGCAGACGATGCCTCGGTCGTCGCGACATCGCTGGCCGTCCTGTTTATGAATGTATTTGTGATCCTGGGATCCTTTGCGGGCGGCGCTGCGCTCGACGCATGGGGTCCGCGCCACCATTTCTTGCTGAGCATCGTCGGCACGCTTGCAACTGGCACGGCAATCATCGCCTTTGGTAGCGCGACCGGCGTCGTCCTGCTCGGCGCGGTGTTTCTGGGCTTTACGATGGGATTCGCCCAGCCCATTGCCACGTCCTATCCGGCCTACCTCACCGACGATCCTGTCGAGCTCAAAGACATCAATTCCGCCATCGCCATGTTCTCAAACGTGAGTATTATCGTCGGACCCACGTTGGGCGGCTTTGTCGCGGCGGCTGCGTCGTCGCGCGCGGTGTTTGTGCTTATGATGCTCTTTACCGTGCTGGCGTTCGTCGTCGGTTGGGGCTTTAGGCCGCAGACCAGCCATGTCGCCGGGGATGCGGATGCCGATTCGGCAGAGGAAGGGGAGCGTGCGGGACAAAGCTCCAACCCCAGCACGTCCGCCCGCGCCACCTTCGCAGCCAGCATCAAGACAGTCTTCACCAACAGCGTCCTCGCCCTGCTGTTTTGTATCATTTTTCTTTCGAACTTTGGCTACGGGGCCTTCGATCCGCTCGAGTCGTTTTTCTATCGCGATGTCCTGCACGTCGGCGTTGAGTGGATGGGCTGGCTTTCGTCGGCCTGCGGTGTGGGCGCGGTGCTGGGCGCCGTGGTTGCGCTTCGGATGCCGCCGCACCTGGTCAACCTTAAAACACTGCTCGTGGCGCTCATGTCCGTGGGCCTGGGAAGCCTGCTCTATGTGGGGACACCGTACGTGGGCGTGGCTCTTGTCGGCCAGATTGCACTGGGCATAGCTTGGGGCATCGTCAACCCGCTCCACAACACTATCGTGCAAACGACGGCTCCGCTCGAGCAACTCGGTCGCGTGAACTCGGTCATGGGCTTTGGCAACATGTTCGCCGGCGTGGCCCCGCTGGCGATTGCCCCGTGGCTGGCGGCGACATTTGGCGTGCAGCAGACGCTCGTAGGGGCGGGCATGGTCGTGACGGCAGTTCCCGCGGCGTTGCTGCTGTTTGGACGCAATCACTTGGAACGTGCCGTAAAGCAGTAAGAAACAGGTAAGAAACCATCACAACATTCGATGAAAATCGCGATTTTGCCGAAAAACGTTGAATGTTGTGATGGTTTGGCCCGTAGACGCCGCAACCACCACAAAGGGGCCAGGCACCTTTGTGGTGGTTTTTGCTTTGACGGGCCGCGCCCGCGCCTTGGTATACCATGTACGCCGTTTGCGAATGCACCCCACACCGCCGCACAACCCAGAAAGGCTCCCATGGACACCACCTTCAGCCACATCAAAGCCGTGTTCTGCGATATCGACGGTACGCTGCTCACGAGCCAGCACACGGTGTCCCCGCGCACCGTGGCGGCGATCCGCGCCCTGCGCGAGCGCGGCGTGCTCTTTGGCCTGTGCACCGGGCGCGATGCCCACGCGACCGAGGCCATGTACGAGCTCTGGGGCATCGAGGGCCTGGTGGACGTGCTGGTGGGCTGCGGTGGCGCCGAGGTCATCGACCGCGCGCACGACATCAACGAGCTGAGCTACCCGCTGCCGGGCGAGACCATCGCGCGCATCTGCGAGCACATGGCAGACCTGCCGGCAACGCCCGTTTGCCCCCGGAACGGCGTGCTCTACGTGCCCGAGAGCAATGCGTGCATCGAGCACCTGTCGCGCGTCGACGGCGTGCCCTACCAGGTGGTCGATTTTGCCGAGTTTTTGCGCGAGCCGCAGTCCAAGGTGATGTTTACCATGGCGCCCGAGGTAATGCCGCGGGTGATTGAGCGGGCGTCGACGTTTGCCGATAACACTGTTAAGGCGGCGGCTCTGCAAACCACGCAGCGGCTCTACGAGTTCATGGATCCGCGCGTGTCCAAGACGCGCGGCCTTGTGCGCGTGGCGGAGCTCAACGACATGGAGCTCCAGGACATCTGCGTGTTTGGCGATGCTGATAACGACACCTGCATGGTGGCTGACGCCGGCGTGGGCGTGGCCATGGCAAATGGCAGCGACGCCACCCGCGCCGCCGCCGATTTTGTAACCGCCAGCAACGACAAAGACGGCATCGCGATCTTTATCGAGGAGCATCTGCTGTAGCGCCGGGGGAGAACCACCACAATGGGGCGGGTACGTTTGTGGTGGTTGCCTAAGCGCGGCCAAGTGTTTGGGTGGTTTTGCCTATGATGCCGAGATTCTTCTAGTTTCGTGTATATAGATATGCGAACATCATTAATTAGCGGCGCGACATCCGCGCAGATTGCTAATGAGGTAGCCTGTAATATAAGCTAGTGCTACCGCTCACCGCTAAATGCCCACCGTTCACAGCATTATTGCATTTGAGTTAAATGTTGTACAAATAATACGCTGGCGAATAAAAAAATAGCAATAGCTAAATTACCAGCAATTTAGTTTTATTTAAGGTTAATAAAAAACAATTAATTTGAGCAAATGTCAAGAGCGCTGGATTGCTGCTACAATAATGTCAGAATCTAGTACATAGATGTTTAAACAAGAAGTACAATACCATTACTAAGCGCGCGCAAATATCGGTTGCGCGTCCAAGCTTGATAGGGAAAGAGCAAGATCGCGGTCTCTTGGGGAGGAGACATCGATGAAAGCGAATTCGGACAAATCTAAGCAGAGTAATAAAGCGACGCGCCGTGTACTGGCAGGCGTTTTGTGCGGAGCCTCCGTGTTGAGCCTGGTACTGTCGCTCGTCATGCCCCCGATCTCGCAGGCCATTGCCAACGATGACCAGACGGTTTCTGCCGAGGAAACTGTGATGGGGGGGGGTTCCTCAAGTGAGTCTACTGATGTAGAAAACACCAACAACGGGGATACCGAAAACCAGAATAGTGACGATGTCGAAAACGGCGTGGGCGATGCCCAACCGGAGGAGCAGCCCAAGGACGAGTCGCAGGCAGAAGATAATGAAGCGGTCGACGATGGCACTGTCTCGGTAGCCGAAGAAGCTGCGGAGAACGAAGAAGCAGCCACGGCTATTACTAATGGCGGTGAATTGCGAGATAAGCTTCAGGGTGTTGGGGAAAATCAAGCTGTTAGCTTTGAGCTTGTAAACGATATCGACTATCCCGGCGAAATCAAACTTGAGAAGAGCGGCAGCAATATAACGCTGGACTTAAGCGGCCATAAAATCACGCATTCGGGCGACAATTCAAATAAGCCGCTCTTCAACATCACCAATAACGCGGCGCTTACAGTTAAAGATTCTAACCAAGGGTCTGATCAAAAGCAGACTTCGGATGGCGACAATAATGGGCGAGTTGCCTCGATGGACTACGACACCAGCTCTGGCATTCCGACCAAACTCACGTATTACGTGACCGAATCGACGCCGAACGGTACGGGGACAACCGAGACTCTCTATAGGCACGAGGTCAGCATCAACGGTGCCATCGTGGGTACCGCTGCCGGCTCAACGATGAGGCTCATCAACGTTTATGCGGGCGGTACGTTTAATCTTGATAGCGGTGTAATTACCCAACAGTGTAATTGCAATGTTGGCAACCTCATCTATGCCGAGAACGGCTCTACCGTCAACATGAGCGGTGGCTATGTGTGTGGCGCTTCTAGCTCGGGTGCGGGCGCGGGCATTAAGGTGTCCAACGATAAAGGTAAGGCCTCGACCCTAAAACTGACCGGTGGCGTAATTGCCGGCAACAGCGCTCCTAGTGGCGGCGGTGTGTATGCTGGAGGTTCCACGGTCACCATAACTGGTGGCGTAATCTCCGGCAACAGCACACTTCCTTCTGGCACTGGTTTCGGCGGCGGCATCATGGCCGAAGGCGGCAGCGTCACTGTTTCCGGTGGCTACATCACTAACAATAAATATGCCAATTTCTGTGGCCAGGATGGTTATGGCGATCATGGCGGCGCTGGACTTGCCGCTAGAAACGGTACTCATGTCACCATTTCGGGCGGCCAGATCACGGGCAACTATTCTGAGGAAGCAGGCGGCGGCGTTTACATTACCGATGTCGATCGACACGGGGCGAGTTCTCGCGAGACAATGGCATGGCTCAACATTACGGGGGGAACTATTGCCGCAAATGTGAGCAACCGTTCCGAGGGTGCTGGCATTCGCGTGGGCCAGATGGTTGACGCGATGATAGAAGGTGCGTCAAAATCTACTCCAGTCTATATCACTAATAACTCCTGCATGTCTCGCTTTGACTGGGGCGGAGGCGGTTTCTTTGTCCAGGGCGATTCGGATACCGCATCTAATGCGGGCAGGCTATTTGTCTATAACTCCTATATAAGCAGCAATGAGGCCGGTGGCTACGGTGGCGGCGTTGCGGTTTGCCCGACGGGTAAGACCTTGGTGACGAATACCGACGGCACGGCAATTTTTGGCAATACGTCTGCTCAAAACCAGCAGGGTGCAAATGACTATGATCCTGAAAACAATAGAGGCAACGATGGCACCCCTCACCTATCCGCTGGTGGCTACGAAGGCCTTGTCCACAAAAAGAACCAGGATACTGACGCCTACAATAGTTCTGTCTTTCGCGAGCACGGCCACGCGGACTTCTTCCTTGCGGCGGAGGGTCATAAGACCCCGATCGCGGCGGTGATTGGCAAAATGCTTGGCGGCGGTGACGCCAAATACAAGGGAAGTAAAGAGCTTACGCAAGCCATTACTATCCCCGCTAACGGTGGCGTGCAGGTATATAAGAGCATCGGCCTGAGCTCGGATGTTACAGCTCAAGACGAAGCCGCGATCAATGCGCAAAAAGTTGCGACAACGTTCATCACCGGCAACTATTCCTGGGACCATGGCGGCGGCATCATGTCGAACGGCGACCTGTACATGGGCGCGCCTGAGGACACGTATGTCTATCCGAGCCTCAAGCTCAAGGCGACCAAGGCGCTGAACGGCCGCCGCCTCGAAGATCGGGAGTTCTCCTTTACGGTCTACCGCAAGGATTCGGGTGATCCTTTCGCTAATGGGACATTCAATCGCGACGTTTGCACTGAGGTAGGAACTGCAAAAAATGATGCAAGCGGCAATATCACGTTTGACCTTGGTGAACAGTTCGCAACGGGTGGCACGGGTAGCGAAATCACATACTACTTGGTCGAAGATGCCGGCGATGATTCTGGCATCACGTACGACTCCAGTGTGTATGAGATTGTGGTACGGACCCAGGATAAGCCGACCAAGCTCATGACTGTTCCGAGTAAAAATAATCCGAACGAAGAGAAGGAACTTCTCATCCATAACTACACGATTACAGATGTCAACGGGACCAAGTACGAACTCGATAAGTCTGGGAAGTGGGTTAACAAAAAAACGTGGAGTGTCGTGGAGAATGGCGACGGCTATTATCAAATTTTCTGTGAGGACGGTTCGGCGACTTTCACTAACGTATGTACCGCGTACGACTCGACTGGCGTTTGGATCCCTAAGGCGACCAAGGTCGTTAAGGGTGGCGAGATGAAGGAGTTCACGCTCGAGTTTGCGAATAACGCGGACTTCAAAGATGCCACTACGGTTAAGACCGACCCCAAGGGCAAGATTCTCACCACTGCCGACGGCAAGAAGTCTCAGACCCGGAGCTTCGACGAAATTGAGTACAAACTCGATCAACTCGACAAGCTCAAGACCGACTCTACTGGCCGTGGCGCCTCCAAGACCTTCATGTACTATGTGCGCGAGAAGAACGAAAGCTCGACCTATCCGCATTACAAGTTTGATCAGTCGGTCTATAGGTTCAAGGTTGTGGCAACGGATAACACCAAAGGAAGGATCGACTGTGAGGTGACCTACATGAAGGGAACCGTTGGCTCCGATGGCGAGTGGAAACCAGACCCCGATGCCAAAGAACAGAACCTCACCGACACCTCTACCCCCACCTTTACCAACACCTACTCAACCTCTTTGCCCCTTTCTGGTATGTCGGGCGTTACTCTGACGTACCTTGCCGGCGCGGCGGTGCTTTGCGCTGCTGCGGCCTGGATGCACATTCGTCGCAAGGCGAGTGCGAAGGGAGGCGAGCGTCGTGAATAAGAAAGTTTGCTCCTTCCCGATCTTGTTTGCGCTGCTTGCCCTCTTGATCGGCACCTGCGCGGTTGTGTTCCCCGCATCCGCGCAGGCCGCGCCGACCTCGACCGGTTCCATCACGGTGAGCGGCACCGTGGCGAGCAGCTACGACGCCTACCAGATCTTTAGCGCCAACGTCGTCGACGGCGACAGCGACGCCAAGATCGCCACCGACCTTGCCTGGGCAAGCGACGCCGTGCGCGACGCCGCACTGCCTGTGTTGCACAGCGCTGGTATGCCCAATTCCCAGACCACCGCGCAGGAAGCTGCCGAGTGGCTCAACACCGATTCCCACCTTACGAGCGTGCTGAGCGCACAGCTCGCTCGTTCCCTCCAGAGCTCTGGCGCCGAGCCCGTGGCCCTTAACGCGGGCACGGCGGCCGAGCTGCCCTGCGGCTACTGGCTCATCGTCGCCGACGACGACGCCATCGCCCAGGGCGAGGCCGGCACCGCGCCGATCATGGCCCTGGTGGGCGGCGGCGCCGTCACCGTCAAGCCCAAGGCCGCCACTCCCAAGGTGGCCAAGCACGTGCTGGAGGACAGTACCGACGCCTGGGGCAAGGCCGCCGACGCCACGGTCGCCGACGACCTGTACTGGCGCCTCTCTGCCACGGTCCCGGCGGGCCTTTCCGCCTATGACACCTACGCGGTGCAGTTCGTCGACACCATGAGCGCGGGGCTCGACCCCTCCAAGGTGGCCGCGAGCATGCGTGTGTACGTGGCGGCGGGCGCGGATGGCACCTTCGACGCCGTCTCGACCGGTAAGGACGGGCGCGCCGGCTCCGAGCCCGCGAAGGGCTGGACCGATATCACGGCCCAGTGCGCCACCAAGGTAGCGGCGGACGGCAAGACCTTCACCGTGCGCACCGGCGACCTGATCGCCGCGCTCGGCGGGGCCGACGCCTTTACCGCGGGCGCCCGCGTGGTCGCCGTGTACAACGCGCCGCTCAACAGCGCATGCAACCACGGCATCGCGAAGGGCAACCCCAACGAGGTCTACCTGCGCTACCCGCGCTCTCCCTTTGCCGACCAGTCCGGCGACGCCGGCTTCACCCGCACGCCGAGCGACGACGCGTGCGCCTACACCTGGGATCTCGCACTCACCAAGCGCGGCAGCGACGGCGACAAGCCGCTGTCCGGGGCGGTCCTGAGCATCGCCGACGACCGCGGTCGCACGCTGGCGGCCGACGGCACGTGGGACGCGCAAGGCAAGGCCACCGTCACCACGGGCGAGGACGGCCGCGTGACCGTCTCGGGCGTGGACTCGGGCAAGCTGGAGGTCCGCGAGCTCAAGGCGCCCAAGGGATACACCGCCTTTGAGGGCATGCGCGGCGTGACGGTCAAGGCCGAGGGCCTGGACGTCGACCAGGTGGCGGCCGCCAAGCCCAAGCTCACCGTCACGGCCGAGTCGCCCCTGCGCGCCGACAGCGCGGACGGGTCGACGGGCAGCCTGGAGGCGTCGCTCATCAACACGCCCACCGGCACACCCCCTAGCATTACCACCGGAGGCTTTATGCCCTCGACTGGCGATATGGCAATGTACGCCGCGGCCGCCGCAGCGGTCGCTGGAGCCGCGCTCATCGTGGTCGCGCTCCTGGTCAAGCGGGGAGGTGGCAGCCATAAAGAGTAGCTGGCAGCCCCACAGAGAGCGGGGCGAGACGTAGCGAAGTAGATGCTAAGACACAGACAGATGATGACCGATCGAATGAGAACTAACTGGAAAACGGAGGAAAAGAAGATGAGCATGAGCAAGAACATCGCACGCCTGGCAGTAACCGCCGGCCTCACCGCAGCGTTGAGCTTTGGTGGAGTCATGGCGCCGGTGACCATGGCGTTTGCTGAGAGCGTGCCGACGGTGGCCCAGAGCGGCGACGTGACGATTAAGGATTCGACCTATACGGATACGACTTTTAAGGGCATCCAGATTTTCAAGGCGAAGGTTACGCAGGATCAGAAGAATAGCGCCTGGAATGGGCCTAAGACGGTTTCTGACATCGAGTGGGCGTCGGATTCAGTTAGGGATGCTGTGACGGGGGCGTTTGCCGACGACGATTCCACAAAGCCCTCTGGCAACGATGCTCAAGAGTGGGCAGAATGGATTAAAAAGAAAACCAAAGCTGAGTACACGTCTGATACAGACGCGAGCACTAAGCTTGACGCCGGAACGACCCTCGACAAGATTGCCAAGGCACTGGAAAAAGCCACAATCGCTGAAGGGACGAATGGCTGGAGAACAGGCACCGACGGCAAGTTCAGCAGCCTGGATGCCGGCTACTGGCTCTTTGTGACTGCGAGTGTCGGCGAAACCGCAAATGCCACCGCGGGCAACACGGATACTTTCACCTCGCCGATTTTCGCTGTTGTCGGTGGCTCCGATGAGAACTTAACTCCCAAGAAGCAGGTCCCCACTGTGACCAAGGCCGTCAAGGATGACGCTAAGGATGGCACATTCGGTTCATTCGAGAAGCCCAACATGGCTGCCGACTCTCAGATGGACCAATATGTCGACTACCAGCTCATCGGTACCGTCGCGGGCAACATCAACAGTTACGGCACCTACAAGTACACCTTTACGGACAAACTCCCCAATTCCATGACGCCCAAGTTCAAGGATGGCGGTACGACGCCCGATGTTAAGGTCATGATCGGCGATACCGTGGTCGCGTCCGGCTATAACGCCAAGTACGAGGATAATACGCTTACTGTCGACTTCCCCGATCTCAAGAAATGCGGGGCTGAGGGCAAGGCTGCCATTGCGCTGAACGGCGACTCGAAGGTGACTGTCGAGTACAAGGCCAAGCTCGACTCTACCAAGATCTTTGAAAACGGTACGATCAAAACTGAGTTCAATGGTTTGGTTGGTAAAGCCCAGAAAAATACCGTTAAGCTGACTTATTCTAACAACCCGCACACTACTGATGGTACTGGTACCACGGTTGAGCACCCCGCCTACGACTACACCTACGGCATCGACGTCACCAAGGTCGGGTCCGATGATGAAGACAAGGGGCTCGAGGGCGTTGAATTCACGCTGCAGGAGCAGGGCGATGACGGCAACTTCATCATGGCAAATGGTGTCAAGACGACCAAAAAAGAAAAAGCTATGCTGAAAACCGACAGCCAGGGCAAGATTAACGTTGTCGGCCTCGACGAGGGCATCTACATCCTTAAAGAGGTTACGCCCGCCCCTGGTTATAATAACTCCGCAGCAAACGGTGTGACGTTCACCATCAAGCGCGATATTAATCAGACTGGCACCGATGTAACCCCTAGCACGGAATCTGCAATCACCGCAGGAAATGATGTTGTGAAGGACAATTCGGCTACCGCGTCTACCGGCAAACTCAGCTTCACCATTGTTGACAAGAAGGGCTCCGGCCTCCCGCTGACCGGCCTTAACGGCGTGACCTTCACTTGGATCGCTGGTGGCGCGGTACTGTGCATCGGCGTGGCGCACCTCATCCGCAGCTGTAAGCAGGCCGAGGAGTCCGAGCAGGAGTAACGCTCGCTCACCCATCCCTTTGGCAGGTGGGATGTGATGGCCATGAGACTTGCGGACACTTTTCTCGTTCATCCACGTTCTTGCTTTGCCATTCTCTTTTCGGGGCAGACTCCGCACTGGAGTCTGCCCCGTTCTTTTTGGACAACGCAGCCAGCCTCCATCGTCCGATGCGGGCTCGTTCGTCATCGCGTTTCTTGACTCGTATGAGGTTCGGTTTAAGGTCCGTAGGCGCACGCGCGGTGCGGACGGTAGAAGGCATTTGCGCCGCAAGCGCAAATAAGAATGCCCGGGGTTAGAGGCCCGGGCATTTAACAACACCGGAAACTGGTCGCCCGCGCTTTCGATCACTTACGCGGGGTGCGTCGTTTCCTACAGACATTGTATCCCGAATCGCCCCGGCGATTCGGGACATTTTGAAAACCCAAATGTAGGCTTAGGCACGAACGGTATCTCCTTAATTCCGAAAATTATGTATAATTCCAATACAAACTGGAATCGAACGAAAACAATGGAAATGAACGAAGCACTAATCTACTTACAAGAAGCACTAGGCCTTTCCGCCAAGACCAAAACTTGGCCTGGATCCGCATGCTTGCCGCTGCATCTGCGGGCGATTGAGGTCCGCGCTGTTGACGCAAACGGTTTTTCGTTTTTGCTTGCAAGTTTGCCTACTGGCGTCGGGCTTCCCGAGGCTAAGAGAGTCTATAGTCAGCTAGCCTTGCGCGCGGAGACTCCCGTTGTCGTTTCGTTTCCTGATGCCGATGCACGTCAGCGCAAAGCATTGGTCGCACAAGGGATTCCGTTTGTTTGCCCCGGCAGACAGGCTTTTCTTCCATTTATGGGCACGGCTTGCACGGAGAGGGGCAGTGTCCGGTTTCGCAATCACGCGACCAAGATGTCACCCAACGCACAGGCTGCCGCAATCTGGGGAGCAGCCCAGGAGCCATATCGCCCCCATGACCTTTGTCGTGCGCTTGGGATCTCGGCAAGCCGCGCGAGTGAGGCCATAACCGAGCTTGTTGACAGGGGACTCGCGAGGCGCGAGCGTCGCGAGCGACGTGTCGTCGTGCTCCCTGTCGCCGTTGATCTTTTGCTCAGCGAGCACATGGCAGAGCTCTCCTCGCCTGTCTCGAAGGTCTTTTTTGCAAGGAAGACGCCGCAGATCGACTATCTTGTTGACGCCGGGGAGACGGCGCTCGCCGCGCGTTCGATGCTCGCTGCACCGGGCATGGAACAAAAGGCCGTCTTAAGAAGTGCATGGCGTCAACTGAGCGACCTCGAAGTCGCAGACGGGGAGTTGCCGGATAACGAAACGGCGATGATTCAAGTGTGGCGCTATGCACCCGTGTTTGCCGGCTCCTCCCGTGTCGACGACATTTCGCTTGCGCTATCTTTGGCGGCAATCGACGATGAGCGAATTCAGCTCGAAGTCGATCGCATGTTTGGAAAGGAATATCCATGGCAAGAAGCGCTGTAGAAGGTCTCCAAGAATTTCAGCAGCATATGCAAGAAGCTGCAGGATCGTATGCTCTTATCGGCGGCACGGCATGCGACATTTTGCTCGCGGAGGCGGGACTTCCGTTTAGGGCGACTCACGATTTTGATGTGGTAATTGTCGCCGATGACCGGTTGCCTCAGACGGCAGAAGCTATATGGACTTTGGTGCGTGATGGCGGTTACCGCTGCGGCTGGGGCGAAGGCAAAGACTCATGTTTTTATCGGTTTACAGAGCCTAAGAGGCCGGGTTACCCCCATATGATCGAACTCTTCGCGAAGTGCCCTGACTTTCTAAAGGGTCGTGAGGGGATTGATGTGGCGCCAATTCACGTTGATGAAAACATAAGCAGTCTTTCGGCAATTTTGTTGGACGATGCTTACTACAGCTTGTTCCTTCAGGGAATTCGGACCGTAGGCGGCGTTTCGGTCCTGGGTACGGAATACATTGTTCCGTTCAAAGCGAAGGCGTATCTCGACCTAAAAGCTAGAAGGGAGGCGGGGGAGAACGTTGATTCGAAGAAGGTAAAAAAGCATAAACGCGATGCGCTGAGGCTTGCTCAGCTGCTTGGCGAGTCGGAAGGTGTCGACCTGCGCGGAGAACTGAAGGACGATATGCTTGCGTTTGTTAAAGATTGCGAGGTGGGCGACGTCAATCTGAAACAGATCGGGGTTGCGGGCGTAACGATGGCGCAGTTGCTCGAGACGATGAAAGCAACATATGGCTTGATTGGTTGAGTGGGGTTACGTGGCCCGAACGGTGCAGTCTAGCTGCGTTGTCCGGCGCATGAGCTCGCGAATCGGCTATTATTTGTTTAGACAACTTGAGTTGAAGAGGAGTGACCGGCGATGGTGCAGGGCGCCAAACATATGAAGAGCAATAACGCCGCGGACAACGGCGGCTCAAGCCCTCAGCCCAAACCTCAACCAAAGCCCAAGCGCCGTCGCAAGCGACTGCCGCGCTGGGCCGACCGGCTCATCACCATCGTCATCATCCTTATTGGCGTGGGCCTTATGACCTGGCCGTGGATCTTGGACCGGCTCGAGGCCTCGGGCGTGTTCAACCAGATCAGCACCGTGTCCAGCACCGTGGACGCGCTATCTGCCGAGGAGCGCGAGCGCATCCTGCTCCAGGCGCGCTCCTTTAACGAGCAGCTTGCGGGCGAGGCCACCGAGCTTCCCGCCGATCAGATCGAGCCCTACGCTCAGCAGCTCATCTTTGACCGCGACCCCATGATGAGCTGGGTCGAGATCCCTTCCATCGACGTGAGCATGCCCATCTACCACGGCACGAGCGAAGAAGTCCTTATGGCGGGCGTCGGCCACCTGGAGGGCACGAGCCTGCCGGTGGGCGGCACCTCGACGCATTGCGTGCTCACCGCGCACTCGGGCATGCGCAACCTGAGCATGTTCGACGACATCCATTCGCTGAAGCCCGGCGACCTGGTGCTGCTGCACACCATGAACAAGACGCTCGCCTACAAGATGGTGGACTCCGAGGTGGTGCTGCCCGAGGAGATGGAGTCGCTGACCATCGAGCCCGGCGCCGACAAGGTGACGCTCGTCACCTGCACGCCCTACGGCGTGAACGACCATCGCCTGCTGGTGCATTGCGTGCGCACCAAGTACAACAAGAAGGACGTCGACAAGCAAAAGTCGCTGGCCGGTCGCCACTGGGGCAAGCGCGAGTTTGCCGTGCTCATCGTGGTCGTAGCCATTGTGCTGTTGCTGCTAGACGTGGTGATCCATGCGGTCCGCAAGCGCCGCAAGGCCAAGGCCTCGGCATAAGACATTCTCCAGAACCACTGCAATGGGGACAGGCGCCTTTGTGGTGGTCGGGACTTCCAAACCATCACAACATTCGATGAAAATCTCGATTTTGGCGAAAAGTGTCGAATGTTGTGATGGTTATCGTTGCGGGCGGGACGGTTTTCGCTGTGGGCGGGATGGTTTTCGTTGCAGAACCGCCAGCCCGTCGCCTGTCAACCACTGCTCTCGTTACGTTTTCGCTGCATTTGGGTAAAGCACCTGCTCCAAGCGGCGTTGCCTTGTATACTAGAGCGGTTTATCTGTTATGCGGAAGGGAGCGCCTATGGCACTCAGCGAGAAAGACGTGCGCGGCATTGCCGAGTACGCAAAGATCGCACTGACCGATGACGAGCTCACCCAGATGACGTCCTACATGAACGACGCCGTCCAGATGCTCGAGCCCGTCTTGCAATATGACTTGCCCGACGTGGAGCCCACGTTCCATCCTATCGGAAGCCTGTCCAACGTGATGGGCGACGACCTGCGCGAGCCCGAGCGCGACCTGCCGCTCGGCGTTGCGCTCGAAAACGCCGGCAGCGCACGCGACCGCTACTTCCGCGTGCCGTCCATTTTGGGAGAGGGGGAGAGCGAGTAATGGCGCTAAGCTTCGATTCCCTTACCGCCGCCCAGATCGCCGCGGGCGTTGCCGCCGGCGACTTTACCGCTACCGAGGTGGCCCAGGCCTCCCTTGCCGCCATCGAGGCGCGCGAGGGCGGGGTCCAGGCCTTCCTACAGGTGTCGCCTGAGCTTGCGCTCGAGGCCGCCGCGCGCGTGGATGCCGACCGTGCCGCCGGAAAGCCGCTGCCCCCGCTCGCGGGCGTGCCGCTGGCCATCAAGGACAACATGAACCTCGTGGGCACGCGCACCACCTGCGCTTCCCGCATGCTCGCGGACTACCGGAGCGTTTACACCGCCACCTGCGTCCAGCGCATGCTCGATGCCGGCTGCCTGCCCATGGGCAAGGCCAACATGGACGAGTTTGCCTTTGGCAGCTCCACCGAGAGCTCGGCGTTCCACCGCACCAACAACCCTTGGGATACCGAGCGCGTGCCCGGCGGCTCCTCGGGCGGCTCCGCTGCCGCCGTCGCCGCGGGCGAGGTCGCGCTCTCGCTGGGCTCGGACACCGGCGGCTCCATTCGCCAGCCGGCGTCGCTGTGCGGCGTGGTGGGCTTTAAGCCCACGTATGGCGCCGTGAGCCGTTACGGCGTGGTCGCCTTTGGCTCGTCGCTCGACCAGGTGGGCCCCTTTGGCCGCACGGTCGAGGATGTCGCGCTGGCCATGAACGCGCTTACCGGCGCGGGCCATGATCCGTACGACTGCACCAGCCAGGATTGCGCCGTCGACTTTACCGAGCATCTCAACGACAGCATCGAGGGCAAGCGCGTGGGCATCATCCCCGCATTTATGGAGGCCGAGGGCCTGACGCCCGAGGTCAAGGCCGCTGTTCAGCGCGCCGCCCAGGAGCTGCAGAACCAGGGCGCCGAGCTGGTCGAGGTTGACCTGCCGCACCTGGACGCCGCCATCGCTGCCTACTACGTTATCGGCCCGGCTGAGGCGTTCTCCAACCTGGCTCGCTTCGACGGCATTCGCTACGGCTATCAGGAGGAGGGCTGCGCCAACCTGTCCGACCAGAGCTCGCTTTCGCGCGCCCACGGCTTTGGCGCCGAGGCCAAGCGCCGTCAGATGCTCGGCGCCTACCTGCTCTCCTCGGGCGTGTACGACAAGTACTACTACGCTGCGCAAAAGGCCCGTACGCTCATCACGCAGGACTACGACGCCGCGTATGCCAAGGTGGACACCATCCTCATGCCCGCCTCGCCGCGCACGGCCTTTAAGTTTGGCGAGATCAGTGACCCCACGCAGATGTACCTCTCCGACCTGTACACCATTTCGCTCAACATTTGCGGCAACGGCGGTATCTCGGTGCCGCTGGGCCTGGGCGAGGACACTCAGCTGCCCGTTTCTGCCCAACTGGTTGGTCCGGCCTTTAAGGACCGTCAGCTGCTCACGTTTGCCCGCGCCCTGGAGCGCGGCTTTGCCGATGCCGCCACGGGTGCGCCCGCGCTTTCCGTCGCGCCCGATTTTGCCGGGAAGGGAGGCGAGCTGTAATGAAGGAGCTTTCCGAGGTCCTGCAGGATTGGGAGGCCGTGATCGGCCTGGAGATCCATACCGAGCTCACCGCACTCGATACCAAGATGTTCTGCAACTGCAAGCTCAGCCACGATGACGAGCCCAACGCCAACGTGTGCCCGGTGTGTCTGGGCCTGCCCGGCGCCCTGCCGGTGCCCAACAAGCGCGCCATCGAGAGCATCGTCAAGGCCGGTCTCGCCACCAACTGCGAGATTCAGCGCCACTCGATGTTCTACCGCAAGCACTACTTCTATCCCGATATGGCCAAGAACTTCCAGACAACGCAGGGTCCGGTCGCTTTTGCCATGTACGGCCACCTGGATCTTGATGTGACCGGTCGCGGTGCCGCTGAGCGCCCCGATTGCGCGTTTGGTGAGGCCGAGGCCCAGAGCCTGGCGAGCGCTTCGGCCAACGCAGAGGGCCTGTCCACGTCCATGACGTCGACCATGCGCGAGGGCAACCAGCGTGCCGGCCACCTGGCCAGCTACGATGCATCTAACCTGCAGATGCCTGAGCGCCGCGAGGACGGTTCCTACACGGTGCCCATCCGCATCCTGCGCATCCACATGGAGGAGGACGCCGCCAAGATGGTGCACGTGGGCGGTGCCGAGGGCCGCATTACCGCCGCGGCCGAGTCGCTCGTTGACTACAATCGCTGCGGTACGCCTTTGATTGAGCTCGTGACTGAGCCCGATCTGCGCACACCCGAGGAGGCTCGCCTGTTTATGGAGAAGCTCCGTCGCATCTTTGTGACGCTGGGCATTTCGGACTGCTCCATGGAGAAGGGGTCCATGCGCTGCGATGGCAACGTGTCGCTGCGCCGCCGCGGCGAGACCAAGCTGGGCACCAAGACCGAGCTCAAGAACCTCAACTCGTTTAAGAGCCTGCACGACGGCCTCGCCTACGAGATTTGCCGCCAGGCCGAGGTGCTTGAGGAGGGCGGCATCATCTATCAGGAAACCCGCCACTGGGAGCCCAGCCGCAAGCGCACCGTGGTCATGCGTGTGAAGGAGACGGCCGACGACTATCGTCTGTTCCCCGATCCCGACCTGGCGCCGTTCGATCTGGACGACGAGTTCATCGACCGCTGCCGTGGCGAGATCCCCGAGCTGCCCGATGCCAAGCGCGCCCGCTTTGAGGCCGACTTTGGCATTAAGACGGCCGATGCCGAGCAAATCGCCGGCGACCCCGAGTTTGCCGACTTCTTTGAGGAGGCCGCTGCCGGTATGGCTGGCAAGGAGGCCCAGACGGTCGCGAACCTGCTGGTCAATGAGATGATCGCCTACCTTAAGGGCGCGGGTGCGTCGCTCGCCGAGTCCGGCATTTCGCCGGCTCAGGTGGCAGCGCTGGCTAAGCTGCTGGCGACCGATGCCATCAGCTCCAATCAGGCGCACGAGGTCTTTGAGGCCATGGCCCAGACCGGCGACGACCCCAACAAGATCGTCGACGAGCGCGGCATGCGTCAGGTGAGCGATGCCGGCGCGCTGCAGCCGATCGTGGACGAGGTGCTGGCAAACTGTGCCGATCAGGCGCAGCAGTATCGTGACGGCAACCAGAAGGTCATCGGCTTTTTGGTGGGCCAGTGCATGAAGGCGAGCCGCGGCAAGGGCAACCCCAAACTCTTCAACGAGTTGCTGAGAACGTCGCTCTCGTAAGCGGGAACCGAGGGGCCGGGCGCAGGGCCTTGCCTCTCAATTTCGGACAGTCCTGACTCACGACGGAGGCGCCACTGGCGCCTCCTGTTCGTGCGGAACTCATTGAGAGGCAAGGCCCTGCGCCCGGCCCCTCGGTTCCGTGACGACTCGGCCGTTCGGGTCAGGCAGGCTGAATTGAATAGAGTGAATGGGCGCGCCGTTGGCGCGCCCATTGTTTTGAAGGGAACTCATTTGGAGCAAACACCCCGGCGACTCGGGGCTTCCCCGGCCAGACGACTCGGCCGTTCGGGTCAGGCGGGCTGAATGGAATTTGGTGAATGAGGGCGCCGTTGGCGCCTTCATTCTTTATATATGTTGGGAGCGCCAGGCGGTGGGGGTGGTGCCGGTGTATTGCTTGAAGGCTTGGGCGAAGGCGGCCTGTTGTGGATAATCGAGCCGCTCTGCCACCTGCGCTATCGTCAGCGAGCTGTCGGCCAAAAGGTCCTGTGCCCGCTCCATGCGGCGCCTTCGTATGTAGGCGCCCAGAGACTCGCCGGTTTGGGCTTTAAAGGTGGCGCACAGCTTGGAGCGGCTTAAGAAAAGCCCCTCGGCCACCTCGTTGATGCTCGTATGTTTGCCCTTGTCGAGTGAGCGCTCTACCAGGCTCGTCGCTTCTGCGGCAATGGTCACGCTGGCGCGCGTGTCGGCCGCTCGCTGCGCTTGCCTGTGAGCCGCGTGTGAGCATGCGAGTTCGGCGACCATGGCCTCCACAATGCCTCGCATATAGACATGCCCGCCTACGGCGCGAGCGCGGTCCTCGTTGATTCGACGTAGTGTGTGGCAGATGACAGACGCTGCCTCCTCGTGCCATGACTCGGCAAACGCCTCAAAGACCCCCGCGAACTCGGTGGGATAGCGGTGCTCCAGTTCGTCAAAATATCCAGGCAAAAAGAGGACCGAGCGCGAGTGGTAGAGCTGCCCTGCAAACAGCGGGCTTAGCTCCTCACCGCAGCTATCTTGGACAAAGCTGCAGATCGCGCTGTTCGGCCACGGTCCATGCAGCGGCTTGAGGTTCGCAGGCGTTATGCCGGCTTCGGGCATGCACATGAGCGTGGGCGCGCTGACCTCGCTCACGCACGCGTACGGTTCGGGCGTGTATTCGGCTAGCTGCATGTTGTGCGTCGGGGTAATGAAATGCTCCATGACGATGCAGGTGGGGGAAAGGGGCATGATCCATGCGCGTCCGTGTGCCCGATCGTTTGCCACCTCGCCGGTAAAGACGGCGCCCTTGCCGGAAAGCTGCAGACCAAACTGCTCAAACTGCGGTGCGTAGAGCTCGGTTATATCGGTTGCTGCCCGCCGCATTTTCAAAAGCGTCCCCTTCCTTTGCGGAAACGTCCACGCCTGGCTCGATTGTGTGCCTTGGCTAACACGCCAATGATAAGTTTCTAACGGTTAACTCTCAAGCCGTTAGAAAGGAATCTCATGGCAAAGGGATCAAAAAAGGAAGGGGGCGGCATCGGCGAGCTGCTTGCATATGCCGGTGAACGTAAATTCCTAACGTATTTGGGCATGGCCCTCTCGGCGCTCTCGCAGCTGCTGGGCTTTGGCCCGTACGTGTGCATCTGGCTTGTTGCGCGGGACCTTATCGCCGTGGCGCCCAACTGGAGCGAAGCCTGCGACATCGCGATGTATGGTTGGTGGGCTGTGGGCTTTGCCCTGGCGAGCATCGTGGTCTATTTCGTGGGACTCATGTGCACGCACCTGTCCGCGTTTCGCTGCGCGTCCAATATCCGCAAGGCTACGAGCGAGCACCTGCTTAAGCTGCCGCTCGGCTACTTTGACACGCACGCCACCGGTGAGCTGCGCCGTATCGTAGACGGATGCGCCGCCTCCACCGAAACGCTGCTCGCGCACATGCTGCCCGATATCGCCGGCGCCACTGCCATGGTCGCGGGCCTGCTTGTGCTGCTATTTGCCCTCGATTGGCGTTTGGGCGCGGCATGCTTAATCTCGGTCGTCGTTTCGTTTTGCGCCATGGCCACCATGATGAGCGGCAAGGGCGCCGAGTTTATGAAGGCCTACATGGGCGCGCTGGTCAAGATGAACAAGACCGGCACCGAATACGTACGCGGCATCCCCGTGGTCAAGGTATTCCAGCAGACGGTCTACTCCTTTAAGGCGTTCCACGATGCGATCGCCGAATACGCCGATATGGCGCAAAACTATGCGGGTACGTTTTGCCGGGGTCCGCAGGTGCTCAACCTTACCGCGCTCAATGGCCTCGTGGCATTTCTTTTGCCCGTGGCGTTGCTGTTGGCGCCGGGCGAGACGGACTTCGCGCACTTTATGGTCAACTTCACGTTTTACGCGATCTTTTCGGCCGTGGTGCCGACGGCCATGACCAAGCTCATGTTTGTGGGCGAGGCCTCTCAGATGAGTGCCGATTCGCTGGCGCGCATCCGAAGCGTTATGGATTCCAAGCAGCTCTCCGTGCCCGCCCAACCCAAGCACCCTGTCGGCGGCGACGTGCGATTTGAGGACGTGAGCTTTACGTACGAGGGTGCCGAGGCACCTGCCGTCAACCATGTGAGCTTTAGCGTTCCCGCAGGTAGCACCCTCGCGCTGGTGGGTCCTTCGGGCGGCGGCAAGTCAACCTGCGCAAGCCTGATTCCTCGTTTTTGGGATGTTTCCTTGGGTCGTGTGCTCGTGGGCGGCGTAGACGTTCGCGATATGGATCCGCACGAGCTTATGGACCAGGTCGCCTTCGTGTTCCAGACCAACCAGCTGTTCCGGCAAACACTTGCCGATAACGTGCGCGCCTCCAAGCCTACGGCCACTGACGACGAAGTGCGTGCGGCCCTCTCCGCAGCTCAGTGCGACGACATTGTGGCCAAGCTTCCACAGGGCATCAATACCATGCTCGGTGCCGGCGGAGCATATCTTTCGGGCGGCGAGGTCCAGCGCGTGGCACTTGCCCGCGCGATCCTTAAAGACGCGCCTATCGTGGTGCTCGATGAGGCCACAGCGTTTGCCGACCCCGAGAACGAGGCGCTCATCCAGCGCGCCTTTAGCAAGCTGGCGGCGGGTCGCACGGTCATTATGATCGCGCACCGACTCTCGACTGTAGTGGGCGCAGACCAAATCGTGGTGCTCAACCAGGGCAGCGTGCAGGAGGCCGGCACCCATGCCGAGCTGCTGTCCCAAAAGGGTCTATACGCCAAGATGTGGGCCGAATACGAACAGGCCGCGAGCTGGAAAATCACTGCAACGACCGCGGATGCCGCCGTCACGAAGGGAGGCGAGGCATAAATGTTCGCCTCATTCCAAAAGAAGTATTTCCTATCCGATAAAGGCGTCGCCGGCGTAAAACGCGGCATTTTCTGGACCACGCTCACCAATCTCATCATCATGGCCGGCATGGGCTTTTTATTCCTGGTCATGTCCGGCTTTGTCGAGCATCTCGCCAGTGGGGCCGATCTGCCGAGTGCACTGCCCATCGTGGGCCGCCTCCTGGTCTTTTTCGTGTTGCTCTTTGCCTCTAACTGGCAGCAGTATTACTACACCTACTGCATCTTTTACGAGGAGTGCGGCAAGCAGCGTATGGAGATCGCCGAGCGCTTGCGAAAGCTGCCGCTGTCGTTTTTTGGCCGTCGTGATCTGGCCGATTTAACCGAGACCATCATGGGCGACGTTCAGACTATGGAGCACGCCTACAGTCACGTGCTGGGAGAGCTTTGGGGCGCCATCATCGCAAGCGCCATTGTGTTCGTGGCGTCGCTGTTCTTTTGCTGGCAGCTGGCGATCGCGGCGTTTTGGAGCGTGCCCGTGGCCTTTGCCGTGCTGTATCTGACGCGCGGCCCCATGACCCCGGTGTTCGACCATGTGCGTGCCGAGAAGGTCAAGGTTACCGAGGCGATCCAGGAGACGCTCGACTGCGTGCGCGAGATCCGCGCCACCAACCAGGAGGCTCATTATCTTGAGGGGCTCAACGCCGTGATCGATGCCGAGGAGCGCGAGGCCACCAAAGGCGAGCTCGCCAATGGGCTTTTGGTCAACTCCGCCTTTGCCATCCTGCGCCTGGGGATTGCCACCACGTTGGTCACGGGCGCTGCGATGGTCGCCTCCGGCCAGGTCGACTATTTGGTGATGTTTGCCTTCCTGCTTATGGTGAGCCGTATCTATGCACCCTTTGACCAGGCGCTGATGCTGATGTCCGAGCTGTTTGCCGCCGAGTCGTCGGCCAAGCGCATGCGTTCCATCATGGAAGAGCCCGTGGCGCGGGGCAGCGAGCAGTTTGAGCCCGTAGGCCACGATGTGGTGTTCGATCACGTGGCATTTGGCTATGGTGCGGGCGAGGACGGCCGCGCCGGCGAGAAAGTTCTTACCGATGTGAGCTTTACCGCCAAGGAAGGCGAGGTCACGGCACTGGTCGGTCCTTCGGGTTCCGGTAAGTCCACGGCGAGCCGCCTTGCCGCGCGCTTTTGGGATGCCACCGCGGGCAAGGTTACCGTGGGCGGTGTGGATGTTGCGAGCGTCGATCCCGAGGTGCTGCTGCGCGACTACGCCATTGTGTTCCAAGACGTGCTGCTCTTTGACGACACGGTGATGGGAAACATCCGTCTTGGTCGTCGCGATGCCACCGATGAGGAAGTGCTTGCCGCCGCGCGTGCCGCCAACTGCGACGAGTTCGTAAGCCGCATGCCGCAGGGCTACAACACCATGATCGGCGAGAACGGCTCCAAGCTCTCCGGTGGTGAGCGCCAGCGTATCTCCATCGCCCGTGCGCTGCTCAAAGACGCGCCGATCGTGTTGCTGGACGAGGCGACGGCGAGCTTGGATGTGGAGAACGAGACCGTGGTGCAGCAGGCGCTCTCCCGCTTGCTTGCAGGCAAGACGGTTATCGTGATTGCCCACCGTATGCGCACGGTGGAAAATGCCGACAAGATCGTTGTACTCAAGGACGGCGTGGTAGCCGAGCAGGGCGCTCCGGCGAAGCTCAAGGCGGCAGGTGGAGAATTCGCTCGCATGGTGGCGCTGCAAAAGGAAGCAGCTACCTGGCAGTTGTAAGAAGGGGCAAAGGGACAGTCCCTTTCTCACATTGACAATCGGTTACTCCGCATCGTTAATTTTCAAAAGGTTAGCCATGGCTGACCTAGATAGTTAGATAAAATTGAGATATTTCAAAAGCGTGCTCGAGCAAACTTGTTTACTCGGGTGCTGAAGCACCATGCCGCGTCCAATGCGGCAAAAGGGAGAAGCAACATGAAGAAGTCGACGTTCAATACCCTGCTTGTCGGTGGCGGTTTTCTGCTTGGCACGGCCGGCATCAAGCTGCTTACCAGCGCTCCGGTCAAGAATGCCTGCGTTCAGGGCATTGCGTGCGGCATGCGCATCAAGAACGGCTACCAGGACATGGTCGAGCAGGCCAAGGCTAATGTCGACGACATGGTTGCCGAGGCGGCCTACATCACCCAGAGCGAAGCCGCTGCTGACGAGGCAGCCGAGTAACGCTCCCAGGCACAAACTATGAGATTCTCGATTATTAGCGAGATCCCCGGCAGGACCCGCCTCCAGTTGGCGGGTCCTGTGCCAGAGAGCGATCTCGATGCACTTCTTAAGCTTGGCGGCGACATCGATGGCGTGCACAAGGTGCGCGTGTATGGCCGCATTGGCCAGATGGCGCTCGAATATGATGAGCCGTGTCGCGATGCCGTGCTGGCCGCCGTCGGTGCGCTCGACGCTCAGGCCATTGCCGACGCAAAGACGGGTTACGTGATGCAGCTTGAGCCGCGCAAGCACAAACTCGTTATGGACCTGGCGACACTCGTCGGTGCCCATTACGCGCGCCGCTGGTTCTTGCCGGCGCCTCTGCGCGCGGTGTTTGTCGTGGCCGGTTACATGGCATTTTTGCGCGCTGCCCTTCATGAGCTCGCGCAGCCGCGCCTGACCGTTCCCGTGCTCGACGCTTCGGCCATCGGCATTTCGTTCGTCAAACGTGATGTCGACACCGCGGGCCAGACGATGTTCCTGCTCAACGTGGGCGAGCTGCTCGAGGACTACACCCGCGCCATGAGCGAAAACGAGCTCATCAACTCGCTGCTCGATGTGCCCGACAAGGCGCAAAAAGTGGTCGGTGACACCGAGGTAAGCGTTGCCGCGACCGAGCTTGAGCCCGGCGATCTGGTCGCCGTGCGCACTGGCATGTCCATTTGCATCGACGGTGTTGTCGAGCAGGGGAGTGCCATGGTCAACCAGGCGACCCTGACCGGCGAGCCGCTGGCCGTCGAGCGCAGCGTGGGCGACGACGTGTTCGCCGGTACCGTCGTGGAAGACGGCAGCATCTTGGTGCGCGTGCGCGCCAATACGGCGCAAACCAAACTGCGCTCAATCGTCTCGCTCGTGCAGACGGCCGACTCGCTCAAGTCCGAGGGCCAGTCGCATATGGAGGACCTTGCCAACAAGATCGTCCCGTGGAACTTCCTGCTCGCGGGCCTGGTTGCGCTCACCACGCGCAGCCTTATCAAGACCTCGGCGGCACTGATGGTCGACTACTCGTGCGCACTCAAGCTCACGGGTTCCGTTGCCGTCATGACCGCTATGAGCGATGCTGCCAAGATGGGCGTCATGGTCAAGGGCGCGAAGTACTTTGAGTCGTTTGCCAAGGCCGACACCATTGTGTTTGATAAGACCGGCACGCTGACCGAGGCGCAGCCGCGCCTGGCTTGTGTGCTGACGACCGACGGCTGGAGCGAGGACGAGGTCCTGCGCCTTTCTGCCTGCCTGGAGGAGCATTTCCCGCATCCGGTGGCGCGTGCCGTGGTCAACGCCGCCCGCGAGCGCGGGCTCGAGCACCGCGAGCGCCATGCTGCGGTCGAGTACATCGTGGCACATGGTATTGCTTCGTCCATCGAAGGGCGTCGCGCGATTATCGGCTCGGCACACTTTGTGTTTGAGGACGAGAGCGCGCAGCTCGATTCCGACATTAAGGAGCGCATTGAGTCCCAGATGCAGGGCCTGTCGCCGCTGTATCTGGCGGTCGATGGGAAGGTCGTCGGCGTGCTCGGCATCGAGGATCCGCTCAAGGCCGGGGTCCGTGAGGCCATCGCCGACCTGCACGCGTTGGGCGTTAAGCATGTCGTTATGCTCACGGGCGACTCGGAGCGCACGGCCGAGCGCATTGCTCGCGAGGCAGGGGTCGACGAGTTTAAGGCCGAGCTGCTGCCCGAGGACAAGTACGCGTATGTGGAGCGCATTAAGGGCGAGGGGCGCCACGTTGCCATGGTGGGCGACGGTGTCAACGATTCGCCGGCGCTCGGTTTGGCCGACGTGGGCTTGGCGATGGGTGGCGGAAGCGACATCGCCAAGGAGGTTGCCGACATCATCCTGACCGATACGGATCTTGCCGCGATCGTGCGCCTGCGCCGTATGAGTCAGGGGCTTATCGATCGTCTGACGAGTTCGTATTCCAAGGTGATGCTCACCAACTCGGCGCTCCTGGCGCTGGGCATTACCGGCATGATCACTCCGCAGACGTCGTCACTGCTGCACAACGGCTCAACGATCGCCTACAGCCTGGGCAACGCAAAGGCGTACCTGCGTTAGCAGACGTGTTCACCCACGTTATCTGGCCTGCGCCCAGACGGCATCGGTGTCGTCCGGGCGCAGGCCTTTTGCGTTTGACCATGTGCTAGCCTCTCTATATAGTGTTGCTAGCGACGCTAGCAATTGAAGGGAGCGGGATCGACGTGGGTACTGTTAGCGGCATGGCGCAGGTGAACGTTCGCGTGGATCGCCAGGTCAAGAACCGTGCCGAGGAGGCGCTGCGGCTTTCGGGCGGGTCACTGCCCGAACTCATCAAAAAGGTGGTGGCCAAGGTCGCGCAGGGTGGCGGGCAGTGCGAGGAAGTGCTTGCGGCCGTTGATGGCCGGCAACAGACCATCGCGCACGATACTCCGTTCGCCGTATCATGGGCAGCGGCCGACCGGCTTTATGCAGATTTGGGCATCGCTGCGTCGCCCGTATCAGACGATCGCGATTGGGACGCAATCTATTCCGACGCCATGGATGAGCATTATCGCCAAAAGGGGATGATCCAGTGAGCGGGGCTCCCCTCAAAATAATGGTGGACGCCAACGTATGGGTTGATTCATTTTGCGTCGACCATGCCGAGTCGCTTGCCGCGCGTGCGTTTATTGGACAGGCGACGGAGACGGGGGCATTGCTGTTCTTTCCGGTGCATATCGCCAAGGACGTGCTGTACGTTGTCCAACACGAGCTGAAGCGTAGCGTTCTTGCCAGCGGGGGAGCGCTCGACGAGGCTTCTGCCAGCGCGATTGGCGATGCGGCGCTGGCGTTTGTTCGGAACATGATCGAAAACGCCACGGCTGTGGGTGCAGATGCGTCGGACCTTTGGTTGGCCGACAAATACTTAGCGCTCCATCGCGATTACGGGGACAACTTGGTGCTCGCCGCGTGCAGGCGCGCGCAGGTCGATTACTTGGTGACCAACGATCGCAAGCTGCTCGAACATGCCGATCTTGCAGCAAAGACCCCGCGCCAAATGATGCCGATTCTTGCTTTGGCCGAACGCGGCGGCGCGGCTATCGGTTGACGCGAACTGTTTGCGGGCCTCTTGGACGACGATGCGCCAAGGGGCCCGCGCCTGCTATTTACAAAAGCTCGGCCTTGATGGCGGGACTTTCTGCGAGCTGCTCGGCTGCCTTTTCGTCGGAGCTGTCGAGTGCTGCCAGGCTGCGGTAGACCCACTCGTTGACCTGGGTGTTCTTAACGCCTGCGGTCTGCATAAGGGCGCCTACCTCGCGGATTGCTGCGAGCAGATCGGCTTTGGGACCCGCGAGCTCGACCTCGATGCCGTGGTAGGCGGCCACGCCGCGGTTCTCACTCGCGTGGTCGATAAAGCCCTCGACGGTCTCAAGCTGCTGGGCGAGAGCTGCATCATCGTCAACGTCCAGCGCGACGAGTGCGTTCGATACCGTGAGGGCGGGATGTCCGCAGGGGACAAAGCCCTCGATGACATCCATAGCTTCGGTAATGGTTGAGCCCAGGCCTGCGAGGGCATTGACGAGCTGCTGCTTGGTATCCATAACGGTCCTTTCGACGGGTCAATTTTGCTTGGCGAAAATATACGTGACGCGTTCGGTGGCAAAAGTGCGAAGTATGGTGCACATTAGGGTCTTCACAGCTCGTGCATAGAGCAGCTGTCTGCCTTTAGAACGTGGTAAGATAGCTATCCACGAGCGGGGCTCACCTCGCGTGTTCTTTGAAAAGTCGACGGTTATCGGGTGTTTGCAGGCCCGATACCATCCAGACTTTCCCAACATTCGGGGGCGACTGGTTTCGACACGATAGCTCTGAGAGAGGAAGCAAGCCGAGGTCTCCTCGCCTCGTTAAACAGGGGTACCGTCAAATTGAATTGACAACAACTCTTCTTTTGAGCCTATGGCTCTCGCTGCTTAGTTTATAGCGGCGCGTCAACCCGGTGATTTCCCCGACACCGGCGCGACGTCATCTTAGGGGAATGCTCCTGCGCACGTAATCGGTATGGCGTGGGCTAAGATCGAACCGGTTGGGATGCCGCGAGCGTGTCGCTGCGCGCAAAGCGTCCGAGACTAAACCAGCGACTGAGCTTGGAGATGCCAATCAGGGGGCTTTCGTGGACCGGAGTTCGATTCTCCGCGCCTCCACCAATAGTTACAGGCAGGTAGAGAAGTGTCTCTACCTGCTTTTTTATTACTTACAGATATCGCGGAGAATCGAACTCTATGCAGGGCGCGAGCGTTAAGCAAACGCGAAGCGTTTGTAGCGAGCGGGCAAGGACGCCGGCAGGCGGCCGAAGCCGGTGCGGGTTCGCGAAGCGAACACGCGGATTCTCCGCGCAAAGCCCCAGCCCAAAACAGATGTGCTGCCGATGGTATTTCAGCTAGCCATGCCCAGCACCAACGGATTCCCCCACCCGCGGAGAATCGAACTCTATGCAGGGCGCGGGCGTAAAGAAAACGCCTCAGTGACGCAGAGTGGGACGCGCTTTCCCAATGGCAGCCCAGGCGGAAAGCCCATCCCGGAATCCGCGCTCAGACTGGGACGTAGTTTCCGGATGACACATCAAGCGGAAAGCGCATCCCGGAATCCGCGCTCAGAACGGGACGCGCTTTCCCAACGGCGGTCCAAGCGGAAAGCGCATCCCGTAATCCCGCCTCAAACTGGGACGCACTTTCCGCTGCACCTGCCGCCTCGAAAAACCTGCGCGCCCTCCATCCCAAAACTGGGTAGAAGAAAGCCAAAACGCAATCGCAGGAGGTCAATATGACTGCAGAAGATAAGGCAAAGAACGCCGGCAAGGTCGCGCTCGTCTTGGAGGGTGGCAGTTTTCGTGGGCAGTTTACCGCCGGCGTGCTCGACGTTCTCATGGAGGCCGGTGTCGAAATTCCGGCGGTGTACGGCGTTTCGGCCGGTGCGCTCAACGGCGTCAACTACAAGTCGCACCAGATCGGTCGCGTCAATCGCATCAACCTGACCTTCTGCAATGACAACCGCTACATGGGTGCCGCATCCTTCGCATCCACGGGCTCCATCGTGGGTTACGACTTTATCTTCAACGATATCCAGGACCGCCTGGATCCCTTTGATAACGAGACGTTCGACGCCAGCCCTATCGAGATGTACGCCGTCGCGACGGACATGCTGTTTGGAACCGCTGCCTACCTGCCGGTCAAAAGCGCCGTGCTCGACCTCGATGCCGTGCGTGCCTCGACGTCGCTGCCGCTGGTGACGCCGCCGGTCGAGATCGACGGGCACAAATACGTCGACGGCGGCGTAGCCGATTCGGTCCCCATCGAGCACGTGCTGGAGGAGGCGGGCTTCGATCGCGCGGTTGTCATTGTCACGCAGGACCGCTCGTACGAGAAAAAGCCCTACGAGTTTATGCCTGCCGCGCGCGCCCGCTATGTCGACTACCCCTATCTGCTCGAGGCTATCGAGACGCGCCACGACCGCTATGACCTCCAGCGCATGCACCTGTGGAAGTATGAGCGCGAGGGCCGCGCGCTGGTCATTGCTCCGCAAAAGCCGGTCGAGGTCGGCCATGTCGAGCACGATCCGGCAAAGCTTTTGGACCTGTATATCCAGGGCCGTCAGGAGGCAAAGCGCTTGCTGGGAGATATCGAGGCGTTTGTCGAGCGTTAACGCTGCGACATCACGGCTCGTGGATGACATGTGCAGAAACTCTGGTCGGAGCCAAAATACCTGTTGACTCGTACGGCGAGCGGGGTAATATGGACGGGTTACTTGCAGAGCCCCGTGAATCTCTGTAACAACACGTACTGTACATGGAGGAGTCTAAGTGATTTCGAAATCGACTCACTACGCCAAGCAGGGCGAGGTCCAGCGCAACTGGGTTCTCGTCGACGCCGATGGTGCTGTCCTGGGCCGTCTTGCCACCCAGATCGCAATGATCCTGCGCGGTAAGAACAAGCCCCAGTTCACGCCCAACAGCGACTGCGGCGACTTCGTTGTCGTCATCAACGCCGATAAGGTCCAGCTTACCGGTAACAAGGCCGACACGAAGACCTATTATCGCCACAGCGGCTACAACGGCGGCCTCAAGGCCGAGAGCTTCCGCCAGGCTATGGAGAAGCACCCGGAGAAGGTCATCGAGCGCGCCGTTCGCGGTATGCTGCCCAAGACCACCCTCGGCCGTGCCCAGATGACCAAGCTTAAGGTCTACGCTGGTGCCGAGCATCCGCATGCTGCCCAGAACCCCACGAAGATTGAGCTGGAGGCTTAAAGATGGCTGAGAACACCGTTGTCTACCAGGGTACCGGCCGTCGTAAGAACGCCGTCGCCCGCGTCCGTCTCGTCCCCGGCACCGGCAAGGTGACCATCAACAAGCATGACGCCGAGCAGTATTTCGGCCGTCATCAGCTCGTTGAGAACGCCCTTGCTCCCTTCAAGGTGACCGACACCGCCGGTCAGTTCGACGTTATCGCTCTGTGCGATGGCGGCGGCATCTCCGGTCAGTCCGGCGCTCTGCGTCTGGGCATCGCTCGCGCTCTTCTGAACGCTGGCGACTACCGTGCTGACCTCAAGAAGGCCGGTTTCCTTACGCGCGATGCTCGCGTGGTCGAGCGCAAGAAGTACGGCCTCAAGAAGGCCCGCCGCGCTCCCCAGTTCTCCAAGCGCTAAGGTTTTATCTCCTTTCGAGATACAATGTACAAGCGGGGCCTGCCGATTCCTCGGCGGGTCCCGCTTTTCTTTTTCGACTAGGGTGGGCGGTTGTATATCGCCTGCTAGGGAAGGAGCGATCCTATGCCCCAGAACATCTTCGGTACCGACGGCGTCCGTGGCGTCGCCAATGCCGACCTCTCGTGCGACCTCGCGTTTCGCCTGGGCCGCGCGGCGACCAAGTTCCTTGGCCCGGACATCTGCATCGGCCGCGACACGCGTCTTTCGGGCACCATGCTCGAGAGCGCTCTGACCGCCGGCATTATGGCCGAGGGCGGCCGTCCGCACTGCTGCGGCGTTATCCCTACGCCGGCCGTGGCGCTGCTCACCGTCCAAAATGAGCTCGACGGTGGCATCGTCATCTCCGCTTCGCACAATCCGCCGGAGTTCAACGGCATCAAGTTCTTTAGCCGCAAGGGCATGAAGCTTCCCGATGCTGTCGAGGAAGAGATCAGCGCCTGGGTCATGTCCGAGGAGGCCATGGCTGCCGACACGCTGCCGACCGGCGCCGGTGTGGGTCACATCATCAAGATGAAAGACGCCCGCAAGGCCTATGTCGATCATGCCATCAGCACGCTCGACGGCCTTAAGCTCGATGGCCTGGTTGTTGCCGTCGACTGCGGCCACGGTGCTTCCTGCCAGACCACGCCCGCTGCGCTGCAGCGCCTGGGCGCCACGGTCCATGCCATCAACACCGATTACTGCGGCACCGACATTAACGTTGAGTGCGGCTCCACTCACCTTGAGCCCCTGCGCGAGCTCGTGCTGCGCACCCACGCCGATATCGGCTTGGCCCACGACGGCGACGCCGATCGCGTGCTGTTCGTGGACAGCGAGGGCAATGAGATCGACGGTGACTACATCCTGGCTATCTGCGGTTCCGACCTGGCCGCTCGCGGCAAGCTCGCCAACTCCGAGATCGTCTCGACCGTCATGTGCAACCTGGGCTTCTCCATCGCTATGAAGGAGCAGGGCTTCGAAATGGTTCAGACCGCCGTGGGCGATCGCTACGTTCTGGAGCGTATGCTCGCGGATGGCGCCGTCATCGGCGGCGAACAGTCCGGCCACATCATCTTCCTGGAGCACAACACCACCGGTGACGGCCTGGTGACGGCTCTTCAGCTGCTGGCCGTGCTCAAGCGCACCGGTCGTACCCTCACCGATCTTGCCGGCATCATGAAGAAGTACCCGCAGGTACTCGTCAACGTGCATTCCGACAACAAGGCTGGTCTGGACGATTGCCAGCCCATCTGGGATGCTGTCGCTGCTGCCGAGAAGGAACTTGACGGCCGCGGTCGCATTCTGGTGCGTCCGAGCGGTACCGAGCCGCTGGTCCGCGTTATGGCCGAGGCCGAGACGCACGAGCTGACCCAGCGCGTTGTCGACGACATCGTCGAGGTTGTCAAGCGCGAACTTCCCTAATGGTCAAAAACGAGTGCCAAGTGGTAAACTGTTAAGGCTATTTTGGTCGATTGGTATGTCCGAGGGGGAGCATGTTCACTAAAGTCCTAAGGTCTTTTGGTATGCGTGGTCGAGTCCTTACGCTGGATGCTCCCATCTCGGGCGACGTCATTCCGCTTTCCGAGGTAAACGACCAGACATTTGCCACCGGCCTTTTGGGCCAGGGCGTGGCGATTCAGCCTACCGGCACGCGTGTGATTGCACCGGCTGATGCCAAGGTCGAGGCCATTTTTCCCACGGGACACGCTGTTGCGCTTAACACGGTCGATGGCTTGGACGTGCTCATCCACGTTGGTTTGGACACTGTTCAGCTTGAGGGCAAGCACTTTACCGTACATGCGCAAGTGGGCGACATCGTCCATAAGGGCGATGTGCTCATTGAGTTCGATCGCGAGGCAATTGCTGCCGAGGGCTACGATGTGACGGTTCCCATCTTGGTGTGCAACTCTGTTGAGTTCTCGAGCATCAAGGGCTCCGTTGGCGTGCATGTCGAAGAGATGGACCAGCTCATCGTTGCTCGCGAGCGCTAGCAAGTGCACGTGGCCATTAGCCTACAATTCAAACACGTTTACGGAGGGCGCCCTTGAAAGAGGACGCCCTCCGTGGCAAGATGGGATTTGTCCGAAGCTAAAAGGCTTCGGGTCACCGTGGACGGGCAGGGGCCTCGACGCGGCTAGACACGAGACACATACATTACGCGACCTCGCCCTGGTGGCCGCACACGTTGGTTGCGGCCGACGCGGGCCGCGGGCAAGTGCTTGTAAGGGGAGCCTTGCCTCTCTTGTACGAGAAAGGACGCGTAATGAAGATCATTAAAGCTAAAGACTACGAGGATATGAGCCGCAAGGCCGCCAATATCATCTCGGCGCAGGTTATCCTCAAGCCCGACTGCGTGCTGGGCCTTGCCACCGGCTCCACCCCGATCGGTGCCTACAAGCAGCTCGCTGCTTGGTACGAGAAGGGCGACGTCGACTTTGCCGAGGTCAGCACATACAACCTGGACGAGTATCGCGGCCTTTCGCACGACGATCCCCAGAGCTATCACTACTTTATGCGTGAGAACTTCTTCGATCACATCAACATCGACCTGAACAACACGCATGTGCCCGACGGTTCCAACCCCGACGCCGCCGCCGCCTGCTCTGAGTACGACAAGATCGTCGCCGCCGCCGGTTACCCGGATCTGCAGCTGCTCGGCATTGGCAACAACGGCCACATCGGCTTCAACGAGCCTGATGACCACTTCTCCAAGGGTACGCACTGCGTCGACCTCACCGAGAGCACCATTCAGGCCAACAGCCGCCTGTTCGACAGCATCGACGACGTTCCCCGTCAGGCCTACACCATGGGCACCCAGACCATCATGTATGCCCGCATGATCCTAGTCGTCGCCAACGGCGAGGCCAAGGCTCAGGCCGTGCATGACATGTGCTATGGTCCGGTTACGCCCGCGTGCCCGGCTTCGATCCTGCAGCTGCACACCAACTGCGTTGTCGTTGCCGACGAGGCCGCCCTTTCGCTCTGCGAGTAGCGCGAATCCTGCACCTCGACATAGCCTTGCCTAAGGCCTCCGCTTTGCGGGGGCCTTTTTGTTATCCCTCTCCGCCCGCTTGACCAAAATCTTGCCGCAAGCTTGACGAATGCCGGATGCCTAACAGCTTGATTCATTCCATACCAGATTCTATGCAAAAATGCCACTAAAAGGTCGTAGACGGTAGCGGGTGCTAGGCGAGTTGAATGACATGGCTGAACCTTGTTCATTTGCGTTACACTGCCGCTTGGATGGGACAAGCTGAC
The DNA here is from genome assembly GCF_003467145.1 of Collinsella sp. AM44-11. Taxonomy (NCBI): domain Bacteria; kingdom Bacillati; phylum Actinomycetota; class Coriobacteriia; order Coriobacteriales; family Coriobacteriaceae; genus Collinsella; species Collinsella sp. AM44-11. The sequence continues at coordinate 67,200 of NZ_QSFE01000007.1, forward strand.
AAGCTCATTTACCTGCTTAAAGACCGATTAGTCGGGGGATTAATAACAATCGGCCCTCGCTGTACAAAAACTTGCCGCTTGCGTACCAAAAGACAACCTCAAACACAAGGTCGCTCTATTCATAGCGCGGCTTGTATGGTCTTGCGGTTACAGTGTCCATACGGTCGAGTTGAGGAGCGGGCATGGTAAACGATTTGAGCAGTATAGACGACCTCGAGCTGATGCCGCTGGGCGGAGGCTATATGGTGCGACGCGAACGCTTGATGAATGAGCTTCTCGCCAAGGGCCGAAAGGCCGGCATCGTGGTTCTCTATGCGCCCGACGGGTTTGGGAAGACCTCGGTGCTGCTGCAGTACACCCATGAGGTTAAATGCGACCCGACGCGAGGCCCTGTGCGGATTATCGAGGCCGATCGCGCCACTGGGCGCGAGGTGTTTATGCAGCTCGAGGTGGTTACCGAAGAACTCAAAGACAAACCGCACTCCCTTATCGCGATTGATAATGTGCCAAACCTCGATCAGCACGATACCGAAGACCTCATCGACAGGATTCGCGGCCTGCGCGCTATGGGGGTAGGGGTCTTTATCTCCTGCCGTCCTTCAAATCGTCAACTGATTCATGGGCTGGGCGATTCGGTTAAGATCAATGCGCAGATGCTCAAGGTGCATGCCTATGAGTATTCGGCGTGGGCATCGGCGTTTTCGATCAGCACATCGCTCGACTTTTATCAGCTCACGCAGGGCGTGCCCGAGCTCGTTTCGGCATTGCAGACGGGTCTGTATGGCCAAGGCGACGTAGCCGGTCTGCTCGAAAACGAGATTGTCAACGTATATGGCGCGGCACTTGTCGATCTGGCTTCGCTCGACAATAATGCGCTGTTTTGCGTGGCATGTCTCATGATTTTGATGGGCGAGGGCAATATCGCAGAACTCGAGGCTTGCGGGGTGAGGCTGTCGATGGTCGACCAGTCCTACTTTGTACGCGACTACCCGATCTTTGGCTTGGACCCCGCCGAGCGGAGTTTTACGTGTCTGGGCACGGAGGATAACGGACGCTTGCGCTTGCGTAAGTTGGTGGCCGAGGTTCGCCCCGAACTTGTTCCGAGGGCGGCCCGGATTTTGCTTAAGGCGGGTAGATGCGATGCGGCGATGGGCCTGGCGGACGCCTTTTTGGACCGTGATGCGGTCCTTGAACTTGCTGGGCAGTATGGGGTCGATCTGGCTCTGACGGGGCACGGGGCCGATATCTGCCGAGCAGCGCTGGGCACGATCGATGCCGAGGATCCGGCTCCAGAGCCAACGCCTGCCGAGGCGCTTGGCGTATATCTGGCAGCGGTCAGCGTGTCCAATACAAAGCTCGCTCGCTATATGGCATCGGTCATCGAGCGCGGGGGCGAACGGGCGGCCTGCGAAATAGACCCTGTTTCATGGAGGGTGGCCCAGACACTGACGGCTGTTTGCTATGGGGACAACGGGCTTGGGCTTCCTACGAACCTGGCCGTGCCAGAAATCGAGACATCCCATACCGCACTCGATATGTTGTCCGCACATATCGAGGTCAAGCGCTGCCTGACCGAGCGGGGAGATGACGGCGGCGTTCTACAGCAGCTCAAAACGAGCAAGGCCTACGACTGCGAGCTCGACATCGCGGGGATTGTTATACGGGCCGACAGCATGCTGGTGGAGCTTTTTGACGGGTCGTTTGCGGGAACCGACGAGCGCGACGACGAGATGACGGTGGTGCGGGAGGCGCTCGACGTACGTGGGCTCAAGGCGATGGCTATCTGGGTGCGCATGGTGTTGGCGGCACGGCGGCTCCTTTCCGGCTTACCGGTAACCGACGACGCGGCATTCAACGAGCTCGATCGTTTTGCCGTGCGCATGCGCGACAACCAGATTCAGCTGTTTGGCCTGTTGCTAGAAGGCTGGCAGTCGCTGGCAGAGGGACGGCCGGTTAATGCAAAGTTCCGTGCGGTCCAAGTGCTCAAACTTGCCGAGGAGTCGATTGCGCACATGCGCGATAACGCATTGCTGCTGGAGCGCGCGGCGTATCTGCGTAACACCTCGATGGTTTCGGTGCGTGAGGAAGCGGAGTTGCTCGATATAAGCCAGACGCAGGTTGGTGGAGCGGAGGCCTGGATGGTGGCGCTGCATTTGGCCTGTGCGGGCCGAGACAGCGATCTTGCGGCCTGGATGTCCATGAATCGTGCGGGGATTCTGGAGCCATCGTATCGGCTCTTTGCGCGCCTTGCCATGCATTGTCTGGGCGAGCCGGCGACCAGGATTCGCAAGAAGCTTCCCGTGCGCGAGCTGTCGCGGTACTCGCTGCGCGACGATTTGGAAGGGGAGGGCGAGCGCCTGTTCCAGGCCGGCGAGGTTGAAGCCGTTGATACCATTGACCATATCGAGATTCGCATGTTTGGTGCGTTTCGCGCCGAGCGCGACGGGTTTCCCATCACGGACAAAATGTGGCGCCGCAAGAAGGCGGCGACACTTGCCGAGCGGCTTGCGCTGGGCATGGATGCGCTCGTCGATCGTGAGACGCTGGCCATGGAGTTGTGGCCCCATGCCGAGTTCAATAGCGCCCGCAACAACCTGTACTCGACGATATCGCGCTTGCGGTCGGCTTTGGGACCGACGCCGGATGGCAAGTCGTGTGTGCTCATCCAAAATGAATGCATCGGACTCAACGGCGACTACGTCAAGACCGATGTACGGTTGTTTGACCAGATAAGCCGCGAGGTTTTGGGAAATCGCACGGGTGCGCGCGGGCCCCATTTAGTTGAGCTGTGCCTTAAGATTGAGCAGCTTTATGCCGGGCCGCTGTATGTTCCCAATGGCTGTAACCCCACCTACTTTTTGCGTATGCGACGCATTATGCAGTCAAAGTTCATCGATTGCATGATTAAGGGAGCAAATGCCGCTCTAGAAGAAAACGATCTGCAGTCGGCGATTTGGCTGGCGGAGTCGGGGCTTCGGCAGGAAACAGCGCGTGAGGATATGGTGCGCTGCGCCATGCGCGTCTACAGTGCGGCGGGGCGGCGGCGCGATATCGTCGAGCTGTACAGCGGGCATATGCACCATCTAAGGGAGCAGGTCAATGGCGTGCCCGAGCCCGAGACGCGGCGTCTATACGAGCGCTTGGTGGAGGGGCGGCTCAATCGCGTGCTGGTCGAGCGATAAAAAACGGGCGCCCGAAGTACTTGGGCACCCGTAAGCTTGCTATGTGTTGGCTCGCCGGATCATTGGCTCTTAGACGAGCTTGATCTTCTCGATGTCCTTGCGCGAGGACTCGCGATACAGCGAGAACTTGCGGCCGATGACCTGGACGACCTCGGCGTGGCAACGTTCGGAAAGCTCTTCGGCGGCCTCGCGGGCGGAAAGACTGGAGCCATCGAGCACGGAGCACTTAACGAGTTCGTGCTTCTCCAGGTAGGCGACCGTCTGCTCGACGGTGCCCTCGTTGACATCGGACTTGCCGATGATGATGGCGGGGTTGAGGTGATGGGCCATGCTGCGAAGCTGCTTGACCTGGGCTCCTGTCAGTGCCATGGGTTCTCGCTTTCTATGTATGGGGCGCCCCGCGACGGGGCCTTAATCTACGTGAGCTGTCCCACGATAGCGCAGGAACGGCGCGGTGTGGAGCGCGTTTGCCCAGTTCAAAAAGAATGCGGATGCCGAGTGAGTGGGCGGCGTGGGCTGCGAACAGGCTATGAGCTGGGCGCAGAGACTGGATCCCATGCAATAAATGCCCAACGGACCTTGCGGACGTGGTCGAGCATGTAGCGTCCCTGCGGCACACCCTTGGAGCCCGGCTCACCGGCATGGGGATTCTCGATCATGTGTTGGGCGATGTAGTCGCGCAGACGGTCGACCTTATCCTCGTTGCCATGCTCAAGCATGCGGGAAAAGTCCGCCACGCCCGCTTCAAGGCTGTCGAAGGTATCGCGACGCGGCGATTCAAAGTACGTGACCTGCGGCAGGGCACCCATCTGAATGAGGATGTTGAAGGCGTACACAAAGCCATTACTGCAGGTAACCGAGGCGCCGATAGCGTTCATCAAGTGCAGATCATAGCGCGGGCTGGAGTTAGCGACCATCGTGACAGCACAACGCCGACGAGCCGTACGATCAAGCTTGGCAAGCGCACCTTTTAGGTTGGTCGTGGTGACAGAACGACTGGCAAAGGCAACATCTACCGCTTTCGCGACCGGTCCAACCAAATCCCAGTCATCATCCCAAGCAAGCTCAAGCGGCGTAATGCGATCCTCGAGCCCATAGTACTCAATACCAGCATCAAGCGTGCCTAACATAGCAGGGGAAAAGTCAGCAGCAATCACAGGATGCCCAGCCTGAGCAAGCGGAATGGCAATCGACCCAGCTCCACACCCCATATCGAGCACCGACTCACCAGGCTCAAGAGCCAGCAGCTTTATAAAATCCCGAGCATAAGGGGCAGTCTCCAACGGCCGAAAATGCCGAGTCCTTTTATCCCACTCAAAAGAATCGTCAGCCCGCCGCCGATCAGCTTGCAGACGCATCCACTCCAGATTCCAATCTGTGGAAAGCAGCTCAGAACGATTCTCCCCATCAGCCACGGGCCAACCTCCTAGCAACAAAAAAGCGACTCCTCCCAAAAGAAGAGCCGCAACCAGCATATATCAGAAAGAACCGATCCAACGCCAAACCGCCGTATCAACCATGTGGTGCAGGAGCGAAGCAACTGCAACATGGGACAGAACTCAGCCAAGGTTGAGATGTGCGGGAACCCCGGGAAGGGCAAATATATAAGGTCGATCGCGAGTTCCGCACGAGCCGGAGAGCACTTAATGTGCTCTCCGTGCGAGTCAGGACTGTCCGAGCAGGCGACCTTATATATTTGCCCTTTCCGGGGTTCCTCGCCTCGTATCCCTGGACTAGTTCTTGAGCGAGTTCAGCGGTGCCGGGAAGCGTCCACCACGGTGGGCAAGCACGGTGCCGGCGTTGGGGTTCACCGGCATGATGGGCGCACGGCCGAACAGGCCGCCGTACTCGACGCAGTCGCCCACGCCCTTGCCGATGGCGGGAATCACGCGGACGGCCGTGGTCTTGTTGTTGATGACGCCGATAGCCATCTCGTCGGCGATGATGCCGGCGATGGTCTCGACCGGGGTGTCGCCGGGGATGGCGATCATGTCCAGGCCAACGGAGCACACGCAGGTCATGGCCTCGAGCTTCTCGAGCGAAAGTGCACCGGCCTCGACGGCGGCGATCATGCCGGCGTCCTCGGATACGGGGATAAAGGCACCGGAGAGACCGCCCACGCTGGAGCTGGCCATGACGCCGCCCTTCTTGACGGCATCGTTGAGCATGGCGAGCGCGCAGGTCGTGCCCGGGCCACCACAGGTGCCCACGCCGATGATCTCGAGGATGCGTGCGACGGAGTCGCCGATGGCAGGCGTGGGAGCCAGCGACAGGTCGACAATGCCCTTCTCGACACCCAGGCGATGGGCGGCCTCGCGGCTCATGAGCTCACCGGCACGGGTGATCTTAAAGGCGGTCTGCTTAATCTTCTCGGCGACTTCCATCATCGATGCGGAATCGGGCAGCGTCTCCAGGGCTGCGGCCATAACGCCGGGGCCCGAGACGCCTACGTTGATGACGGCGTCGGCCTCGCCACCGCCGTGGACGGCGCCCGCCATAAACGGGGAGTCCTCGACCATGTTGGCAAAGCAGACAAACTTGGAAGCGCCGACGGAATCCTGGTCGGCCGTGAGTTTAGCGGCATCGATGATGGTCTGGGCGGCCATAAGCACGGCGTCCATGTTGATGCCGGCGCGCAGGCTAGCGACGTTGACACTGGAGCAGACTCGGCTCGTGGTAGCGAGCGCCTGGGGGATGGACTGGATGACGCGGCGATCGGCGTCGCCGATGCCCTTCTGGACGAGTGCGGAGAAGCCACCCAGGTAATCGATGCCGAGCGTCTCTGCCGCGCGGTCGAGGGCATGCGCGATGGGGGTGAGGTCCTCATCCTTGCAGCACGCGGCGATCTGCGCCACCGGGGTGACGGAGACGCGCTTGTTGACGATGGGGATACCGTACTCGCGCTCGAGGTTCTCGGCGGTCTCGACCAGATGCTCAGCCGTGTGCGTCACGTGGTCGTAGATCTTCGTGCACATGCGGTCGAGGTTCTCGTCACCGCAACCCATGAGCGAAACACCCATGGTGATGGTCCTGATGTCGAGGTTCTGCTCCTCAACCATGCCGCGGGTTTCCGCGATTTCTGCGGGCGTGATCGCCATCCTTGCGCTCCTATCTGCCAAAACGAGCATAGTCTTTTCTATTCTAACGTGCCGCACGTGCCAAGTGGCGCGTGCGGCACGTTTTGGTGCTTGGTTGTTTCCGTTGTGTTACTGCCCAAAGACCTCTTCGGCGATACGAGCGCTCTCGGCGGCGTCCTTGGCGTAGTAGTCCGCGCCGATCTGCTTGGCGTATTCGGGGGTGAGTACGGCGCCGCCTACGATGATCTTGACGCCCGGCACCTCGGCATGAAGCAGCTTGATGGTCTCTTCCATGGCCACGACGGTGGTAGTCATAAGCGCCGAGAGGCCGACGAGCTTGATGTCACGCTCCTTGACGGTCTTGAGTACCTCCTGTGGATCGACGTCGCGGCCAAGGTCAAAGACGGTGTAGCCGTAGTTGTCGAGCAGCATTTTGACGATGTTCTTGCCAATATCGTGGATGTCGCCCTTGACGGTGGCCACGCAGATCTTACCCTTGTCGGCAATCTCTCCGGCGGGCATCAGGCGTTTGATGGTATCGAAGCCCACGCGCGCGGCCTCGGCCGAGGCCATGAGCTGCGGCAAGAAGAACTTGCCCTGGTCAAAGAGGACTCCGACCTCGTCGAGGGCGGGGATAAAGTGATTGTTGATGAGTTCCATAGCGTCGTGGTCGGCCAGCAGGCGCTCGGTCTCGGCCGCAATTTCGCCCTTGCGGCCCGAGACGACCATGTGGCGGATGGGGTCGTCGTTGCCGTCGGTGCCGGCGGTGTCAGCAGCGGGCGCGGCGTCGGTCGATGCGGTCTGGGCCGCTGCCGGGTTCGCGGCGATTTTATACGGATCGGTCCAGCCAGCGTAGCGCTCGATGTATCCGGTCGAGCCCTCGTCCTCAACGCTCAGCACGCGATAGCTGTAGACGGTATCCATAAAGCGCTTGGAACCCGGGTTCATGATGGGGGCGTCCAGACCTGCACCAAAGGCGGCGGCCAAAAAGACCGAGCCCAGCAGCGGCCGCGCGGGCAGGCCAAAGCTGATGTTCGACACGCCGAGTGCGCATTTGACGCCCAGGCGCTCCTTGCACATAGACATGGCGCGCAGGATCTGCTCAGCCTGGCGCTGGTTGGTCGAGGCGGTCATGACCAGGCAGTCGATGAGGATGCGGTCCGGGCCGATGCCGTAGCGGGCGGCCTCGGCCACGATGCGCTCGGCGATGGCGAAGCGAGCCTCGGCGGTATCGGGGATGCCGCCTTCGTCGAGCGTGAGGCCGACGACGTTGGTTCCATAGTGGGCGACCAGCGGAAAGATCTCATCCATGATCTGCTGCTTGCCGTTGACCGAGTTGATGATGGGCTTGCCGGCGTAGCGGCGTACGGCGGCCTCGACAGCGGCGGGATCGGTGGAGTCGATCTGCAGCGGCAGGAGCGTGGAGCCCTGGAGCTGCTCGGTGGCCTGCTGGATAATCTTGACCTCGTCGATCTCGGGCAGGCCCACGTTAACGTCCAGGATATCGGCGCCCTGTTCTTGCTGGCTGATGCCCTGACTTACGACGTAGTCCAGATCGCCGTCGCGCAGGGCCTGCTGCAGGCGTTTTTTGCCGGTGGGATTGATGCGCTCGCCGATGACGGCGATCTTGTGGCCATCGCAGGGAAGGTCCACGACCGTCTGGGCGCTCGTGACCGACATGCTGGGCTTGCGATGGCGCGGACTGGGCGTGTGGTTGTCGATAAGCGTGCGCAAGGCCGCCATGTGCACGGGCGTGGTGCCGCAGCAACCGCCCACGACGCTCACGCCATCCTTGATCATGCCGGCGACGGCCGCGGCGTACTCGGGCGTCTGGATATCAAAGACGGTGTTGCCGTCGTCGTCCACGCGGGGCAGTCCTGCGTTGGCCTGCACCATGATGGGCTTGTCGGTAACGGTGAGCATGCGTGCAGCGAGTCCCCGGAGCTCGGCCGGGCCCTGGCTGCAGTTGATGCCCAGGACATCGGCGCCGATGGCATCGAGCGTGATGGCGGCAACCTCGGGACTCGTGCCCAGGAAGGTGCGACCGTCTTCCTCAAAGGTCATGGTGGCAAAGACGGGCAGGTCGGAGTTCTCGCGGCAGGCGAGGACGGCCGCCTTGATCTCGGCCAGGTCGGTCATAGTCTCGATAATAAAGAGGTCCACACCCGCGGCGACGCCGGCGCGCACTTCCTCGGCAAAGAGGTCATAGGCCTCGTCGAAGCTGAGGGTACCCAAGGGGCGAAGCAGCGCGCCGATGGGGCCGATATCGCCGGCGACGTAGTGGGCGCCGGCCGCGCGGGCGCAGGCGACGGCGGCGGCAAAGACATCTGCCACGGTGGCGGCGCCGTCGAGCTTGTGGGCGTTGGCGCCAAAGGTGTTGGCGGTGATTACGTCGCAGCCAGCCTCGACGTACTGGCGCTGGATATCGGTAATGACCTGTGGCTCCTCAAAGTTGAGCAGCTCGGGCAGGGCGCCCGCCTTCATGCCAGCGGCCTGCAACATGGTGCCCATGCCGCCGTCGAACAGCAGGTGTCCCGTGCCCTCGATGGCCGCACACAGGCGATCGTCCTTAATGCGAAGGTCGTCGATCGTGCGCGTCTTGTACGTGGCGCCATTACGGCGTGCGGCATCAACGGGTGCCGCCAGCGCGGCACCGTCCAGATCATGAGTGATAAGCGGAGTAAACATCGGGGGCTCCTAATGGCTGGAATAGCAGGTGGTGTGGGCGGCGCGGAAGCGGCAGTGCTCGCGCATGCGGCAGATATTGCAGGTGGGGCGGCTCTGGGCGTCGTGGACTTCGCCGTCAAACAGGCCGATCACCGCGGTCACGCTCTTGGTGGGCATGAGCAGGCTGGTGGGGGTGACGGTAAGTCCAATGAGGCGCGTGGCGTTGAGTGCAGCCACGATCGAGCGCTGGGCCGAGAGCGGACAGTCGCCATAGCCGGGACTGAAGCGCCAGTTACCGGCGAGCCCGTGTGCAGCGGCCGCAGCCTTGACTTGCTGGTCCATCTGCTCGACGGCGGCCTCCACGTAGGCGGAGCATGCGGCGTCGAGCACGGCTCCCTCTAGGGGCTGCTGAGCTCCCGTGGTGCGCAGACGGCGTTCGGCGTCCATGCCGAGGGTGCATGCCATGAGTGCGGCAAAGCGGGCGTCTTTGAGGTGGCGATAGATATCGCGACCGCGCAGTTCAACGTTGGTGCCGACTAGGCGAATGCAGGGCTCGCCCTGTTCATCGACGCCCGTGGCATCGATGGCAAATATGCGGCGCACGCCACGGGGCTCAATGTCCAGCTCCAGACGCTCAACGACAAGCTCAATACGCTGCGCTAGCTCGGGCTCAATCTGCTGGCCGCCGTAGCCCAGATACCGCAGCATCTCGGCACGGTCGACACGAGGATGGTGGGCAGCGTCGATACGGTAAAGCGCCGGCGACGCAAGGTCGGCCGGCACTTCAACAACGGTTGTATCGATGTGCGGTTTTTCCATTACCCCAGACGCTCCATAATGGTCGCGGCGATTGCAGGACGGTTCATAGTGTACAGGTGCAGACCGTCGGCGCCGTGCTCCTTGAGGTCGCAAAGCTGGCGGGCGGCATAATCTACACCGGCTGCCTGCAGGCTCTCGGGGTCGTTCTCGTATTTGGCGAGGATCTTGATGACGGGGGAGGGCAGCGACGCGCCGCACATAAAGACCATGCGGCTGATCTGCGACTTGCCCATAAACGGCATGATGCCCGCGGTAATAGGCACGGTGATGCCGGCCTTGTCGGCAAGCTCGCGGAAGCGATAGAAGCACTCGTTATCAAAGAAGAGCTGCGTCACAAAGAAGCTCGCGCCGGCGTCTTGCTTTTGCTTGAGGTGCTCGACCGAGAGGTTGAGATCCTCGCAGGCAATGTGGCCCTCGGGGTAGGCTGCGGCGCCCACGCAAAAGCCGGCGTCGACGAGCTCGGGGATGAGGTCACGGGCGTAGGCGTAGTCGGAGGCGGGCTTGTCGTCCTCGGTCGCGCCAGCGGGCAGGTCGCCGCGCAGGGCCAGGATGTTTTCAACGCCGGCCGAGCGATACTCGTCAATCTTGGCGGCGATATCGGCATGTGTGCGGCCAACGCAGGTGAGGTGCGCTACCGAGGGCGTATCGAATTCGCTCGTAATCATATGTGCGATGGGGGCGGTGGTGGCACCGTTACCCGAGCCGCCAGCGGAACAAGTGACCGAGACAAAGCTCGGTGAAAGCTTGCACAGGTTGCCTGCCACCTCGCGAGCCGTGTCGAGGGTAAGCTCACCCTTGGGCGGGAACATCTCAAACGAAACGGACGTGGTGCCCTGGGATGCTGCCTGCTTAAAAACCTCGTCGACGCGCATATCGTGCTCCTTTAGATGCCTGGGTGCGATGTGTTGTAAGGATTCTACAGCACCGCTGTGCCACGGTGGAGTTTTACTCGCGATTTAGGGATACCAATCAAAGATGCCTTGCTATCGGCATTGCCTATAGCAGAGCGGTCAATGTAGGAAAGGGCTATATTGAATGGTATCTGATGCGAAATACCAGTTAAGAAAGCCCTGTCCCAAATTGACTGCCCTTAAATCATGGGGAGAGGTCTGCAATTTATACAGTTGATTGGCCATTAAGGGCGGCAGTGCCGCTGTGATGCGGTAACCTCATTGATTGGTTTCGCGACAGCAACATAACGGTAATGTCGCGGAAACACGGCGAGTCTAAGCTATGACTCGTTCGTTAGTAATCAACACCGCATCTCACGCGGTGCCGATACGAAGGGAGTTCCGTATGGCCGATCTTACTGACCGCTTCGGGACCATGGTGTTCTCTGAGGAAGTCATGAAGGACTACCTCCCCAAGGACATTTGGAAGCGCCTTGCTGCAACCCTCGAGGACGGTGAGCCGCTCGACCTGGATGTGGCCAACGCCGTTGCCCACGCCATGAAGGTCTGGGCCATCTCCAAGGGCGCCACGCACTACGCGCACTGGTTCCAGCCGCTTTCGGGCATTACTTCCGAGAAGCACGACAGCTTCCTCGAGCCCAACCACGACGGCACCGCCATTACCAAGTTTACGGGCAAGAACCTCATCCAGGGCGAGCCCGATGCCTCCAGCTTCCCCAACGGCGGTCTGCGTGCCACCTTCGAGGCCCGTGGCTACACCGCCTGGGATCCCACCAGCCCTGCTTTTATCAAGGACGACGTCCTGTGCATCCCCACGGCTTTCTGCTCCTACACGGGCGAGGCCCTGGACAAGAAGACCCCGCTGCTGCGCTCCATGACCGCGCTCTCGCGTGAGTCTAAGCGCGTTTTGGCGCTGTTTGGCAAGACCCCCAAGAAGGTTGTTCCTTCCGTGGGCGACGAGCAGGAGTACTTCCTGATCAAGAAGGACGCTTACCGCAAGCGCAGGGACCTGGTCATCACCGGCCGCACCCTCTTTGGTGCTGCTCCTTGCAAGGGCCAGGAACTCGAGGAGCACTACTTTGGCGCTATCCGCCCTACCGTCTCGGCCTATATGAAGGACCTGGACGATGAGCTGTGGGCACTTGGTATTCCCGCCAAGACCAAGCACAACGAGGTCGCTCCTTGCCAGCATGAGCTCGCCCCTGTCTATGGCGAGGTCAACGAGGCCATCGACCAGAATCTGGTCATGATGGAGAAGATGAAGCTCATCGCCTCCCGTCACGACTTGGTCTGCCTGCTGCACGAGAAGCCCTTCGAGGGCATCAACGGTTCGGGCAAGCACAACAACTGGTCGCTTGGCACCGAGTCCGAGAACCTGCTCGACCCGGGCGACACCCCGCTCGACAACCTGCAGTTCATCGTCTTCCTCACCGCGGTGATCGAGGCCGTCGATAACTATCAGGAGCTCTTGCGTGCCTCCGTTGCCTCGGCCGGCAACGATCATCGTCTGGGCGCCAACGAGGCTCCTCCGGCGATTATGTCTATCTTCCTGGGCGACCAGCTTACCGAGGTCGTCGAGAAGATCATCGATGGCAAAGCTTCCGTCCATGCCACGCGCGGCGTGCTCGACCTGGGCGCCGATACCCTGCCCAAGCTGATGCAAGACAACACCGACCGCAACCGCACTTCCCCGTTCGCCTTCACTGGCAACAAGTTCGAGTTCCGTGCCTGCGGCTCCGAGCAGAACGTCTCCGACTCCAACCTGGTGCTCGATGCCGCCGTGGCCAAGTCGCTCAAGTCCTTCGCCGACGCACTCGAGGGTACGCCCGAGGATAAGTTCCAGGACGCCGCGCTCGAGTACTGCAAGAAGGTGCTGACCGATCACCAGCGTATCCTGTTCTCCGGCGACGGTTACTCCGACGAGTGGCCCATCGAGGCCGAGAAGCGTGGCCTTGCCAACAACAAGACTACGGCCGACGCCCTGCCCGCCTTTGTTTCCGATAAGGCTATCGCGCTCTTTGAGGAGACGGGCGTCCTGACCAAGGCCGAGGCCCAGTGCCGCTACGACTGCAAGCTCGAGAAGTACAACAAGCTCATGAACATCGAGGCTACCACGATGATTCGCGAGGCGCGTCGTACCTATCGTCCGGTCATCACCGCCTATGCCACCAAGGTCGCTAAGGGCCTGGAGGCAATCCGCGCTGCCGGTGCCGATGCTGCCATGCAGTGCGAGCAGAACACGCTCAACAAGCTCTGCAACGGCATCACCGCCATTAACGACTCCATCAAGGCGCTCGACGCCGTGCATCAGAAGGCCGAGGCTCTCGATGGCCAGGAGCAGGCCAACGTGTACGCGCACGAGGTCGTTCCCGCTATGGATACGCTGCGCGCCGCCGTGGACGCCATGGAAGAGATCGTGGCCGCCGACTACTGGCCGGTTCCGACCTACGACGACATCCTGTTCTACGTGTAGAGCGTAACCGACATATCGTCATGGTATTGAGCCGGGGTCCGCATCGCGCGGGCCCCGGCTATTTGTTTGCGAAGGACGCTTTGGATCCCGCTTTGCAACTGATTCGCCCACACAATAAGGGGTCGTGGGCAAAAAACGTCAAATATGAGTACTGTCACAAGCCCTGTAGCATTATCTTTTTGCAAAATATGCAGTGTTACGCAACATATGTCCAAGTACTTAGCTGATAAATGCCTGCAATTCCTCCGCCGTAGGACGCCTTGTGTCCAAATCGCCTTCTGATGGCATGAAATCGCTGTTACTAAATTGGTAACAGTACTCATATTTGCTATTTTTTGTCCACGGGCCCTTGGATGACAGTGTGATTTTATGCCTTCGGGGTTCGAATCCCGGCGTATGGGTAGCAAAAAGCCCGCTACCGAATTGGTAACGGGCTTCACAGATTCTGTGGTGCCCCCAGCGGGATGTCCGCGTGCGGCTGGCGCCGCCCGCTTTCGCTGCGTCGCTCCGCTCCTTGCGTGCTGCGCTGGAAAACGCTTACGCGTTTCCTCAGCTCTGCACCCTGTCGGGTTCGAATCCCGGCATATCGGCAGCAAAAAGCCCGTTACCGCGAGGGCAACGGGCTTCTCAGTTTAAATGGTGCCCCCAGCGGGATTCGAACCCGCGATATCCACCTTGAAAGGGTGGCGTCCTTGGCCGCTAGACGATGGGGACAGCGGGAAAGAGTATAGCAGACTTTTTTGCCGGCGCGTATATCGTTGGCAAACTGGAAAACCACCACAAAGGTACCTGTCCCCCTTGTGGTGGTGGGGTGCTAGGGGAGGAGCTTCATGGCGGCGTCGTGGGCGGCGTGCTCGTAGGCGTCGTCGAGGGGTTTGAGCGGCAACAGGGCGGCGGCCTGTGCGTCGCCACGGCGTTCGAGGGCGTGGGCGATGAGCCAGTCGGCGAGTTCGGGGTTCTTGGGCAGCGCCGGGCCATGCAGGTACGTGCCGATGACACCCTTGTAGATGAGACCCTCAAAGCCATCGTCGCCGTTGTTGCCGGTGCCCGTGACGACGGACGTTCCGAGCGGCGTGGCATCGGCGTCCAAAAGCGTGCGGCCACCGTGGTTCTCGAATCCCACAAAGGGCTCGGGTGCCAGGTCGGTCTTGACGGCGACGTTGCCGATCAGGCGGTCGGAGCCGCGTACGGTCTCGGCGGCAATGACGCCCAGGCCCTCGATGCGATTTTCGCCCATATAGTACGAACGGCCGAGCAGCTGATAGCTGCCGCAGATGGCGAGCAGCGAACCGCCGTCCTCAACATAGGCTGCGACCTTGTCTTTTTGGGCGAGCAGCTCGTGTGCCACGGCTAGCTGGTCGCGATCGGATCCGCCGCCCATCATGACGATATCGGCATCATGCAGATCGAGCACCTCGCCCATGCGGACCTCATCCACGCGAACGGGGATGCCGCGCCAGGCGCAGCGGCGCTCGAGGGCGATGACGTTGCCGCCGTCGCCATAGAGGTTGAGGGCATCGGGATACAGGTAGACGATGCGCAGCGGGCGCGAGAGCTCGACTGGCGCGATACCGACAGGAAGAGCGCTGCCGTCGGCGCGGACTGCGGCGCGGGCGGCAACCGTGGCTGCATCGGCACCCTTCAGCCCGTCGAGTTCTTTGACCAGCGGCGGGAAGGCCGTGTAGTTGGCGACGGCGTAGAAGGTGTCATCGGCGGCCTCGTCTGCCATGGCGCCAATTGCCTGCGCGACGTCCGAGATAATGGCGGCGTCGATGCCGGCGTACTTGAGGCGCACCTGCATATCGTGTGCACGCGTGCCGCCGGCAAAGGCGACAAGCCCCGGGGTATCGGCGATGCGCTCGAAGTCGACGTCGTAGATCCACGAGACATCGTGGCCGTCGGCGTCGTTGTCATTGAGGAAGAAAGCGCAGAGTCTGCCGCCTGCCGTCTTGATGGACTGGATTTGTCGATCGAAGCCTACGGGATTCTTGGCCAGGTTGGCCTCGACGGTGCGGCCGGCGATATCCCAGCGCCCCATACGACCGCCGGCAGGCACATAGGCATCGAGCGTAGGCTGTAGAAGCGCCGTGTTCACGCCCAACTCGTGTGTGGCAAAGAAGGCGGCGGCAACGTTATAGACCATGTACAGACCGTTGTAGCGCGTGGCGATGTGCGTTGCGGGTGCGTCGGTATCGGGTCCAAAGACAAGGTCAAAGCCGTAGCCGTCGCAGCCGAGTTCCACGCCCGTCACGCGACGGACAAGCGCAGGGCGGGCCCAGCCGCACGAGGGGCAATGGTAGGCGCCGAGTTGACCATACTGTACGTAGTCGTACTCCAACGGGGCGTTGCACTGCGAGCAAAAGCGCGAGTCGCTAATGCGGTCGGACTCGGTGCCCGTGGCGCCATCGATGCCAAAGGCAATACTCGCGTTGGGAACGCGCGCGGCAATCGAGGCGCACAGCGGGTCGTCGGCGTTGTAGATGAGCGTCGTTGCCGGCGAAAGCTCCAACGCGTGGGCGATGACCTCCTGGGTGTGATCGATCTCGCCATAGCGATCTAGCTGGTCACGGAACAGGTTGAGCAGCACGAAGTACGTCGGCTTGAGCTTGGGCAGGACGCGCACAGTGTAGAGCTCATCGCATTCAAAAACGCCTACGCGCTTGCTGCTGGCGGTTCGCTTAAGGTTGCCGCGGGCCTCGAGCAGAGCGCCCACCACACCAGGCTCCATATTGTTGCCGGCACGGTTGCACACCACGGTAGCACCGCTGGCAGCAACGGCGTCGGCGATGAGGTTGGAGGTGGTGGTCTTGCCGTTGGTGCCGGTGATCACCACGCTGCGGTCGACCAGGCTCGCGAGGTCGCTTAGCAGCTCGGGGTCGATCTTCATGGCGATGCGGCCGGGGAGTACGCCGCCCTGGCGCTTAAGGACGGAGCGCAGCCCCCAGCGGGCGATATCGCTCGAGGCACAGGCGAGAGATGAGCGGAAGTTCATGAAGCCGTTCCTAACGTGAATGACATGGTCGTGGCGTTTGCGCCGTTAAAAGCCGTAACGGCGCGCAAATTCCTGGGCAAGCTGCGATACATCTTCGCAGGCGTTGGCCCAGGGGGCAAAGTCGGGGGTGTCCGAGATGATGCCGTCGGCTTCCCAAACTGCCTGATGCGAAAGGTCCCAGGGGTCGTGCGGTTCGGGCCGGCAGGGAAGGTACGGTGTCTGATACATGGGGTTCAGCAAAAAGAACGCGCCGCCCTCGCAACGGTTAGCGAACTCACGCAGCGCGCGCGTCGCCGGGCGCATCTTGTTTGTTTTGAACAGCAGAATCGTGCGGGCGAGCAGGTACCAAGGAGAGTTTTCGAGTGCGTCTGCCCCCATCTGTTCCTCGAGCTGGTGGGCTAGGGCAAAAAAGCCGTCCTGGTCTTCCAGGCGAGCGAGAGCGAGCAACACGGTGCCGGCAGCTCGGGTGGGATAGCCTTCTGCCTTAAGGACGCGGCGGGCGTAGTTGGCAGCAGCGCGGTAGCGGGCGCTTGCCATGCACAGCTGCGAGATGGCCTCGAGTGTGTGGAGCCACCCGATAAGGGCCGGCTCGCTCACGGTAAGGTCCGCTGCGGTGACACCGTCGGCCAAAACATTATTGGCCCAGTAGTGTGGGGCCTCCATGTCGAACCCGGGCACGCTTTGCCGCAGGTAATCGGTCGTGGTCGCTTCGAGCTTCATCAGGTCGCCCAGGCAGGCGTCGACGGGTGTGTCCGCCAAAATGATGGCGAGCAGCTGGGCATCGACCGCCAGCGCATCGACGCGAACGATCTTGAGCAGCTCATCGCGCATATCGTCGAACAGGCGGTTGCGCGTCTGCTCAAACTCCTCGTCGCTGCCCATGTCCTCGATGCGATGGAGCTCGTCGAGCAAATGACGATGCACGCCGGCATAGGAAAGCAGCGCCTGCGCATGCTCGGTCTGCGCGTACTTTTGAGGGTTAACGCTCACGTCGTTATGGACAAGTTCGCGTGCTGCATCGGTGAGTTCGGGGTGCGACGCAACGTAGGCGCGCTCCAGGTAGGCGGGGATGTAGACGCTCGGATCCATTAGAGGTCTCCTCCCTTAAACGGCAGGCCCTGCTCGGCCGCCCGCAGGATGCGCTCGTCGATCTGGGAACGCACGATATCGTTGGTGGCGACCCAGGCGGCGAAGCTGGCGTTGTCGGGGGCGCCCAAGCCCTCCTGCAGTACCGGCGTCGCCTCGGACAGCGCAAGGACAAGCTCGTCGGTAGAGCCCACACCCACGTTGACGCGGGCATAGACGCCATCGGGAAACTCGGTTTGGAAGTAGAGTGCCTCGGCCGCGTGCGGGCACGAGCGTGCAAGGATGCGCAAGTAGTGCTCGGCACCCTCGTAGTCCAGCTCGCGCCAGGCTGCGCTCATCAGTGCGATGAGCGTCCACGGGTCCAAGTCGCGCTCCGCGTCCTTGGGACGACGACGCAGCGGCGTGTTGGCGAGATAGGGGACGGAGTGGGCAGAGCGAAAGCGCTTGAGCTCCTCGGCAGGGTATTCGAGCTTCGCCATGGCGAGCATCGCGGTGTGGCGGACGCCGGCCGGATCGTTGGGGGCAAAGTCGAGGCTGCGGTTTGCAGCTTCGAGCGACATGCGATAGCGTCCGCTAATGAGGGCGCGCGATGCAAGGGCGGCAAGCCAGCGCAGGTAGGGGCGGCGCATAAGGTCGCCCGCGGCCTCGCGCTCATAGGGGTCCTGCGCCGAGGCGATCTTGAACGCCAGGTCATGCTCGACTTCATCGCGCTTGGATACCAGGTACTGTACGTATTCCTCGTTGGAGTCGGCGGTGAGGGCCGTCAGCATGCGCTGGGCATCCCAGTTGGTCGGATCGAGCGCGGCGGCCTCGCGAAGCATGTTCTCGGCAGCGGCCTCTTCCTGCTCGGCTTGGGCATCGTCGGGGATAAAGGGAATGCGGTAGTCGACAGCCTCGACCACCTTGGCAATCAGATGTCCGGCGCGGTCGCGATCATGCACGATGAGCGGCGCGGGGTTGCGGGTGAATTGTTCCATCAGACGCTCTACGGCGGTGCCATCGGTGAGCGGGATATTGTCGCGGCGCAAGGCCTCAAGAACGAGGCGATGGCAATCCTCTTGAATGGGATCGAATGCCATGGGGCCTCCTTTGCTGCGGTTAGGGTTCAAATGTCTCTATATAAGGTTCTAGTTTACCCGCATGTGGCACACCGGGGGTGTCGCACTTGGACTTGCACCTTTGCACCACGAAGACGGATGTCGCACAAATGTCGGCACCTTGGACGACCGAGTGGTATCACGGTGCCGCAAACGGTCGATTTTTGGCGGCGAACGGTGCATATTTTGGAGGGGCACAGTCCTGCCCAGGATATGTAGTCAACCTTGATAAAACGTTTGCCCAGCTTGGGAGTATGAATGCCGCACAAGGGTCTTCAGGGATAGAAAAAACGTTTCATCATTGGCGGCTTTAGGTGAATAACTGACCAACCAGAACGGTAAAATAGTGTTTGTCTGAGCGTTGAGACGTTTAGACATCGCGCATTGTCATCGCCGGCAACGCGCAAACCGGTCCTAACGGAGCCAATTGGGTGCTCCGTTATATACGCAAGTCTAAGAGGGGCTTGTTTAGGAGGCACAGTATGGGACGTTTTACCAATCCTCGCGATCTGTACTTTGGTGAGGGCGCTCGCCACGAGGTGAAGAACCTCAAGGGCAAGAAGGCCATCATCGTTTCTGGCGGCAGCTCTATGCGCCGCGGCGGGTTCCTGCAGGACGTCGAGAACGACCTTAAGGAAGGCGGTTTCGAGGTCAAGCTGTTCGAGGGCGTCGAGTCCGACCCGTCCATCGAGACGGTCATGAAGGGCGCCGAGGCCATGCGCGAGTTCGAGCCCGACTGGATTATCGCCATCGGTGGCGGCTCGCCCATCGATGCCGCTAAGGCCATGTGGGTCTTCTACGAGTATCCCGAGGAGTCCTTCGATAACATCATCCAGCCGTTCAGCTTCCCGGAGCTGCGTCAGAAGGCTCATTTCTGCGCCATCTCCTCTACCTCCGGCACCGCTACCGAGGTCACCGCGTTCTCCGTCATTACCGACTACGCCAAGGGCATCAAGTACCCGCTGGCCGACTTCAACATCACCCCTGATGTCGCCATCGTCGACCCCGAGCTCACCTACACCATGCCCGCCAAGCTGTGCGCTCACACCGGCATGGATGCTCTGACCCACTGCATGGAGGCCTACGTTTCCACCTGCGCCTCTATGTTCACCGACGCCAACGCCCTGCACGGCATCCGCGAGATCGTCGAGTGGCTGCCCAAGTCCTATGCTGGCGACCATGAGGCCCGTCAGCACATGCACGAGGCTCAGTGCATCGCCGGTATCGCCTTCTCCTCGGGCCTGCTCGGCATCGTTCACTCCATGGCTCACAAGACCGGTGCTGCCTTCGAGAACGGCCACATCATCCACGGTGCCGCTAACGCCATGTACCTGGGCAAGGTTATCCAGTGGAACTCCAAGGACCCGCGTGCTGCTGAGCGTTACGCTTACGTGGCCAAGGAGATCCTGCACCTTCCCGGCGAGACCAACGAGGAGCTCATCGCTGCGCTCGTCCAGAAGATTCGCGACCTCAATGACCAGCTCAACATTCCGCAGTCCATCAAGGATTACGCGAATGGTGGCGTGAAGGTCGACGCCGAGAACCCGCAGATGGTTTCCGAGGAGGAGTTCCTCGCCAAGCTGCCCGAGATCGCTGCGAACGCCGAGACCGACGCCTGCACGCCCGAGAACCCGCGTGAGACCAAGGCTGCCGACTTCGAGAAGATCCTCAAGGCCTGCTACTACGACACCGACATCGATTTCTAATCGACTCTTGTTATCGTAACGAGGGGCTCCGCACGTATCCGTACGGAGCCCCTTTCTTTTTTCTTTTAGAGAATGGGATAGTTATGGCTGCAATTTTCAATAGCCCCAGCAAGTACATCCAGGGTCCGGACGAGCTCGCCAAGCTCGGCTCCTATGTCGAGCCGCTTGGCGCTAAGGCCCTCGTCATCGTGACGCCTTCGGGCAAGAAGCGCGTCGGTGCCAAGATCGAGGGTGGTTTTGCCGAGGCTAAGGCCGAGTTGCTGTTTGAGGACTTTAACGGCGAGTGCTCCAAGAGCGAGGTCGATCGCCTGGTTGCGCTCGCGCGCGACAACGGCTGCGACATCATCGTCGGCGTCGGTGGCGGCAAGATCCTCGACACCGCCAAGGCCGTCGCCTACTACCTGGAGTCCCCGGTCATCATTTGCCCCACCATCGCTTCGACCGATGCCCCGTGCTCGGCGCTCTCCGTGCTCTATACCGATGACGGCCAGTTCGATAAGTACCTGTTCCTTAAGGCGAACCCCAATATCGTTCTTATGGATACGACGGTTATCGCGGCGAGCCCGGTACGCCTGACGGTGGCAGGTATGGGCGATGCGCTCGCAACCTACTTTGAGGCCCAGGCGACGCACGATGCCGACGGTGGCACCTGCGCTGGTGGCAAAGGCGGCATGGCCGGTCTGGCGCTTGCCAAGCTCTGCTACGAGACGCTTATGGCCGATGGCGTCAAGGCCAAGGTCGCGCTGGAGAAGGGTGCGCTCACGCCTGCCGTCGAGCATATCATCGAGGCCAATACGCTGCTTTCGGGCATTGGCTTTGAGAGCTCGGGCCTTGCTGCTGCTCATGCCATCCACAATGGCCTGACGATGCTGCCCGAGTGCCACGGCATGTATCACGGCGAGAAGGTCGCCTTTGGCACCATCGTTCAGCTGGTACTCGAGGATGCTCCGACTGAGAAACTCGAGGAAGTCTTGGGCTTCTGCATTGAGCTGGGCCTGCCGGTCACGATGAAGGAACTTGGCGTTGCCGAGCTTACGCGCGAGCAGGCCATGATTGTTGCCGAGGCCGCCTGCGCGCCCGATGACACCATGTGCAACATGCCGTTTGAGGTGACGCCCGAGATGGTCGCAAACGCCATCCTGGGTGCCGACGCGCTGGGTCACTACTACCTTATGGATGAGTAAATCAAGCTAAGGAAGGGGCAAAGCCAGCAGACGGCTTTGCCCCTTTTTGCTATGGTGCAAACCAACCTGACCCCATCGCACCAAGTTGGTGCAAAGGGGTCAGGTTACTTTGCACCAATCGTTGTTTGATGAAGGGCGGATTCTCGTATGGCGCTTCCTATGGTTTACGGCGGTCCCGGTCGGTATGTTCAGGGGCCGGGCGAACTTTCGCGTCAGGGCAGGTATTTGTCATGGTTGGGCTGCGCTGCCTATGTCTTGTTTGACCAGGGCACCGAGGATCGGCTGTGCAGGCAGATTGTCGATGGATTTCTGGACGACGATCTAAGCGAGCCGTTCTTTAAAATTTACAACGGTCCGTGTACGGAAGAGGCTGTTGCCGAAATGGCTAAGGAAGCCCAGGCTGAGTATTGCGACATGGTGGTGGGTATTGGCGGTGGCAAGATGCTCGATATCGCCAAGGCAGTAGCGTTTTATGCCGAGTTGCCGTTGTGCGTATGTCCCACGGCGGCCTCAATGGATGGTCCGTGCAGCGCGATTTCGGTGCTGTATCACGAGGATGGGTCGTTCGACCGCTACCTGATGCTCGAGAAGAATCCAGATCTGGTCGTGGTCGATACCAACGTGGTCGCAGCGGCCCCACTGCGTATGACGGTCGCTGGTATGGGCGATGCGCTGGCAACGTACTTCGAGGCGCGTTCGTGCGCCGCGGCGCACGGCGCCAACGAGCACGGTGGCGCGCCGGGGCACTTGGCTCTGGTTGCGGCTCGTGCCTGCTACGACACACTTATGGAGTGCGGTGTCGCTGCCAAGCGCGATCTCAAAAAGGGGCGTACGTCGCCAGCGGTTGAACGCCTGATCGAGTGCAATATTTTGCTCTCGGGTGTCGGCTTTGAGAGTGGCGGCTTGGCGTTGGCGCATGCCATCGCCAACGGGCTGACGATTCTGCCCGAGTGCAAGGCCATGCATGGTGAGGCCGTGGCATTTGGTCTGGTGGTGCAGCTGCGCCTGGAGCGTGCACCCGAGCTTGATCAGGTGCTCGAGTTTTGCCAGCGCGTCGGTCTGCCGACGACGCTTGAGGAGCTGGGGCTTGATGAGATTACCGATGCCGATTTGCTGAGCGTTGCTGACGCAACTTTTAAGAACGAGCGCAACATGGCCAACGAACAGACAAAGGTGACCAGGCAAAAGCTCGTGCAGCTCATGTGCGAGGCATAGTTTGGCGCTTGATTGGCCTTGTGCAATCGAGGCGGCGATAGGCCATGGGCTATTTGCCGCAAAGATGCTCCGCGTGTAATTTGCCCGAGGCGTGGGCCGATAGCGTATCATTATCTCTTGCTTGTTTGCACTGCTCAGGGAGGGGCCGCGCATGGCGCAGGAACACGATCTGTTTGATGACATTATCGAGATCAGCAAGGGTTTCGACTTTCTTAAAAACCCGCTTGGCGGTGTGACCGATGCGCTCGATCCGTCGGCGCCGCAGTGGAATCCTGCTGACTACAAGGAGCGTCCGCGCGGCAACACCATTCCGTGCTTGACCTGCAAAAACGAAAAGAGTGGCTGCACCGCGTGCATGGACGTGTGCCCGGTCAACGCCATCGAGGTCGAGGAAGATGCCATCGAGATCCTCGATTCCTGTCGCAAGTGTGGCCTGTGCGCCGCTGCCTGTCCGACTGAGGCGATCATCTCGCCGCGCCTGGCGCCCAAAAACCTGTATGACGACATTGTCTCGGCGGCTACAAGTCACGAGACCGCCTACGTTACCTGCACGCGCGCCCTTAAGCGCATGCCGCGCGAGAACGAGGTCGTCGTTGCCTGCGTGGGCGATATTACAGCCGAGACCTGGTTCTCGGTGCTGGCCGACTATCCCAACGTGAGTGTGTATCTGCCGCTGGGCGTGTGCGATAAATGCCGCAACACCGGTGGCGAGGACATGCTGGGCGAGGCGATTGCGAAGGCCGAGGAATGGGCTGGTACGGGTATGGGCCTGGAGGTCGACCCCAAGAGCCTCAAATGCCATAAGCGCCGCGAGTACGAGCGCAAGGAATACATGGAAAAGATCGCCCGTACCACGGGCCTGACCGTGACCAAACTCAATCCGGCGACGGCGGCACTGGCTTCGGTGACGCAGAAGCTCAAAGCCCATCGCCATCAGATCACCCAGCTGGAGCGCACGCTCAACACCATGTGCGGCACCACGACGACCAAGCGTCGCCGTTCGCTCACCCATGGGCGCCAGCTGGTGCTCTCGACGCTGCAAAACCACCCCGAGCTTGCCCAGAACATGCAGGTGAGCACGCCGGAGTGCGATTTTGACAAGTGCACGTCGTGCGGCGAGTGCGTTAACGCGTGTCCCACGTCCGCCTGCGATTTGGTGGGAAGCGGTCGCTTTGCACTGGAGTCCACGTATTGTTTGGGTTGCGGAGCCTGCGTCAAGGTTTGTCCCGAACATGCGCTCAAGCTGGTCGAACACGATGCGTCCAATCTGGTCGTCGCCGATCCCGAGGCCGAGGAAAAGGCCGCCCAGAAGGCGAAGGCTCACGAGGAGGCCGAGAAGGTCAAGGCCGAGGCAAAGGCCAAGCTCGATAAGATGCTCGATCAGGTGGAAAAGCTCGCAGACTAGTCAGCGACCCCTATCTCTGCTTCATTTGCGCCGCCGTGGCGTCCGGGTTCGCCTGGATGCTGCGGCGGCGCTATACTTATACAGTTTGAAGTACCTGTATCAAAAGGAGCTGTCGTGTCCCTTTCCATCGGTATCGTGGGCCTGCCCAACGTGGGCAAGTCGACGCTGTTCACCGCGCTTACCAAAAAGACCGGCCTTGCCGCCAACTACCCGTTCGCCACGATCGACCCCAACGTGGGTATCGTCGATGTGCCCGATAGCCGCCTGCAAAAGCTCGCCGACATCGTCAACCCGGGTCGCATTGTGCCGGCTACGGTCGAGTTCGTCGACATCGCAGGTCTGGTGAAGGGCGCTAACGAGGGCGAGGGTCTGGGCAACCAGTTCTTGGCAAACATCCGCGAGACCGACGCCATCTGCGAGGTCGTGCGCTACTTTAAGGACCCCAACGTCATGCGTGAGGTGGGCCGCACCGGCGAGTTCGTCGATCCCGCCGGCGATGCCGACACCATCATGACCGAGCTCATCCTGGCCGACATGGGCACGCTCGAGAAGCAGCTGCCCAAGCTCGAGAAGGAGGCCAAGCGCGACAAGGAGCTCATGCCCAAGTTTGAGGTCGCCAAGCGTCTGCTTGCCTGGCTCAACGAGGGCAAGCGCGCCGCATCCATGGAGATGACTGACGAGGAGCGCGCCGCCGCCAAGGGCCTGTTCCTGCTCACCATGAAGCCCATCCTGTATGTGGCCAACGTGGACGAGGATATGCTCAACGAGGACCTGGCGCCCATCGATGGCGTCAAGCCGCTGCCGATCTGCGCCAAGATTGAGGCCGAGCTTTCCGAGCTCGATCCCGAGGACGCTGCCGACTACCTGGAGAGCCTGGGCCTGGAGCAGCCCGGCCTGGACGTGCTCGCGCAGGCCGCCTACAAGCTGCTTGGCCTGCAGTCGTTCTTTACGGCTGGTGAGATGGAGGTCAAGGCCTGGACGGTTCGTCAGGGCGCAACCGCTCCGCAGGCCGCCGGCGTCATCCACACCGACTTTGAGCGCGGCTTTATTAAGGCCGAGGTCATTGGCTACGACGATTACATCGAGCTCGGTGGCGAGCAGGGCGCCAAGGCCGCCGGCAAGCTGCGTATCGAGGGCAAAGAGTATGTCATGGCCGATGGCGACGTCGTGCACTTCCGCTTTAACGTGTAAGGACGACGCATATGTTTAAATATGGCAAAAAAGCTGGCTACATGGGTATTGCGTTGCTCGTACTTGCGGTGATTCCGCTGGTGGTTGCAGCGTGTGTTATCCCCAACATTGGTCCCGAGGTGGCAACGAAGTTTAACGCGGCCGGTGAGGTGACGCGCTGGGGCAAGAGCTACGAGCTGCTGGCACTGCCGGTGCTCAACCTGCTGCTGAGCGTGGCGACGTACTTTACGGCAGGACGTCAGGCTAAAAACAATGATGACTCCGCCGCCATGGCGCGCATCGTGTGCGAGCGCTACCTGCGAAACGGCTGCATCACGGGTGTGTTCCTCAACGTAATCAACGTCTACTTTATGTACTCGGCTATTACCGGAACAGGCTTTGGCTTTGGTTTCTAGCCTGTCCTTTTAGGCAACGAGCCTGCACGCATATTCAATGGCTGCTGCGAGGCCGCCGCTCGATCGTGGTTTAAAGACCATATCGGCGGCGGCCTCGTTTTCGTATCCGGAGCCGCGGAGGGCGAGTGCGATACCGGCTTCTAAAAGGAGCGGCAGGCCGCGTTGGCTGGTTGCGATTACGGCAGCCTGATTGAGCGAGCAGCTGTGCGCTTGGCATTGGATGGCAAGTTCGCCTTGCGCCGGGCAAGGGACCAGAACGGCGGCGACGCGACTTGATAGTAATGCAAATGCTGTGCGCTCATCGGGCGAAAGGCATTCGGCTTCAACGACGACGAGCTTGGGCGGTGCGCTGTTTGTGCGAAGCGTGGCTCGGTACATGCGGACCGAAGAACCCGACATAGAAAACTCCTGTGTATTCGGCAAAACGTAAACTATAGTTTACGTTTTTGTTCAGCTCCATTTCAAACTCGGCTGCATGGACGAACGTGCGAAACAGATTCTTGGCAGGCGGGTCGAAGAGACACGCAGGGACCTTGGTATCTCCAAGGTTGATTTTTGTGTGGCGACAGGAATCAGCCGACCCTACCTCGACCGAATCGAAGATGGGACGGCAAATTTCACGCTCAAGGTTCTATTTAAGATCGCGCCCGCACTCGGCATGACGGTGTCAGAGCTTCTCGAGGGGATCGAATAGGGGATACCCGTCGACAACTGAATTACGCCATCGGGATGCGGTCGTGGTTGACTTGGCTGTAGAACAGGCGCTGAATCTCGGCCGCATCACGTGACTGGCCGAGTGCCCACATGGTTTTGGCCACGAGCGTCTCGGTGGTCATGTCGTCGCCGCGCAAAATGCCCGGATGATCGGCGTAGGCACGGCCGACCTCATAAACACCCAGGTCAAGGCCCTCTTCGGGGACCTGCGTGGTCATAACGACAGTGCGACCCGAATCGACCCAGCGGAAAATTGCCTCTTGGAACGACTCGCCCGACTCACCAAACTCGGGGATACCGCCAATGCCAAAGGTCTCCAGAATCACAGCGTCGTAGCTATCGGCAAGAGCGTCCAGGATACCCGGGTTCACGCCGGGTGTCAGCTTAAGGGCAAATACGCGCGGGTCGATGCTGTCGTAGAAGCGAACCGGGTTCTCGTCCTGGTGAGTGCCGTGGAGTCCGTTGCGAACGATGCGGTCGTTGCGGATATAGGCAATGGGCGGATAGTTGACGCTAATGAACGCGTTAAAGCTCATGGTGCGCTGCTTGCGGGCGCGCGTGCCGGCAATGGCTACGCCGCCAAAGACAATCGAGACGTCGTGCGAATGCTCGTCGAGCGCATAGAGCAGGCTCTGGTACAGGTTGAGCTTGGCGTCGGTAAAGGGATTGCCCATGGGCTTTTGCGAGCCGGTGAGTACGATGGGCTTGGGGCTGTCCTGAATCAGATAGGAAAGCGCCGCCGCGGTGTAGCTCATGGTGTCGGTGCCGTGCAGAATCACGAAGCCGTCGTGGTCGGCATAACCCTCGACGATGACGTCGCGGATACGCATCCAGTCGCTCGGACGCATATTGGTGCTGTCGATGTTCATGGGCTGCACGACGTCGAGCTCGCAGAGGCCCGAGATCTCGGGGACGCTCTGGGCGAGCTCCTCACCGGTCAGGGCGGGGGAGAGGCCGTTGCCGTCCTCGGTCGATGCGATGGTGCCGCCCGTGGCGATGAGAAGGATGCGCTTCATGCTGGTATTCCTATCGTATTTGCCGCCGCAGAGGCGGAGTCGTTCGGCAGTATTGTGGCACAGGGCGTCCAATGTTCAAACGTATTACATCATCTGTAACGTTTGGTAACACTTCAATTGCCGTCAAATAGGCCCCGGTCGTGCGTTTGCCGTGCGCTGATGGCTGCGAGGGACGAGAAACCCCATATAACGTGTACACTATGTAAGATGTTTTCGTTTATTCGCGCGGGTGGGCACAGGCTCCCCGCCAACAAGAGGGGGGAAACCATGGATCAAAAGGCTTCCGCAAAGGTCCTCGTACTCGACTTTGGTGCGCAGTACGGTCAGCTCATTGCCCGTCGCGTCCGCGACCTCAACGTGTATTCCGAGATCGTTCCCTGCGACATCTCGGCCGATGAGATTCGCGAAATGAACGCCTCTGCGCTCATCCTCTCTGGCGGCCCGGCTTCTGTGTATGCCGAGGACGCTCCGTCCATCGATCCCGCCATCTTTGACCTGGGCCTTCCCGTTCTGGGCTTTTGCTACGGCCATCAGATCACGGCCGTGACGCTCGGCGGCAAGGTCGGTCACTCCGAGGTGGGCGAATACGGCCGCGCCACCATCACGCGTACGGCCGGCGCCAAGCTCTTTAACTCCACGCCTATGGAGCAGACCGTGTGGATGAGCCACCGCGACGCCGTGTCCGAGGTGCCCGAGGGCTTTACCGTTACCGCCAGCACCGACGTGTGCCCGGTTGCCGCCATGGAGTGCGTCGAGCGCAAGATCTTCACCACGCAGTTCCACCCCGAGGTCAAGCACTCCGAGTACGGTCAGCAGCTGCTGAGCAACTTTCTGTTTGAGATCTGCGGCCTGGAGCCCAACTGGAGCATGGATAACCTGGTCGAGACCATGACAGCCGAGTTCCGCGAGAAGGTCGGCGACGACCGCGTGATTCTGGCCCTGTCCGGCGGCGTCGACTCCTCCGTCGTGGCTGCGCTGGGCGCTCGCGCCGTGGGCAAGCAGATGACCTGCGTGTTCATCAACCACGGCCTGCTGCGCAAGGGCGAGCCCGAGCAGGTGGAGGAGGTCTTCACCAAGCAGTTTGACGTCGACTTTATCCACGTCCACGCCGAGGACCGTTATGCCGAGCTTCTGGCCGGCGTGACCGAGCCCGAGGAGAAGCGCCGCATCATCGGTACGCAGTTCTGGAAAGAGTTCTTCGCCGTGGCGCAGCAGCTCGAGACCGATGGCAAGCCGGTCAAGTACTTGGCTCAGGGCACCATCTACCCCGACATCATTGAGTCCGGCGCTCGCAAGACGGGCGGCAAGACGGCTACCATCAAGAGCCATCACAATCTGATCCCGTTCCCCGAGGGCGTGCACTTCGACCTTATTGAGCCGCTCGACCACTTCTTTAAGGACGAGGTCCGCGCGCTTGGTCTGGCGCTCGGTCTGCCGGGTCATATCGTGTTCCGCCAGCCTTTCCCGGGCCCGGGTCTGGCCATCCGCATCATCGGTGCGGTCGACAAGGAGAAGCTCGAGATCCTCAAGAATGCCGACGCCATCGTGCGCGAGGAGCTCGACGCCTATAACCAGCGTCTGTTTGAGCAGACCGGCGAGCGCAACTCCGAGCATAGCTGCTGGCAGTATTTCGCCGTCCTGCCCGACATTAAGTCCGTCGGCGTTATGGGCGACGAGCGCACCTACCAGCGCCCAATTATCCTGCGTGCCGTCGAGTCCAGCGATGCCATGACCGCCGACTGGGCCAAGCTGCCCTACGACGTCCTGGCCCGCATCTCCGGCCGCATCGTGGCCGAGGTTCCCGGCGCCAACCGCGTGTGCTACGACATCACGTCCAAGCCGCCCGCGACGATTGAGTGGGAATAAATCGAGTTGCTTAAAAAAGCCAGTGTTTATGCGGGTTTCAGCGATTTCGATTAGTCTTTTGATAACAAATTGATAACAGTCATAGCAAGTGCCATTATTCTTGTTATCCAGTGGTTTATGGGTAACGGAACAATTAACAGGTGGCTTGCAGACTAAAGTTCGGAGCTTGGCTCTGAACAAATTCCATATTATAAACTAAGCCCTTAGCTGTGGTTAATAACCATAGTTAAGGGCTTTTTTGTCGTTGCCAAAGCATCTGTAGGGAGCTGCCAGTGGCAGGTCCTGTAGGTGCTTATTTATCTTTCAAGTGGTCTTTGAATGCTTCCACGAGAGCGTCACTTAATTCCTGTGATGGAACTTTTGCCCAACGCTGTGTGGTGTCGAACTCTGGATAATGGTAACGCCAGTTATCGTATTCTTCTCTGTTGATTTCTTCGGAAGATAGCTTGTCTGCCTGTTCTTTCCAAGCATACAGCATTTTGAGGAGTTCATATGCTTCTCTGCCTTTGTCCTTGTTGACCTTTAAGCATACCTCTCCGTCTGCTTCACTGACAGTAAGACCGTAAATATCTTCAAGGGTAAACAGAGTGTGCATAAGACCGATATAGCTGTCTATGTCAGGAACATCAAGAGCCTGTGGAGAAACATCAAGCACCTGTGCCAATGCATTTGTAAGGTCTGCTTTCGGTTTGCGTGTACCAGTTTCGTACTGTGCCAAACGCACATCAGCACTCTTTTCTGGAAAACCGATTGCTGTACCGAGATACTTTTGTGTCATACCACGCATTAGTCTGAAAAAATGTATTCTTTCGCTGATAGCCATAATGATACGCTCCTTTTATATTTAGTGAAATAAGTATAGCAGAAATGTTTAGTGGAAGTCAAGAAAAACCGAAACAAAAATGTTTAATATTTTCTTTGCAACCACTTGACAATAGCAAATATGTTTAGTAAAATAAATTACGAATTAAACAAATATGCTTAATGCGACAACTGAATGACCGTCCGAAAAGCCAAACCGCCAAGACCTCGTCGGAGCAAGTTCCGTATCGTTCGCTTGTGTGCAAGCACAAAAGCTCATTCGCTGCACTGCTCCTCCTCTTCCCCAAAAGTCTCCGACTTTTCGGGAACCCCTATACGAGCGAGCGCCTGATGTACTGCGGTGCATTGGGACAGCACAGCGCCTGCCGACAAGCAGGAGTGCCTGTTGGAACTTTAACACGGAGAAAGCGGCAAGCAAAAAATTATTTTAAGAAAGGAAGAAAAAGGATATGGAAAACAGATTTATCCGAGCCGAAGATGTGGCTCAGGAACTAAACGTATCAAAACCTTATGCATATAAACTCATCAGACAATTAAATGAGGAATTGAAAGCAAAGGGCTTTATTACGATTGCAGGGCGTGTAAATCGCCAGTATTTTTACGAAAGGCTCTACGGAGCAGGAAAGGGGGAAATGTAAATGCCGGTATTTAAGAATGAAGATAACGGTACTTGGTATGTGATGGCAAGGTATGTGAACTGGAAAGGGGAACGCAAGCAGAAATGCAAGCGTGGCTTTGCTACCAAACGAGAAGCACAGGAATGGGAAAGAATGTTCAAATTGCAGACTTCTTCAGACCTTGATATGAGTTTTGAAGCCTTTACGGAGCTTTATATCAATGATGTGAAGAACCGTTTGAAGGAAAACACGTGGCTTACCAAAGAGCATATCATACGCACAAAGATACTTCCGTATTTCGGGAAACTGAAAATCAGCGAGATTTCCACAAAGGAGATTATTACTTGGCAGAATGAAATGCTTGCCTATCGTGATGAGAAGAAAAAGCCTTATTCACAGACGTATCTGAAAACGCTGCACAATCAGTTGTCCGCCATTTTCAATCACGCTGTCCGCTACTATGAACTGCGTTCCAATCCTGCGGCAAAGGTGGGAAATATGGGACGTGAGGAACACAAGGAAATGCTGTTCTGGACAAAGGAAGAATACAAGAAATTCTCTTTTGAGATGATGGACAAGCCTGTTTCCTTTTATGCGTTTGAAATGCTTTACTGGTGCGGTATCCGAGAGGGCGAGCTGTTAGCTTTGACTCCGGCAGATTTCAACTTTGATAAGGAAACAGTCACAATCAATAAATCCTATCAGCGTTTGAAAGGGCAGGATGTGATTACTTCTCCGAAAACGAAAAAGAGCAACCGCACGATTAAAATGCCGAAGTTTCTGTGTGAGGAAATGAAAGAATATCTCGGTATGCTTTACGGATTGAAGAAGAAAGACCGTATCTTTACGGTGACGAAAAGCTATCTTCATCACGAGATGGACAGAGGGGCAAAGGCGGCAGGCGTGAAGCGTATCCGCATTCACGATCTCCGTCACAGCCACATTTCACTCTTGATTGATATGGGCTTTTCTGCGGTGGCGATTGCTGACCGAGTTGGTCACGAAAGTATTGATATTACTTATCAGTACGCACACCTCTTTCCGTCAAAGCAGATTGAGATGGCAGAAAAATTAGATGATTTAGGGAAAGGAGATTTTGAAAATGTCAGCTAAGAACAGAGATAACAAAAATCGTTGGAGGAATATCACAGTAGGGTTTCGAGTATCGCCCGAAGAAAACGAACTCATTAACAGAGCTGTAGCTCTATCAGGATTGCCAAAACAGGAGTATTGTTACCGCCGTTGCTTAAATCAGGATGTGGTGGTACAGGGCAATCCGAGAGTGTATAAGGCGTTGAAAACGGAAT
This sequence comes from Collinsella sp. AM44-11, assembly GCF_003467145.1. Taxonomy (NCBI): domain Bacteria; kingdom Bacillati; phylum Actinomycetota; class Coriobacteriia; order Coriobacteriales; family Coriobacteriaceae; genus Collinsella; species Collinsella sp. AM44-11. The sequence continues at coordinate 98,942 of NZ_QSFE01000007.1, forward strand.
TTGCCACAGTCCTTGCGGAACTGAAAAGGATTGAAGCAGGAAAAGGTGTGGATGATGAACTGCTGAGTGTAATAGAACTGATTTCCATTATTCTCGGCGGTTTGAAAGGAGAGGATGCGAATGGAGAATAAAAAAGAAATGACTATTCCAAATGTATCTGCGGCAACAGATGCGGAACAGTCACTTTCCAAATGTACTGACAATAGTATAGTCAATCAGGATACGGATTTCAAGGGGTACGAGCAATCTTTTGAAGAAATGCAAAGGGAAATACTCAGACAGTTAGACCCTTCCTATCTGAAAACAGTATCAATGACAACGCTGTATGATACGGTGTTTGAGGTTCAGACACCACTTATCGACGGTCTGCTCCAAAGGGGAACTTACCTTTTCGTAGGTTCCCCGAAAGTGGGAAAGAGCTTTATGATGGCACAGCTTGCCTATCATATCAGCACAGGCACACCGCTTTGGGAGTATAAGGTGCGTAAGGCAACGGTGCTTTATTTTGCCCTTGAAGATGATTACCCACGTTTGCAGAAGCGATTGTTTCAGATGTTCGGTGCAAAGGAGACAGGCAATCTGTATTTCGCAACGGAATGTAAAACGGTCAATGGCGGACTGGAAGAACAGATAAGAGGGTTTATGAGGGAACACCCAGACACAGGCTTGATTATCATAGACACCTTAAAGCGTGTGCGTGAAGCAGGCGGAGCAGATTACAGCTACGCAAGTGATTATGATGTTGTGGCAAGGCTGAAAGCGTTGGCAGACAGTTACAAGGTTTCAATGCTTATTGTTCATCATACACGCAAACAAAAATCGGAAGATATATTCGATATGATTTCAGGCACGAATGGTCTGATGGGTGCGGCAGACGGTGCATTTGTTCTCAGTAAGGACAAGCGTACTTCCAACAATGCCACACTTGATGTTGCTGGCAGAGACCAGCAGGATATGAAAATCCATCTTGTAAGGGACAGCGAGCGATTGGTGTGGAACTTTGCAAAATCGGAAACGGAGATGTGGAAAGAACCGCCCGAACCTCTGCTTGAGAAGATAGCGGATACGCTCTTTTCGGAAAGTGACAGATGGGAAGGAACTGCTTCGGAACTTTGCGAAAGGCTTGCGGTGGATATAAAGCCGAATGTACTTTCTTTAAGGCTCAGTATCAACGCAAGCAGGCTGTTTCGTGATTACGGTATCCGTTATCAGAACAGCCGCACACACGACGGAAGAAAGGTTTCACTTTGGAAAGAAACCGAGCAGACGGCGTGACAAACGGTGTCAAAGGTGTCAATGTTTTTGAGAGCAGCACGCTGTGAAAAACATTGTCACCATCGTCACACTTTGACACCGGATAAAGTTTAGGGGAGTGTGCAGAGAGTGCCTTTTCAAAGGCGGCTCTTTGGTCTCGCCTGCTGGCTCGGTCGGTTCGCAGGCGTGTGTGCCACCGGCACACGCTCACCCCTCGGAGAGCCTTCGGAGAACGCAAAACCTGTTTACAGGTCGCATTTTTGATGGGTGTACCCGTCAAAAGTGCTTTTGCGTTACTTTTGACAAAAGTAACAAAACCTGAGAATGTTGAAATTTACAGATGGGAGATGAAAAAATGCAGAGAACGATAAGTGCAATGGTCGGTAAAGGCTCGGTCAATCACAATAGCCGAAAGTTCCGAGCAGAAAATGTAGACGGAACTCGTACTCATCTCAATATCGACTACTGCAATGAAAATATAAAGACAGTTTATCACGAATTGTTTGATGAAGCATTGGAAAGATACAATGCCAAGCAGATAAGGTCAGACCGAAAGATAAAAGATTATTATGAAAAAATCCGAAGTTCCAAGCAGGAAAAACCGTTCCACGAAATCATTTTACAGGTGGGCGGTAAGGGAAATATGAACGCCGATACGGAAAACGGAGAACTGGCAAAGCAGATTTTAGATGAATACTATCAGGGTTTTCAGGAGCGAAATCCACAGCTTCGGGTGTTCTCGGCTCATCTGCATATGGATGAAGCTACACCACATCTGCACATAGATTTTGTACCTTTTACCACAGGCAGCAAGCGTGGACTTGATACAAGAGTGTCACTAAAGCAGGCTCTTGCAACGCAAGGTTTTAAGGGCGGCAGTCGTGGCGATACGGAGTGGTCGCAATGGATACAGTCCGAAAAAGAACAGCTTGCGGCGGTGATGGAACGTTATGGGATTGAGTGGGAACATTTAGGCACACACGAAAAACATCTTTCTGTTTTGGATTATAAAAAGCAGGAAAGAGAAAAAGAAGTGGCGGCATTAGGTGCGAAAATCGAGCAGAAACAGATTGAATTTGATGTGTTGTCGGAACGAGTATTGAACTATGATAAGGCAAAAGACGAGCTGTCAAATCTTGAAATAGAGCTTGATACTGCACCGAAATATCAGTTGCCAGAACCAGAGAAATTTATGACTGCAAAGGCATATAAAACCAAAATGGCAGAGCCGGTTGTAAGGAAATTGAAGCAACTTGTCAAAACGGTGCTTGCCCGCTGCTTTGAGGGGTGGGACAACTATCATAGGCTGAATACAGCGAATGCACAGTTATACCGCACCAATCAGCGTTTGGAGAAAGTCAATGAAAGATTGACCGAAGAAAACAAAATCCTAAAAGCAGAAAATAAAGATTACAGCCTGCTCCGTAAGGTTTTTGGTCGCAAACAGATAGATGATTTGTTGGAGCAGGCAAGAACAGTTAAAGGTCGCAAGCGTGATAATACACGATCACGATAGACAAAAATCACAGGAGGAAAAGGAAAATGACAAAGACAATTTTTGAAGAAATGGGCGGAACTTATAGACAGGTGGGTGATTATTTATTGCCGAACATCACAGTACCAGCCGAAGAAGAAATAGAGCCGATTGGTTTATGGGGGAAACGACATGCAAGGCATTTAAAGGAACACTATAAAGTGTTATATATGAACCTGCTGACAAGCGGAAAGCTGCATAGTTATCTTGCAGAAGTCGATAAGCAAGCAGAGGATATGTTTCTTCGACTGGTAAAGGAATATGCCGACAGACAAGATGTGACGGAACAATTAAAGAAAGATAATCCCTACGAATGGATTGGAAGAATGAATAATATTCAGGCTTGTGTGAGGGAAGTTGTAGGAACGGAGTTGATTTACACATAAGCGTTTTACGGTATGGTGCTCCTGCGTTTGCTGGAGTGCTGTGGTTGTGGTTGTAAAGAGGTTGTGAAAGATTGAATTTCGTAATGGTTGGATGTATAATTAGGAAGTGAAAATTTTAATTTGCACTTCCATAAGGTGAAATGTATTGACACAAAAAATACAGTATGATAGTATTGCCATTAGAAGAAAGAAAGGCACATTTTGTGTAAGGTGAGGAAATGATTAATAGATAATTTGATTTAAGTAAGACACATATAGTTATTGAGCCTGTAGAGAATAGGTTTGTTTTGTGTACGCTTAAGTTGGATTATCGCAAGAGGCATTTCCTTTGTTTTCCTTTTGGAAAAGAAATAAGGGGCTATTTAGCGAGTCTATTTTTGCGTATGCAAAAAAGACTCGTTTTTGTGTGTTCAAAATAATAATTGGCTCAGACTTCGAAAAGGAGAAACTTTAATGTTGCAGATAAAAAAATTAAATTTAACACATAAAAAAGACCTGAGAATAATTCTTAATGATTTCAACCTTGTGCTAAATGATGGAGATAAGGCAGTTATTATTGGAGAAGAGGGAAATGGGAAATCGACATTAATGAAGTGGATATACAATCCGTCGCTTGTAGAAAACTATATAGAAGCAGATGGGGAAAGGATAATGGGACACGAACGTCTTGGTTATCTTCCGCAGGAGATGCTCGATGAAGATAAGGAAAAAAACAATATACGAATATTTTTCTGAAGAGGAAATATTCTGGGAGAAAACGCCTAAAGAATTGTCTGTTATTGCGGGAAAATTTGGAATGAAAAATGATTTTTTCTACAGTAACCAGACAATGGGTAGTCTTTCAGGAGGCGAAAAAGTCAAGACACAACTTATGAGGCTTTTCATTCGCGATGTTTCTGTGCTGTTGTTGGACGAACCTTCCAATGACATCGACATTGCGACGCTTACATTACTGGAAAAAATCATAAATGACTGGAAGCACATTGTGCTTTTTATTTCACACGATGAAACGCTGATAGAGCGTACTGCCAACATGGTGATACATATCGAGCAGATTATACGAAAAACAAAGGCGAGATATACCGTGGCAAAGCTTCCCTATAGACGCTATGTGGAAGAACGGCTTCATAAATTTGAAATCCAAAAACAGCGGGCACTGAGTGACCGTAGGGAGAAAAAGATTCGCGATGAAAAATATCAAAGAGTTATGCAGAGTGTACAAGGTGCATTAAGAAGTTGTACCAGACAAGCACCGTCTGTTGCCAAAAACTTAAAGGACAAAATGCATACGGTTAAGGCAATGGAACGAAGATTTGAAAAAGAAGATGAAAATATGACTCAGATGCCGGAACAGGAAGAAGCAATCTTTGTCAAATTAGGGGATGAAAACTCACACATTCCCGCAGGAAAAACGGTCATAGAATATGAACTTTCAAAGCTTGTGACTCCGGATGGCAAAAGAATTTTAGCAGAAGGAATTCATTTAAAAATAAAAGGTTCAGAAAAAATCTGTATGATAGGAGCCAACGGGGCAGGAAAAACGACTCTTCTAAAAAAGATAGCGGAAGAACTCCTAAATCGGAATGACATTAAAGCAGAATATATGCCTCAAACTTATGAAGACCTGCTGGATTTGGATGTTACACCGGTTGATTACCTTGATAAAACAGGAGATAAAGAAGAGCGTACAAGAATTAGAACATACCTTGGTTCACTTAAATACACACCAGATGAAATGGAGCATCCGATTCGGGAGTTATCAGGCGGACAAAAGGCGAAAGTGCTTCTCTTGAGGATGAGCTTAAGTGGTGCAAATGTTCTTATTCTGGATGAACCGACAAGAAATTTTTCACCATTGTCCGGTCCGGTAATAAGAAAAATGCTCCGAGAATTTCCGGGGGCTGTCATTAGCATTTCTCACGATAGAAAGTATATTGAAGAGGTGTGCGATAAAATATATCAGCTAAATCCTAATGGATTACAGCTAATTGGTGATTGATAACAAAAAGGATGAAAGACTGACAAATTTCAGGCTTTTAGTGAGTTGGAAAGCATACAAAGATTTGAATTTGGAGGATAGATTATGGTACGTACAGAAGATGCATGTGAAATTATAAAATATGCTTTGCAAAACGAAATTAAAGTATATTTAGATGGCGGATGGGGTGTTGATGCACTTCTTAAAAGAGAATCAAGAATACACAATGATATTGATTTGTTTGTTGAACTGAAACATTATCATGATTATATTTATGTGATTAAGCAGCATGGATTTGAGGAAGTAAATACTGATTATACAACGGATGGTCATACTGTCTGGAAAGATGATAAACAAAGAATCATTGATTTACATTGTTTTGAATTTACAGATGACGGAATTGTTTATGAGGGAGATATATTTCCATCAAAAACTTTTTCCGGTATTGGAAAAGTTGGAGATATAACTGTTTCTTGTATTGAACCATTGAGTCAGGTAATGCTTCATTTGGGATATGAACACGATAAAAATGATGTGCATGATGTGATGCTGTTGTGTGAAACATTTCAAATAGCAATACCAGATGAATATAAGGAAAAGTAAAATTTCAGTTTTGTGTTGAATCTCTAAGCAAAATAGCTTATAATTTGACATGCTACATATAGTTATTATCCACAGTTATCGAGTAGGTGTTATCAATGCCGATAACAAAATGATAACATTAGCTCGTATAGGCAGGATAATATGGATATATCAAATAATCAAAAGAACGAGAAACATTACAGAGAATAATTCCTAAACAAAAAGCGTTAGTCTTTGTAGAGTTTGAGTAGGACGACAGGGTTCTGACCTGCAATTTTGAGTGCCGCACTGTGCTGCTGAGTTTCGTTTCGTACGAAAGCCACGGCAAAGCCGCCAGCGACATTGGTGAGTAAAACCGATTATCGAGCCTCCGTTCCCATGTTGGGACGGAGGCTTTTTCTTTGGCTATTTACTCCCTTTCACCTGCGATTTCGCCATTTACTCCCCGCGTTTCAAGACAACAAAGTACAGGGCGGTATTCGGAGGAATGGGAGTAAGGATTCATCCCAAGTGGGTGGACGCGCGGTTTTTGTCCCCGAGGGCGAAACGAGGCCGTTTCGGGGTCCGCGAAACTCAAATCAAACTCAACAGGCTTTTTGGCGGTCTCTGCACAGCGTTTTCCCAGGTCGTTAATAGGGAGTAAAGAATCTCGCCGTCCCAATGAGGGGAGTATCCAGGGGAAATGCCGCCGTGTGCCGTCATATTCTATTTTTGATACTGATAAACTGGAATTTTTAAATTAATCTTTGCAAATAACCTTTGAATCTTCACCATCAAATACAATTCCCTGACGGTTGTTAATTGGGCATAGATTTAAATCCGAAAACTCAGTCATTATTTTCTCGGTAACTTTCTTAAATGGTGCTGTAAGATAATGCGGAAGAACATAGAAATCAATCAAATCAAGCCCTGCATCATCTTCTTGTGAGTAGTCCTCTGGCTTTTCATCCATTTGCTCGATATATTGGATGCTTGGGGCGCATATAATTGCGCCTGCCGACTCGCCGATCATCAATTTTCCATTTGCCAATTCCTTTTTCAGTAGCCCATCAGTTCCCGTTTTACGGAGCTGGTCCATAAGAAAGAAAGAATTTCCGCCGGTAAAATATATAACATCTGCTTCTTCAAAAACAGACTGTATCGTTGAATAAGCCTCCGTTGAAATATCAATTTCAGTTACGGTTGCTCCCAACTTTTTGAATAATTTTCGAGCCGAGCCGACATAGCCGGTGTAGCCTTCACGCAGTGAAGCTGTTGGAATAAATGCGACTTTCTTATTTTCAATTTCTTCCTTTATCAGACTTCCCACACTTGAAAAGTGCGAACATAAAAATAGTTTCATCAATATTCTCCTTTATAAATTCCATTTGTCGCTCAAAGGGTCTGCAAACTTAATCCCGTTGTACTGTTCCGGGTGATATTCCTTTGCATATGCGGCAGGAATTAAAACCTTTTCTTCGGTCAGTATTTCCGCTATGGCTCGTGGACTTTTCCCTCATTGGCAAGCAGAAAGATACGCTTTACCACCTCAGAAGCCACAGGATCAACCACAAGCGTTTGTTTGTCGGTCGGTAATCGGTTACATCTCTGGTGCCCGCATTGTAGCACGCGCGGATTTACGATGTTGATCGCCGGCGCCTAGACGGAGATGAAGGCGGTTCGATCTAGGTCAAGCTGGTCGCTCAATCATGAAACGGCCGATGGCCGCGTTCATTAGCTCACGATCGATTCCCTGAAGATAAAAGGCGCCCACGAGGACACCTGCAGGCTATCTTCGAACTACTTGGTTTGGGGCAGAGGGAGGAAAAAAATAGGGCAGAACCGCTTTCACGATCCTGCCCCGCAAACCCGAGGGTTTCTAACTGGCTCCATTATTCTGGGCTTCTCAGTTCTGTCATTGACCCAGGTATCACCCGTCTCCTATAGCGAGTGAATATAAAAATAGGGCAGAGTCGCTTGCGCAAGTCCGCCCCTAAAACCGTGAAGGTTTTGCTATCTGCAGGCTATTCTACCAACCCGAGCGATTCTGTCAACCTGCGAAGGAACTCGAGCGCGGAGCGAGCTGCGGCGTCGGGCCCCTTGTCGGGCAGCGCCTCGGTTCCGCCGTCGGCCCTGGCGAACATCTCGGCGAGCTCGGATGCGGCGCGCGAGCGCGAGGAGCCCTCGGGTACCAAGCCGGAGTGCGCCACGAGCACGGTCGCGACCTCCTGCATGGCCGTATTCCCCATCCACTTCCTCCTGGTCGCCTTGGGAATTCCCACGGCGGCGACCCTTCGGGAGACGCCGCTGGACGCCGAGCCCCGGGCGGCGCCCCTCTCGGCGAAGCAGTTGATCAGGCACGAGCCGTGCGCGGCGCAGTTGCGGACGGACTTCACGCGCTTGAGGTCGTAGTGGGAGGCCTCGAGGCGCCTGTCGCCCCATCGCCTGGCGCAGAAGCGCACGAAGTCGATGAGGGCGCCGAACGAGGTGAGCTCAAGGAAGGCCCAGGCGGGCATGTCGCCGGAGTACTTCGCGTAGAGGCTCGAGCTGTAGGGGCTGCGGCCGCTCATCTTGAGCTCGCGCAGGCGGTACTCCCTGTTTGCAGCGGTAAGCGATGCCATGTAGTCGGCCACGATGGCGTAGCCGTCCTCTCCGCGGTCCTCCATCTCGCGAAGCAGTGTCACCTTCTGGAAATGCTCGATGTCGAGCGTCATGCCGAGCAGGGCGTGGCGCAGCTCCTGGTCGAGCGCCGCGAGCAGGCGCAGCTGGCCGAAGTCGAGGTCTACGTAGCGGCCGTCGCGCGGGCCTCCCTCGTATTTCGAGAAGAGTTTGCGGTAGGATGCGAGCTTGAAGAAGTTGCACTTGTCACGCAGGTAGTCCGCGGCCTCTTCCTCGGAACACAGCTCGAAGGCTACGCCCTTCTGCTTGAGGTGCTCTATCTGCTGCTCGATCGTGAGGATCGGCTTCCTATCGTGGGGTTCGGCCATGCTCGGTCTCCTGTCATTGATTTGAGAATCCTATTCTACCAGCATGTTTGCCCTGAATCCTGAAGGCCCGTTCGCCAACTCATAAGCAAGCCACCTGAGACTACTCACTTTGTTCACGAATGGCGAAGACCTGCGACCTGGGGTTTTGCAAATGGCGCGCAAGCCACCCGCGTTAATTCACTTGCGATTGCAGCTGGCGGCTTGCGGGCAAAAGGGCGATTGAGTTTCAAAACGGGCGTTTTCGGCAATATTGAGCTTGCAAAGGCGTCCCGCCGCGCCCTTTGGGACAAAAAACAAAAACTCAAACCCCTGAGTTTGAAAAAAGTTTTTGAGGTTGTCCCAACTTTTGTCCCCGAAGCCGACGAAACGCGACATCGCGTCATTCGGCGGCACGCGTTCCGTGCCGATGCCGAAAACTGGGTGCAACTGGAATGACGGGACGACAGAACCAAAGCCATCGAGCGGGAATAGTAAATAGCTCTTTGCGAGGGAGGTCGGATGCGGCCTCCCTCGTTTTTTATTTGCGTGCCATGGATGCTTGTGCATTGTGGTGTATGTGGTACATGCAAACCAGCCACGCAATCTCTCAAGCTGTTTAGCTGGGATTATTGTTTGCTGGTATGTTTTAAAGTGTTTTCAATTACCGAAGCAACGCCATCAATTTATTTCTAATTAATGCTGACCGGCAGATTGCGTCCGCCCGCAAGAGGCCGCTCGGACTGGTACTCAAAATGTACTCACGACGTTTTGAGTATCGATTTGCTGGTACTCACAGACGGTAAAAACGACTGTCTACCTCGATATATTCGTTATCCCCAACGATTCGTCAACGAATACTGACTAGTGATTGATTGATGCATGGCTCAAATTGGCATACGTAATTACGTAATTACGTATTCTGAAGTAAAATGATTTCGGTCAATTAAGGAACGTAGAACAGGTCAATTCGGAGGGGCGACCATGGAGGAAGATCAGGCTGTTCATGCCGAAAGGGAGTTAGATAAGTTCACGCTCTCGATAACCCGCGAGGATAAGCGGGCTCTTAAGTCCTATGCCGCGCGCCAGGATAAGACGGTGGCTAAAGTCCTGCGCGAATGGATTGACGAGAAATGCAAGGGGGAGAAGTGATGTCTCAGACGGCGCAAGCAGTCGTTCAGAACCTTGTTGATCGCGCTGTCAAGCTGGGCGATCGTCAGCTCGCTGCCGACATCCGCGCCTTTGCGGCGCAGCGCCAGTTTGGGCTTGTATTTGAACACAACCGTCCAGAGCGACTTCGCCTTTATGGCAAACCTATCATGGAGGGCGATGTCGTACAGGTGCTTCCCGAGCGTGGTAAAAAAGAGGACTCTAGCTCCCAACTGCTATGGTTGGTAAATGCCGTTCGGGGGGGGGGTTGCTGATCTAAAGCCATATCAATCGCCCTCATATGACGAAAACGAATGTGAGCCCCGCTCCGTTGCTGTCGACGATGTCGTGCCTGTTGCTGAATATGACCAGCCGATTTATGCTGGCCTCAAAGAGACTGGGCGTGTCGAGCGCGCTGGCGATAAGCCCTATCAAGTAGTCATTAACGGCGAAAACTACCATGCTCTTGAAACCTTGGCCTTTGCCTATGCAGGCAAAGTGGACTGCATATATATTGACCCACCCTATAACACTGGCGCCCGCGACTGGAAATACAACAACGATTACGTCGACGGCTCCGACGCCTATCGCCACTCCAAGTGGCTTGCCTTCATGGAGCGCCGCCTCAAACTCGCCAAGCAGCTGCTCAACCCCAACGATTCCGTACTCATCGTGACGATCGACGAGAAGGAGTACGCAAGGCTTGAGCTTCTTTTAGAGAGCGTTTTTCCCAACGCGACCGGTATCCAGACGGTTTCAATCACCATAAACAAGAACGGGGTTGCCCGCGGCAACCAGTTCAAGAGAGCTGACGAGTACGCTGTCTTTTGCTTTTTTGGCACCGCCGCGCCGTGCCAAGTGGACCGCAGACTCTATTCCGTTGAGTTCGGAGAACTTGAGGAAAAAGTGGCTGATGACGCGTCGAGCAGCCGCTCCCAACGTAAAGTACGTTGGGAGTGGCTGCTGAGGGGCGGTCCCAATGCCGCTCGCACCGCAAGGCCGAATCTCTTCTATCCCATCTATATCGATGAGGAGACCGCGACCATTAAGGAGCTCGGCGCTTCTCTCCCCCTTGAACAAGACTGGACAAAGATACCGACAAAAACGGGTCTCAGGGCAGTTTGGCCTATTAGGACCGATGGCCGAGAGGCGACTTGGAGGATCTCCCAGAATGCTCTACAGGCCAAGCTTGATCGCGGGTGCGCAAAAGTAGGTGAGTACAACAAAAAGAGTAATCGGTACTCCCTCCTTTACCTAGGAGATTCCCAAGAGGAGCGTCTCAAGAATGGAGAAATTAAACTCATCGGCAAGGCTGAGGATGGGTCCTTGCTTCTCGAAGAGCAGGGAGAGCGCTCTGCCATTCCAACAACTGTTTGGAGTGGTACGCAGTTCTCTGCCGGTGAATACGGGAGCCGATATATCAAAAAGTTCATCGGCGATAGGCGCTTCACATTTCCAAAGTCCCTTTATGCGACCGAGCTCTCAATCGCTTCCGTTGTTGCCGACAAGCCCGACGCCCTTGTAGTCGATTTCTTCTCAGGATCGGGCACCACGGCACATGCCGTCATGCGCTTGAACCATCAGGACGGCGGGCGCAGGCGCTCCATCAGCGTAACGAATAACGAGGTCTCCGAGGACGAATCCAAAAAGCTCACCAAGCGCGGTCTTCGCCAGGGCGACCCCGAATGGGAAGCGCTGGGCATCTGCCAGTACGTTACCAAACCACGCGTCACGGCGGCCATCACGGGCAAGACGCCCGAGGGTGACCCCATCAAGGGTGACTACAAGTTCACCGACGAGTTCCCCATGGCCGACGGCTTCGAGGAAAACGCCGTCTTCTTTGACCTCACCTACGAAGACCCGGACGCCGTCGAGCTGGGCGTGGCCTTCGAGGAGATCGCGCCCCTGCTCTGGCTGCGCGCTGGTTCGCGTGGCAGCATCATCAAGCACGAGCAGCCGGGCTTTGCCATGGCCGACGCCTACGCCGTCCTCTTCGACTTTGCTTCGGTCGGCGCTTTCATAGACGCCGTCAAGCAGAATGCCAGCATAGGGTGCGCCTATGTGATCACGGACGACACGGCTCGATACGCCTCCGTCAAGGCACAACTGCCTGGACTCGACGTCGTCCGCCTGTACGAGAACTACCTGCAATCGTTCAAGATTGCCGCCGAGGATGCGGTGAGGTAAACATGAGAGTCGAACTTAAGGATTTCCAAGCCGGTGCGGTCGCGACCCTGGCGAACAAGTTGCAGTCGATGCGCCGACGCTACGAGCAGGACGGCGAGCTGTCCTCGATATGCCTCGCATCTCCCACGGGGTCGGGCAAAACGGTCATGTGCGCAGCGACGATCGAAGCGCTCTTCTTCGGAGACGACGATCTGAGCCTCATGCCCGACGAGAATGCCGTCGTTCTTTGGCTCTCGGATTCCCCGAGCCTGAACGAGCAGACGAGCGTGCGTTTCTCAAACGTGGCGGACAAGCTGGCAGACAGCATCCTTGACAGGCGCCACCTGGTCACAATTACCAACGACTTCGGAGCCGCGCACGACATTCTCGAGCCGCGCCACGTCTATTTCCTCAGCAAGGACCTACTCAGTAAGAACGGCCTGCTCACCAAGGGTAGTGAGGCCAACTCCGGCCGCGTGTTCTGGGACATCCTTGACCGCACCATCAGGGATCCGGAGCGTAACCTCTATCTGTTCATAGACGAGGCTCATCGCGGTCTGGGGGCCAATGCCTCGAGCGAGCGCGGCACCGCGACGATCTACGCCAGCCTCATTGATGGGCTCGACGGCCGTGCAGCGATGCCCATCGTCGTTGGGGTCTCTGCCACGCCGCAGAGGTTCGAGGCGGCCATGGACCAGCGCGCCGATCGCGTGCGTATGCCAAAGGTCGCTGTGACCCCTCGCGAGGTTCAGGAGTCAGGTCTGCTCAAGGACATCATCGAGTTGCGCGTGCCAGAGAAGGACGACCCTGTCGAGCACCAGTACCTCACTATGGCGTGCGAGCGCTATGCCTTGGCCTGCCGCGAGTGGGGCGAGTACTGTGCCCGTGAGGGCGAGAGTCCCGTCAACCCGCTGCTGCTCATCCAAGCGGCGGACAACGCGAGCAGCTCGGCCCTGGCTGAGATGTGCGACCAGATCACGGGCCTGGTCCCCGGCCTTTCCGAGGCGATGTCGTTCGCCAACGTCTTCGGCGAGCATAAGGACATCGCGGCGGGAAAATACCTCATTCCCTATGTCGAGCCCGAGTTCGTTCAGGACGCCTCACGCATTCGCGTGCTCTTCGCCAAGGAGGCTGTCTCCAACGGATGGGACTGCCCGCGAGCGGAGGTCATCTTCTCGCAGCGCAGGCGTTCGGACTCGACCTATATCGCACAGCTCGTGGGACGTATGGTACGCACTCCACTTGCGCGGCGCATCGAATCCGATGATCTTTTGAACTCAGTCGCCTGCTACCTGCCCCAGTTCAATCCCGAGAGCACTCAGGACGTGGTCGACTACCTCATGGGCCGCAAGGACGACATGGGCGAGAGCTCAATCGGCAAGCAGAACATCGTTCTCAACCCCGTGACTATCACGGCGGCTGTGCCCAAGTCCGAAGCCGACTATCAACAGGAGCTCAAGGCGTACGAGGAGAACGAGAAGGCCATCGAGACGGCGCGGCAGGCACAACCCGGCTACCAGGCGTCGCTTGCCGGCATCGCGATTCAGGAGCCGTTGGACATGCAGGGAGCGCAGCCCTCGCTTGCCTCGGCGGTCAGGCCCGTCGACGTCCCGGCGCCAGAAGCGGAGCTGGCGCCTCAGCCCGCAACAGGCAACTACGTTGCAGCGTCTGCCCCGCAGCAACTTGCGACACCTGAGCCAAGTTCCGCACGGACCGAGCCGACCCAGCCCGTCTCGATCGTAATACCCGTGCCCATGGCAAAGCCCAAGCCGCCCACCAAGCGCGAGCAGTCTTTCACGCATCAGGAGTGGCAGGGTATCCGCACAGCCTTCGATTCCATTCCCGTGCAGCGCATTCCGAAAAAGGCCAGGAACGAATTCCAGAGCCTGGTTAAGACGGCGACTCTGCTTGTCGAGACTGGCCTCGATGTCAATGCCGCGGCCGACGTGAAAAAACAGTTCGTCCAGAAGCTCAAGGGATACATCGTTGCTAACGAGGACGAGTACCGCGAAGCCAAACACGACGTAGAGGTTGCCGAGACCGTCAAGATCACGCTCGACAAGCTCAACGAGACCGAGGACCAGGAGCAGGAGGAGGCCCGCACGGACGCCGAAGGCCTCAGAAAGGCCGCCCGCGACGCCGACATGCATTTCACTAAGGAGTTTGCGAATGAGTATCGTCGCGCCAACTTCAAGGAGCTTGGGCGGCCCGAGTGCGACCTGCGCCTTGCCGCAGCGGTGCGCACGCAGACCATCGTTGATGCGCTCGAGGGCTGGGCGGCTCAATGCCGAAAGGAATACTTCGATAAGGTCGATGGATCTGGCGATTATGACTACCTTAACGACGCGGCAAAGCAGCGCTACGACGAGCTGGCCCGTGAAACCGAGGGCAAGCGCCTCACAAAGATAGAGTGGCCCACGTCTACCAGCACGTCGGACGACTTCGCTAAATATCCGTGCCATATCGTGCAGAAAGAGGACGGCCTCTGCCCGCTCGACCTGAACCCGGCGGAAGACTATATCGTTAGGAACGAATTGGCAAAGAATCGCACGGTTGCCTTCTATCGCAATCCGTCGGGCAGCATGTCTGCTAAGGCGTTTTCGATTCCGTACATGTCTTCGGTGGGACGCAAGGCCCTGCATCCAGACTTCCTCTTCTTCGTGAAGGATGCAGCGGGCGTCATCAGGCCGTCCATCGTTGACCCTCATGGCGAGTTCCTCGGCGACACGCTAGCAAAGCTTAGGGGCTATGTGACCTATCTGCGCGATTATCCCGATGTGTTCAAGCAGGTACTCTTCGTTGGGGATATGGGCGAGGGCGTGTACAAGGTGCTCAACCTCTTGCGATCCGATGTGCAGGATGCCGTGATGAGCTACAGCGATGTCGACTGTAAGGCGCTCTTCTACGGCTCCTTCGCAAACGACTATCACTAGGATTGTCGGGATTTGCCCGTCAGGCGTCTCGGATCATATACCAGAACCGAATTAGTAAGGCTCGCTAAGGCGGCCGTCCGTTAGGGGCGGCCGCCTCTCTTCAGTCTTGACCAATGATTTCAAGCGTTTCGGTGGCATTCGCCGGTCATGACCTCGTATCCGTTACGTGGGTGGCACCTCCGCTACGCCGCGTCAAGGGGCCCATGAGACCCCGCACAAACCTCCGCTCCGCTCCGGTTGGTGGAGGTCGTCATGGACTCCCTTGACCCGTCTTCGCTCCGGTGCGGCTTTGCGGGGAGCAAAGCCGACGACGACGCGCGGCGTCGCCATTCGGCTTTGCCCGCAAGGGCGAGATGTTCAGGGCAACGTGCCCGGAAACGGAGGAAGACATGCGGGAGCTGATGACGAGGGAGATTGCGGAGGAGCTACCGAGGCTCTATGAGCAAGACGGTTCGGAGGACCCCACGGTATACGTCCACTACTTCTCGTGCGTGAACGGATGGGACTGGTGGCTGCTCGAGTTCGACGGCACGGACGAGGCGTTCGGTCTCGTCGAGGGCTACGACGACGAGCTCGGCTACTTCAGCATCAAGGAGATGGAGGAGCTGAACCGCCAGATGGGGTTTGCCGTCGTCGAGCGCGACGAGCACTTCGAGCCGAAGCCGCTCAGCGCCGTCGGGGGGAGGTAACTACATGGAGATGGACGAGTTTGGCGCCGTGGGCAGATTCGGCAAGTCCCCGGGTGGGGCCGTCCGGCTGACTGTCGTTGTCGAGTTCGAGTCGTGCGGCGAGGGCGGGGCGTTCGAGATGGGCACCGCTCCGGAGGGGTCGCCCGAACTCGGGCGACTCGTCTCGGAAGCACGCGACGAGGCCGACGCCTTGGTGGAGGACGGGGGCGGATGGGCTGCCGTCCGCATCGGATTTGGCGACATGGAGAGCATTGACTGCGAGAGCGGCCGGACCGTGTACGTTGCCGGAGAGGGGTGAAGCACATGCAGAGAACGCGGGCATGCCATCGGCGTGCCCGCGCCAGCTTTTCCGGGGATGCCTCGCGCCATCCCCGAACCCCTGCGCGCCAAGGGGCGGTGCTCCTTGGAACCTTGGCTAAGGTGACTCGGGAACATGGAGGATACTGAGACTCGTGCGCCCGGGTGGCATCATTAGATCTCAATCTGATGCCTGACCGCTACGGCCTAGAATTCGGCGGCTTCCGCTACTTCGTGGCACCGCAGGAGCAGGTGTAGTACGCAGGAGAATCCGTCACGGTGACCGTTTCATCCCATGCCGCAGAATCTGTAGTCGTAACCGTTTCCTCCCATGCCGCAGAATCTGTTACGGTATTGTATACCGTATGATATGCGCCACATGCTTTATTGCCTGCCATAAGTGCATTATACGCATGAGCTCGTTCATTGCCCGTGATATCTGCTCCGCAGCCGTTGCAAATTGAGCGCTCTTCCGTATGGGTCACCGCCGGATGATGCACGGTCTCCGTATGAGTCACCGCCGGATGATGCACGGTCTCCGTATGAGTCACCGCCGGATGGTAGATATCATACTTATGGACATGCGCCGGGGTGTCATCCTTCTTCGAGGAGCTACCGGAGTTGCTATTGTTGCTTCCGCTCGGCTTGCTGTCCGACTTATTTCCAGAGCCGTTGTTTCCGCTGTCGCTCTTGGAACCGGAATCGTTCTTCTTGTTGTCGGAGGTCTCCGGTGTCTTCGCATCGGACTTGTCCTCCTTGGCGGTCTCCTCGGCCTTCCCGGTCTCCTTCTCGACGGCATCCGCGTCGGCGTTCGGGTTCTTCTTGATGTTGTCCTCGAACTTCTTCGCGAGCGCCGCACCCCTGTCTCCGGTCAGGGTGGAATCGCCCTTCTTCACGGCTGCTGCAACGTCCTTGGCGATGGCGGTCAGGTCATCCTTCGTCACCTTGTCCGCATCCACCTTTTCGAGCGTGATGACGGTACCGTTCGTTTTCTTGTCATCTTTCCCGGCCTTGACCTTACTGGACGCGGCCTTATAGGTAGAGCCGTCCGCGTTCACCGGCGGGATGAGGGTGACGGTGTAGGTGCCGGACTTGCCGACCTTCACGGTCACCTGCTTGTTCGCGGCGATGGCGGTGTAGAAGTCTACTTCCCCGTCCGCATCCTCTATATGGGCGATAACGGGCGTGGAAGTGTCCGCATCCCAGCCGTCAGCCTTTACCTCAAGGGTAAGTACCATGTCCTGCTTCTCATCATCCTTTGACTGGGACACCGCAGGGACATTGGAATCTCCCGTCCAACTGGCATGTGAGATGGCGTAAGCCCCGCCGCCGATGAGAAGCGCCGCACAGAGGATTCCCGCACCAGCCACGCAGACCTGCTTACGGGAAAACTCGCGCCCGAAGAGCACGAAAGGTTTCCCCTCTTCCTTTTCCACTGCATCCCCGGAGACCATATCGTCCGTCACCTTCGGAATCTCCGCAACCACCATGGCTCCTTCCTGATTGCGATACTTCAGTATTTGCATTGTATTTCAAATTGTCACTTATATAGGTGTGACTTATATAGGGTTGGCTTGAATCATTGACACCGAAGGACGGGAGGTGTCGATGACTCAGCTGGACCCCAAGATGCGCGTGGGGCTCCGCATCAAGGAGCTAAGGGCCGGGCTCGGCCTGAGCCAGGAGGCCTTTGCGTACTCCATCGAGATGTCCCGTACCTACTTCGCCGAAGTCGAGACCGGTAAGCGCAACGTCTCAATCGAGAATATCGAGCGCATAGCAAGCGGTCTCGGCGTTTCCCTGAGAGGGTTTTTCGATTCCGACCTGTTCTCGGAGTGACCTGGCGGCTGGATTCCAACGGCGTTTTCCGGGTACGCATAGTCCCACCCTTTCCTCACTGCAATCCGAATGTCATGGGGTCTTTGACCGCGGTTTTCCGCCACGAAGCGGCGGTGCAGGATAAGGCTCCACTACGTTTCGCCGAAGGCGAACGGCGCAACTCGGCGAGCCGAGTTCGAAGGTGCAGGTAGATAGCTGTGCCAAGCATGAAAAACGCCCGCGCCCGCGTGTAGTGCGCAGGCGCGGGCGTGTAATCGATCGGGACATTTTGGCTGGGTATGGGCGATTACACGGCTAGAAGCCCTCGGGAACGTAGCCTGCGACCGTTTTCGGCTTCGTTGGCGCTGCCGCCGTGGCATCGGGGGCGGTCGGGCCCTGCCAAACCTCCGGGACCGTCCCGTTCCTGACCTTACGACGAGCGGTCGATTGCTCCATGAGCGCCCGCTCGGCATCGGGCGACGTCATCCCGAGCATGGGTCCCACGAAAGTCTCGGTGACGTCTCTGCTGGGAAAGGCCATCGGCACACCGTCGTGGATAACGAGGGCTCCCGTCTCGCGGCCGGTCCAACGCTGGAGCTCGTCGGGCGTGATGAGCGGCCTGCGCACGAGCCCCTCGCTCGTGCCCGTCGACCCGGTGTTCGTTCCCTTCGTTCGGCTCGTGGACTGTGCGATTGCTGTGTAGGAGCCCATCGACTCCGAGAGCTTGTGTGCGGTGTCCAGGTTGGAGCAGGAGAGAACGACCTTGTCCTTGAGGAGGTCGAGTATCGTCTCGGCCTCTTCTTGGCTGTAGCCGGAGACGGACTGGAGCTGGAGGAGCGACTGGCAGAACCAGAGGACGTGGATGCCCTCCGAGCGCATCTCTCCCAGGTCCTGGACGATCCTCTCGTTGCGGCCGAGGGAGGCCGCCTCGTCGAGGAGGAGGATGGTCTCGACGGGGCAGCGTCCGGCATGGCCCGCAGCGCAGGAGCGCAGCGCCGAGAGCGCTTGCGAAACGAACGTCTGGACGAGTCGCTTGTAGTTGCCCGTTGCCGAGGACGATGAGATGAAGACCACCGTGGGTTCCTTGCCGATGCCCCCGAGACCGCACTCGTCATCGTGGAGCATCCGGGCCACGTTGCCATCGACGTATTCGGTGAGGCAGTTGCTCAAGGTCGAGACGATGCCGGGCCCGCCCCCGTGCTCGCCGTTGAGTCCGCCGAGGAAGGGGAGCGCGGGGTCTCTAGCGGGCAGGGATGCTGCCAGGGCGGCGATGCGGTCGAGCGGGCCCTGGTCGCCCAAGGGCGAGATCGCGGCCGCGACGGACATGACGGTCTTCTCGTCTTCCGGAATGGAGGCGTTCTCGATGAGGGTGAGGGAGATGCCGACGAAGAGGTTTCGAGCGCCGTCGTAGAAGAACGGCTGGCCTTTCGACGGTGAGGGCACGATGCAGCGCGCGAGCTCGCGCAGCTCCCTCGCACAGCCGCCGGCCCCCTCCGCCCTAAAGGCCTCTTTTGCCCTTTCGAGCGGATTGAATCGTACTGAGGACGCGGGCGCGTCGAACATAACGTCGACGATGCGGTGCGTGCCCGCCTTCTCGAACGCTGGCTCAAGGTAGGCCCTGAGCTCGCCCTTGATGTCGTTGATCACGATCGAGCGACCCTGCTCGAAGTTTGCCATGGCGGACATGATCGCGATGCGGCGACTCTTGCCCTCGCCACTCTCGGCGAGGATGCAGGCGTGGACCGAGTCGATGAGCCTGATGCTCTTTCCGACCTCGCCCACGACCAGCGTGCCGCCTGAGGGCCTTTTGCCTTCCTGCCACGATTCGCTTCTGCGCTTTAGCTCACCGTGTGCTGAGATGAGCCTTGCGTCGCCGTGGATGGGTGCGCCTGGCGCGCGACGTCCGCCGACCCAGGTCCCGTCGTGGAGCCAACGGGACCAGTCGAGGTGGCTCCAGATACCGGCGGCTATTGAGAGGACGAGGATTGTCGCGCATCCCGCGAGGAAGGTGTCGTCCCCGATCAGCTCCGGAAGGGCTTCGAGCGGGTTTCGGAGCACGGTCTCGGGGAGCTTGGGCACCATAGCTGTGCCGAAGCTGGCGAGTGTCGCTGCCGTGCCGACAACCCATGCCCTCAGCCAGCGCCATATTGCGGGCAACGGCACGAGTGCGATCGCGACCCCGACGGCCGCGCTGGTGGCGACACAGCGCTTGAAGTGCGCGGCCTCGTCGACGTTGAAACTCTTCTGCTTGCTCATAGAATCATTCCCTTCACTATCGTTTTCGCCGGTGCCAGCACGATGCCAGCTGCATCGCCCCTGATCGCGGCCGATATGGCCGCTGCCAATGCTCTTGCGAGCACGCGCTCGGCTTTTCGCCCGACCTCGTCTGACAGGTCCTTCCTGCCTTTCGAGTCTTCCGTTGCGGATACGAGCGCTTTGGCAAGAGCTTTTCCCGCCGCAACAGGGGCTTTTGCCATGGAGAGCGCGTAGGACGGGCATGGCCGGAGACAACTCTCCGGGATGGGCCTCCGCTCGCGGACGGCTTTCCGCGCCTCCTCCAGGTCTTTACCTGTGACGCAGGCACGGATTTCGCCGATGAGCGTCCTCATGCGCTTGCGTTCCGTTGCGGGGCCGTTGTCCAGCCTTGCAGACGCTATCGGTTCCCGCTCGTTGGCCGTCGTTCGGTCTGGCGCGATGGTTCTTAGCAGGGCGTTGCCCTGGCGTACGCGCAGTTCGCGAACGGCGTCGTTTACGTAACGGTCTCTTGCGACGCCTTCGAGGCCCTTGAGGCCGGCGCAGCGCTCCACGGATTCGCGGTAGGAGGTGCCCGCTTCCTTGATTTCAGGGTGCTTTGACTCGGCTTTCGCAATCGCGGTGTCGACCGCCCTGGCGACATCTGGGTGCCAGCGGTGGAGGTGTGCGTAGGATATGCGGCCGTCCGGCGGCAGCGCGACGTCTATCTCCTCGGCGGGAACGCGGCGGGCGGCTTCGACTGCTCGCGATCTCGCGAGGTCGCGAGCCTCGTGCTCGGCCGCGAGAGCTGGGGCCAGGGCCGCGTCGGTAAGCGCCCCTCTTGCCCGATTGAGCCTGCTGCGGGCTATGAGCGAGTCGAACAAGCCGTCGGACGACCACGCTATGACGTGCACGTGCTTGGAGCTCGGGTGGTTCTCGTGCTCGGCGGCCACCCAGCGGACGCTTGACTCGGGGACGTCCATCGCTTCGGCGAGTGCTGGTGTGAGGTTCCGGCGACAGAAGCGCTGCCAATCCTCCTTGCAGGCGAGATCGAGCTCGCTCGCCTCGTCTCTTCGCACGCTGAGCACGACGGTGGCGATCGCGCCATCGGCTTTCTCGAGCTCCCTGCGGGCTGCGCGGAGCGGGATGGCCCCGTCCTGGTCGAAGAGCGCGGTCGACCCGGGTCTCTCGGCGCAGTAGCCGACGAGACCCATCCTCTCGGCGAGCGCGGAGCGCCTGAGGTCGTCGACGGTGGCGGACTTGTCGGCCCCCTCGCGCGTGGCGATGTACTCGACGTTGTTGGTGATGACGGCGGAGCGCCCGCGCGACCCGGAGAGGTGCACGCGGGCATTCACGACGAGGCTGCTACGACTTGCCATCTGACAGGCGCTCCCTCGCCTCCGAGAGCGTCATGCCGCGCTGCATGAGACCGGCCTGCTTGTCGTAGGCGGCATAGATGTCCGAGGCGCTCACGCCGCCCAGGCCCTCGAACGTGCCCTTCTCGATCTCGACCGCCGCGATAGCTGCGACGATGGAGGCTCGGGTCGCTCGGTGGACGACGCGCGCGATGCGGTCCTCCTGCTCGGCGTTGCGCTCGCCGAGCGTGCGGTCGAGCTGCTCCAGCAGCGGCTGCATGACGCCGCGAAGATAGGTGCCGAGCTCGGTGGAGTAGAGCGAGAGCCCGTCGGAGGCTAGCCCGGCGGTGATGAGTTCGCGCGTGGCTGCACTGTCGCTGAGACCCCTGGAAACCCCGTAGGCGTGGAGCCGGCGGTAGGTCTTGTCGGGGAGGCGAAGGCTCATGACCTTCGACCGGTCTTTGCCGGCGGCCATATCAGATCCCCTCGTTCGGGAGGGGCGCGCCGACGGAGCGGAGGGCGGTGATGTTCTCGGGCGTACGCTCGTAGGTCTTGGGCCAGAAGGTGACGGGCACCATGACGAGGTCGTCGCGGGGGATGCCGTAGGCGAAGAGGTAGGCCGCGATGGCATCGCTGTACTCCATATTGTCGACGTTGTAGGCGTCGGTGAAGAAGATGCCGGTGGGGTCGTCGTTGCAGCCCTTGACGAAGTAGACGCCGTTCCCGCCTTCCTTGAACGGATTCAGGACCTTGTACTCCGGCTTTGCGTAGTAGGCGATCCCCGCGCGGACAATGCGCGTGAAGCCCGGACGTTCACTGGCTCGCACCGCTCGTGCGAAGCTCAGGCCGGGATCGGACTCCAGCAGATGGGCGAGCACGGAGCCAACGGCGTCGCCCTTGTGCTCGGGGATCGTCCCGAGAAGGTCGTCGAGGCGCGATTTGATTTTCTTGATCAGTTCCATCGTGGTTTTCCTTTCTGCCGGTGCCGTACGGGTGCCGGCAATTCGCTCGAATGTCTTGATCGGTGATGGTTCTAGCTGCGGGGAGGTTGCGTGGTGCCAAAGGTGCCGAAGCTCGGTTAAGAGTTTTGGAATCCATGGCACCTTCGGCACCGTCCGCAAGGTCTTGCAGGTGAAGGGCGGAAGATGGGGTGCCGCCGCAGCATGCTGTGGCACCCCATCGGCCCTAATCCGTTCCCCGGAACACCCAACAGCGCTGCTTGCCGTATGGAGGGCAGAGACGCTTGTTGCCCGGAACCCAACCGGGGCACTGCGACGAGAGGATGCGGCTGACCATCTTGCAGTTGGCCTTGGTCTTCTCAAGGTGGAGGGCCTTATCGAGGATCTCGAACGTGCACATGGGACGGTCGGTATTACCGGGGAGATATGCGAGGACCTTCTGCACACAGGGGTCTTCCTCGACGAAGCGTCCGCGCTGCATGGCTGCCTCGGCCTCCATCTCAGGTGTGAGGATGGTTGAGAAGCGGGGGTCGCCCGCCTTCATCCAGGTACGGGCCTCCGCCCATGCCTGGCGGACGGCGGCGGGAAAGTCCTCGTCGAAGACGGAATTCTCTGTGCGCTCGATGCCACAGAGCACTGGGAGGAAGCGCCTTGCGCCGCTCGTCCGCTCGCGGATGAAGTCGGCCTCGTTCGTGGTACCGACGAAGACCACGCGCCGTGGGAAAGCCTCCGTCCGCCGGCAGTAGGCCCCGCGGAATTCGTCGACCTGGCGGGTAATTCCGGCCTTGACACTCTCGACGGAGCGCTCGGACATGCCGTTGAGCTCGGGGATTTCAATGATCCACTTGCCCCGGTTCTGCTCGCCCGTGAGCTTGACGTCGCCGAGGTTGATCACGGAGTCGCTGAAGTACTCGTCGCGCATGGCAAGGCCCCTCGCGAAGGAGGACTTGCCGATGCCCCCGGCACCGCACAGGATAGGCATGTAGTCGGCCTTGCAGCCCGGGTTGTAAGCGCGGGCGATGCCCTCGCAGAACAGGATGCGCTCGACCTCCGAGACGTATACGCTCCTCTCCGCACCGAGATAGGCGTTGAGAAGTGTCCCTACGCGCTGAGCGCCGTCCCAGGAGAGGGCGTCGAGCATGGCGACGAGCGGGTCGTAGGCGTTGTCCTCGGCGACGATGGTCAATGCGAGCAGCATGAACTTCTCCTTCTGGAGGGAGATGGTCTGTTGGAGGAGGGCGAAGAGCCGCGCGTCGTCGCTGTCGCGCCACCGGCGTTCCCTTGCATCCGCGTCCCAGGGGAGGGGCCCGGTCTTGAAGAGCTCGTTCGCGAGTCGGTTGTAGCCGACGTTCAAGGGGAGGGACTTGAGCTCTTCGACGATCTCGTTGACCGTCGGCGGGGAGCGGCGCTCCGGGGGCTGCGGCTCGGGGACGTCGTCGTGCTTCTGCGTACCCATCAGGCCACCCCACGAGACTGGGGGCGTCGAGGGCCATTGACGGGGTGGTTCTTGCCGGAGACAAGCGCTTCGAGCCGGCTGAGGCGAAGCTCCACGTCGACCAGACGCTCGACCAGCTCTTCCTCCGACAGGGGGTGGTCGAGGCCGTAGTCGCGCAAGACGGCGCGGCGTCGGGCGGAATTCATCATGCTAAGATTCATCGACAGGGCCCTCCTTACGTGTGGGCTCATGTTTTTGGGCGACGGTCGAGCTTTGGTAGGGGAGGCCGTCGTCCATCCCGAGGTTTGCGATAAGCGCGTCTTCAAGTTCCACGGGGGAGCGCTCGGGTACGAACGACCCGGCGAAGGCGGAGAGCGTCTCAAGCGACTCGACGAGCTCGTCGTCCATATCTCCTGCGCGCCGGATACGTCGGAGTTCCGCTACGACAGGCCCCACGCGCTCCTTGACCGCCTTGCGCATACGGGTGGTCGCGACCACGGTAAAAGTGCCTTCCAACAGGCTTCTCGCGATGAAGTCCTGCTTCGACAGGCCGCTCAGGGCGACGCGGAGGTCGAGCTGGTCTGCCTCTGCGGGCGACATGCGAAAGGCGATGGTCTTGCAGCGACGGCGCCCCTTGGCGTCCAAAATCGGCCTAGACATCCGACATCACCCCATCGAGGGCCTCCACAAGATCGTGCTGGGTCGAGGGGAACAGATGTGCATACATCTCCGTGACCTCGGCGGTCTCGTGGCCCATGCGGTCGGCGATCGCCGTGGGCGAGTAACCACTGTTGATGAGGGCGCTTACATGAGAGTGGCGGATGTCGTGGATACGGATGCGCTTCACACCCGAGAGGTCACAACCCCTCTTCATCTCATGGGACAATGCGTGCTTCGTGACGGGGAAGAGCCGGTCGGTAGGAGCGATCTCAGGATGCATTGCCAGATAATCGTGCAGCTCCTCGCGGAGAAGACTCGGCATCACAATGTCGCGCTTCGAGGCTCGCGTCTTGGGCGGGCCGATAACGTCCTCTCCCTTGATGCGGGCGTAGGAGCGACGGATGCGGATGACATTGTGCTCGAAGTCGATGTCCTCCGGGCGAAGGGCGAGGAGCTCGCCCTCGCGGCAGCCAGATAGATAGAGCGTCAGGAAAGCGAGGTAGATGAGAGGCTTATCCTCGATGGCCTGGGAGAAGAGCTTGAACTCGGCAGGGGTCCAGTAAAGCATTTCCTTCTCAGGGCGCTTGGAGCCGACCTTTCCCGCCGCCAACATGGGGTTCTGGGGCAAGCGGTAGAATCGGACGGCGTGGTTGAAGATGGCCGAGAACTGGTTGCAAATGGTGTGGAGATAGCTCTGCGACAGGCCCTGCTCAAGGAGCCAATTCTCCCAACGCACAACGTCTGCGGCCTTGACGTCGCAGAGGCGCATCTTACCGAAGAACGGGAGGATGTACTTGTCGATGATGGCATCCTTGGTGAGCTTGGTGCCGGTGCGGAGCCGGGGATAGACGTCGCGTGCGTACATGTTCTTGACGAAGGTCTCGACGGTGACCTCGACGCGCTCCTCGCAGGACGCGAGGAAGTCGCGCTCCCAAGCGACGGCCTTCTTCTTGGAGGTGAACCCGCGCTTCGTCTTCTTGTGACGCTCGCCCATGGAGTTGCGGTACCACGCTTCGACTGTCCAGGTCCCGCGCTTCTTGTCCCGGCTAACCGACATGGCTCATCGCCGCCTTCTGCCTAGAGGGGGCGGAGAGAAGCCGTGCCTCAAAGTACGAGCGCTGGACCTTTCCGGGGATAGTCATGATTCCCTGAGCTGCAAGCTCTGCATTCAAAGTCTTGATCAGCTTGAACGCATAAGACTTACTCATGCCCGTGGCCCCTGCAACCTCCTCGGCGTTCATGAATTGGTTGGACATTGGAATGCTCCTTTCAGTCGGTTTGCACCTCACGAATATGTGAGGTGCTTCGAAAGATAGAATAGC
This sequence comes from Collinsella sp. AM44-11, assembly GCF_003467145.1. Lineage (NCBI taxonomy): Bacteria > Bacillati > Actinomycetota > Coriobacteriia > Coriobacteriales > Coriobacteriaceae > Collinsella > Collinsella sp. AM44-11. The sequence continues at coordinate 124,633 of NZ_QSFE01000007.1, forward strand.
TCACAAAAATGTGAGGTCAAGTGAAAAACTGAATTATCATCACGAAAATGTGATGTATCTCGTTTAACCTAATGAACGACGGGGAATTGACCACGAAAGAAGCGATGATGCGCAATTCGGACAAGCTGCGTATGGGCATGAAGATCCGTGCGTTACGCGAACGACGGGGAATGACACAGAAAGACCTGGCAAAGGTGGCGGGTCTAGGGGAATCTGCCCTGAGAAGCTATGAGTTGGGTGCGCGCTATCCGAAGGAGAAACATCTCGAATCGCTGGCAAAAGCGCTTAAAGTGCGCCCGGAGGCATTTGAAGTCTATGGAGTCGAAAACGAACTCCAATTTATTCACATGCTGTTTAACTTTGAGCAATCATTCAAATTGGAGCCGAATGGAGAAGGTTCTCCCAGCTTGCGCGCTTATGGGTACGGAATGGTGCCGAAAGCACTTATGGACTGGGGGAAGAAGTTCGCACAGCTTGAAGAAGGCAAGATTTCGCGCGAGGAATACGAAGACTGGAAGGACACTTATAACCCGACGATTTTGAATAACTGGATGGGTGAAGAGATTCCTGATCCCTATACGGGAAAGACTCTTGCGGGCGAAGAGCGGGAAGGTGCCGTACACGCCGTGGAGATGATGCCGGAGTCACTCCAGAATGAGCTGGATCGTGCTCATCGAGCGGGGAAGATATAGCCTGCGCCTTGATCATTCCTTCCCGTGAGGACCAAATGAGTATCAAGCTGTGATGAGAAAATGCCTGATAAGACAGGTTGAGGCAATCCGAGCGCCCCATCTACCTGCGACACTCGTTATCGAGTGGGAATAGATAATTCCTTAGTTATGGGGGTATAAATTTGATTCCCTTTAGGCTAAACCCCCATGACTATATGAATTGACCTGCTGACTCCAATGAAGATTGGAGGGTAACTGCCAGGGGTGACGGCCCGGTGAGTGTTATTTTGCGAGCTATGCGCATTGAAAGCGACCTTTCGTGGTGTAAACTACTTGCCGGAAGCCGCGGCTTTTAGAGTACGGCTTACGTGTACGTTTAACCTCCGTGGGCGACGGGGCGCCGCAAGGCGTAGAATATCGCCCACCTGTAGGGGCCCGCAGCGATGCGGGCCCCGCTTCGTATGAAGGGGGCGTAACCGATGAAGATTGTATCCATCCCCAGGACTTCTTCGACCTCGCCGAGGGCGACCGCGAGCTCATGCTTAAGCACAATCTCCCCTGCATCGTGGTGGTGAGGCTGCGTTTCCGCGGAAAGCGCAGGGACTTCGCCGTGCCGCTGCATTCCAACATCGCCCCCAACGTGCCCAAAGACCAGTACTTTGCGTTACCACCCCGCCCCATGACGCGCCCCGGCTGTCGCCACAGCATCCACTACATCAAGATGTTCTCCATAACCAAGTCCTACCAGCGCCGCTTAAGGACCGAGGGCTCGGCCTACTACGAGACGCTCCAGCGCATCATCGACAGCAACACCAAGCGCATTGTCTCCGAGTGCCAGGCGTACCTCGACCGCTACGAGCGCGAGGGAAGGCCCCGCTTCGCCGTCGACATCGACCGCATCGTGGGGCTGCTGGAGGGCGAGAAGTAGGGCACCTCGGCTCAGTCTCGAGCCATGTGGAGTCGCTCCGCATTTTTGAACGCCGCGTGTGCGTCCCAAATACTTGAGAAACAAGCTGTGAAGTGCGGCGGCGCGCCCGTGCCCGTGCATAGCCGTCACCATCAGCGTCTACGCGGCGTCGGCTTCAAGTGGAACTGACGCCGCTGCTGTATATGGTTTGCCTTGCTGCAAATGGCGATCAATGCCCGCGATGCTTCCGCTTGCGCTTCAGCTTTCGCTGCTCGACGCGCGTCGCTTGGGATTCTTCGCGGGCTTGCTTGTTTCCGTGGCCTCGTCACCGAAAAACGAGAGCTTCGCCCATTTGCTTGTAACGAATTGCAGGATTTCCTCATTGGACGGTTCTGCACCGAAGACGATGCGGACGACGCCGTATCTGCCGTCCTCGACATGCTCCGCCAGCCCGACCCAGAATTGGCCGTCATGATATACGGTCAGGGTGGATGACACGCTGATCTGCATGGTTGGTTCCTCCTTTATGTAGATGACCATGCAGAGAAGGGACAACCAAGGAGGCAGGTTACTGATGCGGACTCCCGCACGCCCACGACTACCCGACGGGGACTGTGTTTTCATCTCTGATGCCCGCATTGTAGCACGTGTGAATGCGCCCGGCATCGCTGCTGACATGGCGCGACTGGGAATTGCTCCTCGATGCATCCCTGTGCATATTGCCTCCCCGGTTTCGAAACTTTAAAAAAATTCGAGTTTCGAAACCGAGGAGGACCGAATGATGGCTTGGGTAGACCGCAATACGTAGGAAGTTTCGCCATCGTCTATGCTGAACACGAGGTCGTCTTCCTCCAATCCGATCAGGCTGACCGAGCAAGCGGCACCTGGATCGACATTCCCCTGCACATGAACCCGCTTATGCGCGCGAACGGGGGGCTACAAGGGCGTGACCGCGCAGGAAGCGCTTGGGGTAGCGAACGGGGCCGAGCATCGCCCTGCGCCGGCCTTGGCATCAGGTCCTCGCGCTGGGCGGTAATCCGAGGATCGGGAGTAAGGATTTGCCCAGCATCGATAATGCTCAGCTATACCCTTATTCCGTCTCCCTGCTCTTGCGGTATTCCGCGAGCCTGTCGTTCAATTCGCGGGTCTCGCGGCTCAGCTTGGCGTTGAAAGCAAGAGTGAGGACCGCCAGGATGGCGAGAAAGACAACCGTGAAGGTAACCCACGCCCCGGGGTTGTTCACGGGAACCCAAGCAAAGACAAACGCCAATGCACAGAGGGCTGCGTAGAGGCAAACGTCGAACAGCGCCAGGCGCGCGGGATACGCCATCTGTCTGATCACCGCGGGCGTGAAGAACACGAACTGCAGCGCGGGGACGGTGACGCACGCGGCGAGAATCGACCAGCAATAGTTAATGCCCTGCTTGGCGGTGTCATCAGCGAAACAAGTCCCTAATGCCAAGAAGGCTATCATGGCAACAGTGAAGCCGATACAGGTGCTTTTCACGAGTTGCCTGAGGTTTTCCACGGGCGTCTTTTTATCGGTGTCGATAATGTCCCTGTTAATCATTTCGGTCTCCCTTCCTTCGTTTCGACTGCTTCAGACCGAGCTTCGATTTGACGTCGGGCGCATACTGGCGCGAGATAACGACCTGCTCACCGTTTTCCAAGGTGGCGATGATCCTGCCGTTGACGTCGGGCTTGAGGGCGGTGATCGCGCGGAAGTTGACGATGCAACCTTTCGCGATGCGCAGGAAGTCGCAGTCCGCCAGGCGCTCCTCCATCTCGTAAAGGCGCAGGCCCGTTTCGAGAACCGTGTCGGCCGTATAAATGAACGTGTGCTTGTCGACCGACTCGATGAACAGGACGTCTTCTGCGCTCAGCACGCGCGTGCAGCCGTCGGCCGTGCCCGTCACCTTCCTGTCAAGCATGCGCAGCCGAGCCGTTATATCAAGCACGCGGCGATCGACCCTTACGCAGACGATCGTGACTTCTATATCTTGAGCTGCTTCTCGCTCTTCGATTGTGATCTTCATGCGTCCTCCCTTCGGGTTGCTCTCATGCTAGCTGACGAAGATAGCTGAACCTTCGGCGTTTAACCAAGCTGCGCTGTCGAGGAACCAAGATGCAGACTGGATTTGAATGACACCCGAGGGCCTTCGTGTCCATTTCTGAACGCATCCAGCTATTGAAGCTCAAGACCGTGATCCGCCATTCCATCAAGCCGATTTAGCGAAACGGGCGCCGCCGTGCGGTCCGGCTTTTGGGGTTTATCAATTGGCAGTCCGCGATGATTGAGCAGGCTGCCTGCCTCACGGCAGGTGCGTAATTCCTTTAGTCGATTCATATCGAGGTGCGTTCTTTGCTCATCTTGTGGCGCAGAGTTATGAAACTCCCAAAAGTGTAATCAGATTCGAGTTTTAGGAGCAGCTCTTGAAATGCAGCAGACTCAGGAATCGTGACAGGTACCTCGAGGAAGCGATGCTCTTTCGTGATGCCGACCTTATCAAGGTAAGCACGGGCGCGCGAAGGACAAAGCGCAGGGGACGACCTCTCTAGGCCACACGTTACGCTCTGCGCGTCAAGGCGCTCCTCAAGACGAATTCAAATGAATGAGTGAGCATCATTGTCCCCGAGGACAAAGCGAGGCCGTTTTAGGGGCAGTGAAACTGGATTTATCGATCCTCTTGATCCAATCCAAGTTCTTTCAACTCTTTTTCGTTTTGGATATCTTCAGCGGTATTCTTGCCAGTGACAGCACCGTAGGCTTCTTTTATGCCGTTTTTCACTGCCCATTTGATAACGAAATACAGCGCAATCATCATTCCGAGCAGTTGCGGCGAGTGTCGACATTCGCCGATATAACATGGACACAACGTCCCGTTTGTGTTCTTCAATCGCCTGCACGTTCTTCCTATTCTTGGGTTGTCAAACAAGCCATAGAGAAAAGGAAGAAAACATGGACACCGACAAGATCTGCGCGGAATCGATCGCCAAGCAATACGCGCCCAAAAGCGCCTCCAAGCTCACCGCGCTCAAGAAGCTCGATGCCAAAGCAAAGCGCCCCGCGAACGTCTTCGCCTACAGCTTTGGCATCGCTTTCTCGCTGTTGTTGGGTGCGGGCATGTGCCTGACCATGGGTATGCTGGGACCTGGCGAGGGCACGTTGTTTGTGCTCGGAATCGTCCTTGGTATCTTGGGTATCGCAGGCGCAAGCGTGAACCTTGTGCTGTATCGCCGGATTCTGGAAACCTCTAAGAAGAAATACGCCTTTGAGATAATGGAGCTTGCCAAGGGAATTGCCGGCGAATAGCTTTTGGCATCAGGGAGAGGCAGGCTTGGGTGAACAGGCAGCAGAGCAGATACTTTACGACGGCGCAGCTTATGGACGAGACTTTGCTCGACTTGCTGCAGAACAAGGGCGCGGAGTTCATAACCGTTAAGGAGATTTGCAAGAAGGCCGGGGTGGGGCGCTCTACGTTCTACCTTCACTACCAGGGTGTCCCTGACCTCGTGAAGGAGTGTTCGGAGCATGTGAACACCAAGTTCTTCGAGCGCTTTGAACAAAGCGCCGCAGACACGATCGGGGCTATCCGTACGGCTTCCCTCGATGAGCTCGTTTTCGTAACCAACGAGTATCTGAGGCCCTACCTCGAGTTCGTTCAAGACAGCTGCTCCATCTATCGCGCGATGCTCGCAAACGGGCATACGCTGCAAGCTCAGGAGCGATTCGAGGCCCTAGCGAAGCACATCATCGACCCAGTGTTGGAGCGCTTTGGCTATCCCAGCGAGCAGCGGGCCTTTGTCATCAGTTTTTATGTGCATGGGCTCTCTGCCGTGGTTCAGGACTGGATCCAAAGCGGCTGCGAAACGCCTATCGATGAGATGGTGCGCATTATCAAAACCTGCGTGCACCCGAACGGCACGAACCGACGTCTTGCCAACGCTAAAGAGAGACGCGAATGAAACGATGTGACGGCGACGCCCCCTAGGCGCCAAGAGCGCGGGCCGCGCATCCGCCTTGAGAATACTGCGGAAGGAACGGGAAGCGAAAGCAGCAATCTACCTTGGTAAAGGGCGTGTGTCCCTTTCCGCTGCTCGCGCGGGCCGACTCCAGCCGTGCCGGGACCGCCAGCGCGGCCTCGAAGCCGTTTGCGGCGAGAACCAAGGAGGAGGGTTTCCCGTGATGGCGATAGGACGGAGGGGTTTCTGTAGGCGTGTAACCAGTAGGAGCTACTTATCGAAGCCCGCCGCCGCGGAGCTGCTCCTTGTAGTTCTCGCCCCAAGCTCTCATTGCGTCAAGAACGGGTCTGAGTGTCTGTCCCAGGTCGGTGAGCGAGTACTCCACCCGTGGGGGCACCTCTGCGAACGCTTCACGATGAACGAGCCCCGTTTCCTCCATGGTTCGTAGGTTGCTGGTAAGAACTTTCTGCGAAATCTTGCCGATCGAGCGTTGCAGCTCCTTAAAGCGCATCGTGCCTTTGAGCGAGAGTTCGCGCAGGATGAGCACCTGCCACTTGTTGCCGATGAGTAAAAGCGTTGTCTCCACTGGGCAGGCAGGCAGGTCCTCCAAAGTCGGTGCCGTCATATTCGCGAAACCTCCGTCTGCAATCATGCACGTCATTTACATTAGTTTCCTTTTGGTGCTTACAGCACTATTATGTGCCTACTTTCCATTATATACCTTTGACGCGTATCGTATGAGCTGCAAGGAAAGCGGCGGCGAGTGCCGCAGGTCGAAAGGAAAGCATGATGACCAAGAAAATCGCAGTTGTAGCAGCGAACGGCAGGGCCGGCAGCCTCATCGTTGAGGAGGCCGTGCGTCGCGGATTCGACGTGACCGCCATCGTACGCGGCGAGAATAGGACCGCCGCTCAGAACTCCGTCATCAAGGACGCACTCGAGCTCACGACGGAAGACCTCGAAGGATTCGACGCCGTGGTGGACGCCGTGGGCGGCTGGACGCCCGAGACCATCCCCGGTATCACCGACGCGGGCATCCACTTGGCTGATGTGCTGGTCGACACCGATGTGCGCCTGCTCATCGTGGGTGGCGCGGGCTCGCTGTTCGTCAACCCCGAGCATACGGTCACCGTCGATATGGGCCCGGACTTTCCCGATGACTGGAAGCCGCTGTCCGCCGCGGCCGGCAAAGTCCTTGCTCACCTTCGCGAAACGGACGGCCTCAAGTGGACCTTCATTTCCCCTGCTGCTGACTTCCAGGCCGACGGCGAGCGCACCGGTGAGTATATCTTGGCGGGCGAGGAGTTCACGCTCAACAGCCGCGGCGAGTCAACGCTCTCGTACGCTGACTATGCGATTGCCATGGTCGATGAGATCGAGTCCGGTAACCACGTCGCCCAGCGCATCTCGGTTGTGAGCAAGTAGCTTTATGCCGTTTGGGAAATGGGAGGGTCGATGCCAGCCGCGTCGACCCTCCCGTTGCGTACCGGGGCAACCAGTCTTGTTGCCTAAGTTGTGACATCTTAAACAATGGTTGAGTTTCAGAAGGGACGTTTTTGGCACTATCGAGCGTGAGCGTTTTCGTAGGCCTCTTTGATGTCTTCTGGCAAGCCGTCGGGAATCAGTGCCTTCAGCTCAGCCTCGTTGTTGCTCTGATTCAGCTGCTCGTAGTACCAGCATTTGTACTTCAGCATGTCCAGCGCGCGGTTCATGTTCGCGATCTCTAGCTCCATGTGGGTCTTCCGCTCCTCGAACATGGCCTTGCGTTTGGGGTATGTCGATGGACCCTCCGCGCACCATTCCATGAATAGACGGATGTCCTTGATCTCCATCCCCGCTTTCTTGAGGCATTCGATGACCCGAAGCGCCTCGAGTTCCGTATCGCCGAATTGCCGAATGCCGGACGTCCGCTCCAATGCTGGGAACAATCCCTGCTTGTCGTAATAGCGCAGCGTTGAGGCGGGCAAGCCGAACATCTCCGACACCTGTCCGATTGTGTACATGGCTCCTCCGAATCAATCTCGAATTCATTCCTTGACCTAAAGTCAGGTTTAGGTATTACCTTCATTCTCGTCATTAGAACAGGGATTGCAAAGGGTGTTTCGTAATGCGGAAACAGATTTGCACCTAAACCATCGACAGGGGGAGATCGATCATGGCAATTAAACAGACGGCAGGCAGAGATGCCCTAGGGGACTTTGCCCCCAAATTCGCACAGCTCAATGACGATGTGCTGTTTGGCGAGGTGTGGAGCCGAGAGGGCGAGCTTTCCCTTCGAGACCGCAGCGTGGTGACGGTGGTGGCGCTGATGGCGCAGGGACTGACGGATTCCTCGTTCCAATACCATCTGATGTCCGCAAAGAATAACGGTGTAACCAGGGCGGAGATAGCGGAAATCCTTACCCACGCCGCGTTTTACGCGGGGTGGCCCAAGGCATGGGCGGCCTTTCGCATGGCGAAGGAGGTCTGGGCGGATGACGATGCCGCTGATGCAAAAGCCGAGCACCAAAACGAGATGGCCTTTCCCATCGGTGCCCCCAACGATGCATTCGCGAAGTACTTTATCGGGCAAAGCTACCTCGCGCCTCTATCAACCGAGCAGGTTGGCGTCTACAACGTGACGTTCGAGCCCGGCTGCCGCAACAACTGGCACGTGCACCACGCCAAAAACGGCGGCGGACAGATTCTCATCTGCGTGGCTGGTCGAGGGTTCTACCAGGAATGGGGTAAACCGGCACAGGAGCTGCGCCCTGGCGATGTGGTCAACATCGCCCCGGGTGTGAAACATTGGCACGGAGCCGCGCCCGAGAGCTGGTTCTCCCATCTCGCGCTGGAGGTTCCGGGCGAGGAGGCCTCCAACGAGTGGTTAGAGCCCGTGGGCGACGGGGAATATCTCAAAGAGACTAACAAGGAGGCTTAAATACCTTCGCCGTCCGCGCCGCCGAGAGCGGGGCGCCCAAATCGGCCTGGATCGCCCCTGCCTTGCTTCCAAGCTGCAGCGGAGCCGAGCCGCCCGAGATGTTTACGCTCAAAAGGTGCGCATCCGGCAGCTTCGCGGTCATGCTCCAGAACGGGAGCGTGATGATGCCGGGGGTCATCTCGCCCACGCCGAGCTCCAGCAACAGCACGCGGCGATCGCTGCGCTCGCGCACGAAGCGCTCGTATCGTCCGAGGCTCTCGCGCCATACCGCACCCTGCAGAAACGTGTCATCGCGCACCCACGGCACAAGCTGCCAGCCGCAATGCGGGCATCGGGGGATATCCTCGCTGAGGACCTCGAACCCCGCCATGCCCGCGAGCATGCGTTCGACGTAGGGGCTCGCGTCGAAGAGCTCGTCGCAGCATGGCTGCTTGCACTGAAGGTGCGCGAAGCTTCCCTGATAGTTGCAGATCCTCTCGGTGGGAAACGTCTTCTCGACTTGGGTGTCCACATTGGTGCTCAGGATGAAGTAGTCCTTATGGCCGATGAGGGACCGTAGGTCGAGATAGGGCTGCGAGGCCAGCTCGCGCAGCATGAAGTCGATGTATCGCGCATAGTATGCCCATTGCTGCTCGAGGCTGGGGTAGAGGTGGTAGAAGCCGTCGAAAAGGCTCTTGACTACTTTCGATTGATGCTCAGTGCCCATTGTATTCGCTACGATTAAACTCGGCACAGGGGATACTGGTTTTCCGTGCGAAAACGCTCATGCCGCTAAATTGAGCGACCGCCTGTACTGCAGCGGGATCATCCGCCCGAGCGATCCCTTAATCCGTCGCCCGTTGCGCCAATCGGCAGAAGCCGCGCGTGGACGCTGATCGCTCGAGCGAATCGTCGTCGGTTTTCGTTTAACGATTTCTTTTTCCGCTATTATCTGACCCTCGGACTTCCTCGTGATAGAAGTAGTCCACGATCACCGGATGCCCCTGGGGGACTCTGCCATAAGGCATTTCGTTGTCCACAAAGGGGCAATCGTACTTCTTGGCCATTTCCTCGGCTTTTACTTCAAGCGCTTCAAAATAGCTACGGTTGCGCTTGTTATAGATCTCATCGTAAAGCGGTACGAGATTGGGATGTTTCTCGGCGATATAATCCAGGATCGCTTTTTTGAAACCACCCCGAAGATTGAGATTTTCGAGCCAAAACAAATCGCACCGATCCTTTACTCGCTCAAAAATCATCTCAAAATCCGTGATGCCGGGAAATACCGGGGACACGAAGCAGACCGTACGGATACCTTCGTCATACACCTGCTTCATAGCAGCGATACGACGCTCGATGCTCGACGCGGAGTCCATATCGTTCTTGAAGTTCTCATCCAGCGTGTTGATCGACCATGAAACGGTCACTCGTCCAAGCCTCTTCAGCAGATCGATATCCCGTACCACAAGATCGGACTTTGTGCAGATCAGAATATCTGCATCGCTGCCAATCAGCTGCTCCAGGAGTTTCCTGGTATTCCCGAATCGCTCCTCCTGTGGATTGTAGCCATCCGTCACAGAACCGATAACCACCCGCTGTCCAGCGTATTTCTTCGGATTCTTGATTTCCGGCCAATGCTTCACATCAAGAAAGGTGCCCCATTCCTCCTTGTGTCCGGTAAAGCGCTTCATAAAGGAGGCATAGCAATACTTGCAGGCATGCGTGCAGCCTACATAGGGATTGACCGAGTAGCCGCCTACCGGCAGGCTGGACTTGGTCATGATGTTCTTTGCTTCCACCTCATTGATGAGGATTCCATCGATCACTTCCGCCATGTTCTCTGCACCTCCAGCACTCTTTCGAATTCTTCCGGCAATTCCTGAATCATGTTTTCGTCCCCTATGACAGAGACGAGGTCTTCCTTCATAAACATTGGAATGCCAAGCGCGTGCGCCTGGTCCGTCAAAGACCATGCCCACTCCGGTTCCGTATGAACCTTCCTGCTCTGCGCCCCGGTCATGGTACCGACGACGATCCAGTTGATTCCGGAAAGGTCGACCGTACCGGGATCGTCGAATAGCGGCTCAAAAGTAACGAAGAAGTGATTTGCTTTGACGTTTTTCCGAAGGGCGTCGATACGCCACAGCTCCGCTTTCCTCGTCACCGTAACGCCGAACCATGCGTTTTCCAGGTCGGTATCTAAATCCAGCAAATCGGGTCTCTTGGTCAGGAACAGGAACTGATGCTGTGGATTCTCATGGATCTTTGCAAATACCTCGTCTCGCCATTCCAGCTTCCACCCGGAGAGATCGCTCATGCCGGTAAGGAGAAAGTTCTGCGGGCGTTTCTTTTCCATCATCTTGAGCTTGCTCGGGAAGAACGCAGGATCAGCGAAGTCGTCAATCATATGCCAACGTTTCACATTGTTACGGGCATAGCAATATGGACACCCCACCGTGCAGCCGATGACGATATTCATATTCTGAATCTGATTTTTGATGCAGATGCTCATAACGCCTGCCTACCTGCCTCTCCCGTAAACACACAATCAGCCTCCCCCACCTTGCGGGCAAAAGCCTCGATATCTTGCTTGCAAGCAGCAGGCTCGCAATCGCTCAAATCGTATGACGTGCCGCCGTTTCGATAGACGGCCCGATGGGAAAACGATCGGCTGACAAGCCCGATGCCGAGCTTCTCGCACAGGGTCATCCGTGCTCCCTTTCAGCTATAAAAAACAGGTGTCTATAAACAGTATCCTTGTTGATTTTCGCAGGGGCAATGAACAAACGCGTGCACCTGTCGATAAACGAACAGCTACTGGACATTGTCAAACGACTCAGATTGGAGAGGCGATGGGAGAAACCAAGATCGACCGCCGGCGGCGCTACACCCTCTCGGTCATACAGGAGGCGTTCTTCGCGCTGCTGGCCGAGGTCGGCTTCGCGAAGATGACGGTGGCGGACATCTGCCGCCGCGCCGAGATCAACCGGGGAACGTTCTATCTGCATTGCGAGGATAAGTACGCGCTGCTCGATGCGCTTATCGACGAGGCATTGGCAGCGGCTCCCCCGCTTGAGGGGGTTGAATCGGCAAAGCTTTGCCAGCGTCCGCCGGCAGACGACGATTATCGCCTGCTTTATTCGGACAGCGACGCATACGCTCGCGTAGCCCAGCGCGTCATAGAACGCGGAGCGGAGCAGATGGTTCCCTGGGTCATGGAGAAAACAGGGCTTTCACGCGAAGACGCCTTCCTGCTCTTCGTCCACAACGTCCAGGGCAATCTGGCCGTCAACCGCCTGCTCGGCTGGAGACGAGGCCCCGAGTTCGCCCATGCCCAGGAGCTGCTCAACGCCTATTCCGAAGGGGGGTTACTGGCGGTATCCGCTCTTCGCGATTCCGATAACCCATCGTGACCTGCGATTCAGGAATACCAGCCTCCGAGCCCTCTCGTTCGGAGGCTGCGGCTAAAACCTCATTGCGCGTCTACCGCTCCGCGTTACTCGCCACCTGCCCGCGCCACCGAGAGCAGGGCGCCCAAATCGGCTTGGATCGCCCCTGCCTTGCTTCCAAGCTGCAGCGGAGCCGA